>NZ_JAGGQK010000006.1:0-399468 GCF_018613355.1 Bacillus sp. ISL-35 | reverse complement strand
TCTTATTTAACTGAGGGAGCTCAATAAGAAATTCAACAAAAAGGTGCCTTAATCCTTCTTGGATCAAAGCACCCTTACCTTAAATTATAATGGTTCACAAACTTTTATAGTCCTGTTAACTCACAGAATTAATTTATACTCCAATGCATCGGCAATTATTTAAGCAGATAATAAATACTAAAATGTAACCTTTATCTTTCAACCTCAAAGTTAAACAAGTTGGCAAGTCTGACTAACTCTTCAGAATCACCCTGCTTTTTATTCAACAACCCCTGATTAGTCATATAGTATACATAATTTTTGGTAACGATATATAACGCAGCTGATCCATATTCTGTTGTAGGTTCATGTAGAAATGCCCGTTGACCTGAAACATTTATTTCTGTGACTTTTGTTCCGTAGAGGGGATGTTCGGGAAAGAAATACTTACTCCTTTCTTCAACTGATCCCGTTTCATTCTTTGTATAATGTACGGAAATAAACCTTCCTTCTGAAGTCGGGTAAAAGGCCTGTGTAAATACTTGTTCTTTACTACCTATATTTTCAACAGATACTGCAAGAAGTGGTTCTCCTGAGATAGTATTAATCTCCTTGTAGGCATCCATTGGATAAACGACATATTCCATCCCTTTTTCGGTTAAAATCGGTGTCTCTTTCCCGTTAATCACTTCCATTGTATACAGCTTTTCTTTATTTGATAGCATTCCTGAGACAAATGAATCTTCATTCCCCAATTGAATAATTAGCAAAAAAAGAAGAGAAAAAGTGATACTTATAGATGATACGTAACCGAAAATCTTGAAAGCTCGAGATTTAATCTTTTCCTTATAAATTTGCCTCTCCAGTTTTCTCCTTACTAAATCGGCTTGCTCCTGACTCCATTCCAAATCATATTCTACTTTCTGAAGAGCACGATTATAAGTGTTCAATTCACTTTGTATGTTCATTTAACCCCGACTCCTTAATTAATCTTTTTTCCAAAGCTAACATTCCACGATGCAATGTGGACTTAACTTTACTTTCCGAACAATTCAATATTTCTGCTGTTTCGGTAATTGAAAAACCCTTGATCTTTCTAAGGATGATAACTTCCCGATGGGATTGTTTAAGTGCCCTTAGTGCTTCGTGAATTTCCTTTGAACTTTCTTTAAGCTGGACCACATTTTCTGGCAATAGTTTAATGTCAATTTGAGGTTGGAATAACTCTTTAAAAAAGCGAATTGGCTTTTGTTTTCTCATGTGGTCAACAGTCACATTATGAGCGATACTGAACAACCATGTTTTTTCGCTAGAATCTCCTTTGAAAGTATGATGATATTTATAGGCCTTAAAAAATGTTTCCTGAGTTAAATCCTCAGCTTGCTGATAATCTTTTGTAAGCATAAAAATAAATTTAAAAATTGTTTGATGATACAGATTGTACCACTCATGAATATCCTCTTCCCTGTAGTCAGCCATCTAATTTCTCTCCTTGTTAATTCACTTAAATCTTAGACGTGTAGGTTAGAAAAAGGTTTTGGTTTATTTTATTATTTTTTTTATATTTTTTTAACGGCCTCTATAGCAAAAAGAAGGAGCTGGCATAGCAACTCCTTCTTAAATATAATGATACCGATAATATTCGACTCCTTACGATGTCAATCCTTCTTCAACATTACTGCCCGTTACTTTAAGTACATTATTTCACAAAGTCTTCGTTAGTCTTATTTCAATTTTAACATAAATATCCAAACACCTTCACAATTTCCATACATTCCACTTACCAAATCACAACAAAATCACATACCCTCCAATAATTATTTCCACATTGAGAAATGACCTGAGAATTGATGGGCGATTTTAAATAAATATATTAAAAACCATTGATTTAATAAGAAAATTCGCACGGTGAATTTCAATGTTAATACCCGTGCGATTTGCCTTGTTATTTACTTGTTTGCACCTCGGAAGTAAACCGTAAATAAAAAAATAAAGGGTTTTTATTTAGTTCTTTTAGTCGGACTTAATATTGGAATATAAACTTCGTTATCCTTAACAAATCCTTCAAAAACGTCCAACGGCCTTGGCGGTGGTCCTCCAATATTAATTCCATGTTCGTCGTATTCTCCTCCATGACAAGGACAATAGAATTCAATTCCTTCCGTTACTTTACTTTCTTCCGCTTCACCTGCGATGCAACCTAGATGAGTACATACTGGAGACATAATTAAAAATTCATTTTCCTTCGTTTTGTTCAAATAAACAAAACCCTCCAGATTTTGTTCTGTCCACCCATCCTGGACTGTTACTTTATAAGAAACTTTCTTTGGATAAGGTCCTTTCTCCAATTCGTTTAAAGGACCAATACTTGCCATAGAACTGGTGTCAATATTGCTTTCCTCTTTACTACAGGCACTTAAACCTGCTGGCATGAAGGAAAGGGCCAAAATCCCTGCTGTCCCTTTTAGAGACTTCCCCAAAAACTTCCGGCGATTCAACATGTATTTCCACCTCCATGTTTTTGATCAAACAATACCAAATAATTTCACAAAGATTATGACTGAGAAATTTATACTAATGTCGTCTTTATCTAAGCGAATGCACCCCTGACAAAAGGAGTGTAAGTTTATCATTTCACTGATTGATTTCCAATTGTGCAGAAATCTATGAACTTTTTACTAACATATTTACAGCATCATCTACTGCACTATACTCTTCCTTTATGGAGTTTTTGTCCTTTGTGAGAGAATTTTGGAGTTCGTTTGCGACAATATAGGCTATTGCTCTACCTGTGGAACTTCGAATAGAGGACAATTGGTTCACAACATCAGCACATGCTTTTTCTGCTTCCATCATTTTACTAATCCCCCTGATTTGGCCCTCAATTCTCTTAAGTCGATTTACTATTTCTTTGTTATACAACATGCCGTCCCCTCCTACTGTAAATTAAATATCATTATAAATAAAAGGTATGGAGATTTTGTTGAGACTGAGGAATTTTCCACTGATGAGTATTGGTAAAGATTAAAAATAAAAAAAGCGGCTCGTGCCGCTTAAGACAGTATATTTCCGTGCTTGTTGCTTTTCGTTCAGAGGGTAGCCTTCAGGTGTGAGACGGTGAGGAGAGGATCCTAAGACGCACCATCCAAGAAATCTGTTACTGCTCTAATTTTTGTTTTAAACGATCGTACTCTTCTTCTGAAATTTCTCCTCTCGCAAGTCTTTCTTTCAATGTCCCCAGTGAGTTATTGCCGTCAGTGTTGGCTGTATTATGATTTGACTTGTTCTTAAAAAACACAATGGCCACAGCAATAACCGCAATGACTATAATAACCAGCAGTATTCCCATTATTCCTGGACCAAAAAATCCTGTTCCCATCCCATTACCGGGTCCGCCACCATTCATCATAAACTACACTACACTCCTTTCCTGATCTACTCTAACTAATCCCGTATGGGTATAAAGTTAATCGTAGAATTGAAAGTTGATTACTTAATTATTCGTTATTAAGTAGTGTTTTAAGACGATGCCATCAACCACTTTTTCTATGTCATAAATCACTAACCATTTTAGTTTTAGTTTCGTTACTAAATCAGACCAGCAGGAAATCTTCCGGTGTACGGAACCGAAGCAAAAAGCAAGTTCACACTACCAGAAGTACGACCTTGAGTACACCATGGATTTGAACACTGAGGGAATGGTTTTTACCCTCAACGGCAAATCATTCCCTATTACTGACAACATCAACGTGAAAAAATGCGATAAAGTACTGGTTAAACTAGTCAACAACTCATTGATGAATGACCATCCAATGTACCTGCACGGCCATTTTTTCCAGGTATTAAGCAAAAATGAAAAACCAGTGGAGGCTTCGCCGATTATCAAGGATACATTCAATCTTAAACCGGGTGATGAATATGTAGTAGCATTTGCAGCCGACAATCCCGGAAACTGGCTGTTCCACTGCCACGACCTTCACCATGCTTCTTCAGGAATGATCAATCTTTTAAATATGAAGGATTCAATCCATCCTTTACACCGGATGACAGCGCAGGAAAGAAGCCAGAATAAAACTCACCATACAAAAAAACGGTTCAGATTTAAACCGTTTTTTATTTTGAAAAGACTATTTATCAGGAGAATCCATTCTTTCTGACAATCATTCTACCTCTTGAAATATAACAAGTATTATGGCCATTAATACAAGGTTTATCGCTTCATATCGTCTCTATCAGGATCGGATGGTTCTCAATATTTGCTGGAATTCCTCAAAGGTGATTTCCCCTCTGGCGTATCTCAGCTTTGCCATTTCTTCCGCTTCAATTGCCTGGGTATTCCCCGGATTTGGATTGGTGGCTGTCCGGTTTTTGAAAAAAAGATAGACTCCAACTGCAATCAGCGAAAGGAAAATCAGTGTCGTGAAGTTGAAATATGGCATCATTCCAAACTGACTGTAGCCGGAATGACCATTGAACCCATAACCATTTACAAAAGAACCCATATGTCCGCCCATCATGATCATCTACTCCTTCCTACTATTATTAAATTAGGTTTTTCAGTTTAGCATACTCTTCTTCAGAAATTTTTCCGGCAGCATACCTTAGATCAATAATCTTTCTTGCTTGATCATCTCCTGTATACTGCGAATCCGATTTTCCAAAGAATTTTTGCAAATCGCCTGTCTTGTACAGGTAAAAACCGATTGCCAGGAGCAATAGCGCAAACATCGTTCCATTCCTCCTCCCTCAAATTTTTTAATTGGAGGCCGGATCAGACCGGCCTGTATGTTTATAGTCCTGTAGTTCCCATGCCCTGGAAATTCCGGCTATTGGCCGCTCCTCCGTCCCATGCATGCCTTTATACATTTCCTCGATATCCTGATTGCTCAATTCCGGGTGCATTTCCTGCATATATGGCCTCATCTGCCCAAAGTTGATATTCTGCTCATCCATGTATTTTTGCATATCCTCAAAATTCCCAGATTCCATCATCTGGTTCATTTCTTCAAGATCGACACCCTGTTCTCCCATGAACTTCTGCATGTCTTCAAAGTTGCCCTCACCCATGATGCTGGACATATTGCTAAAATTAATTCCTTGCTGCTTCATATAAACGAAAGGCCCTGCAGGGTTTTCCTTCGCTGATGCCATATAAAGCCCCGTGCCTCCCGTCGCGATCAGGGCAGCTGCCAATGCTCCGGTAATGATTGTCTTTTTCATCATTGTAAAAACACTCCTTATTTAACGTTTTTATAGTAAGTTTGTTTTAATTTGTTCGAATTCCTCGACAGTGATTTCACCTCGGGCCAATTTGCCCTTGGCGAGCTCAAGTGCTTCACTGCTCATCGACTGACGGCTAAGCGTTTGGCTGTTTCCTCTGTTCTGGTTGAATGCAAGATATAATAGATAGCCGATTGCCAGGAACACAACTAGCATCATCAGTGATCCACCTCCCATCCCAAAGCCTCCAAAGTAACCTGGTCCCATCATCATTTCCTTCTCTCCTTTCCATTTCTTTATACTTTCATTCTCTATCAGAAAGATGTAGAAGTATGGAGGTAAAGCGATTATTTTAAGAGTGTTTCCTTCATTTTCTGGTACTCTTCCAGGGTGATTTCCCCTTGTGCAAGCCTCGTTTTCAATTGTTCCATCGCTTCACTGGAATCAGAACGAATTGTCTGATCCGGTCCCTTCTTGTTTATCATCAGCAAGTAGCTCAGGAAGCCAGCCAGCAGCAAACCGATAAACCACAATCGGTCCGCAGCCAGCAGATGCAAAACCCGGTCCCCACATCGGAATCCCTCCTTCCTTTCATGATGAGTTGTTTGTTTCTATGCATAAAATATAAAAGCAAATCATGTAGAAAATATGTAGAAAACAAAAAAGCAGTTCACCACAGTTACCCTGCGAAAAACCGGAGTGATCAATTATCAGAATACATAGTAATTAACTCTACATACTTTTTGCATATATTCATATTAAAATACAAAAATACCCCCCACCGATTTAAAATTCAGTGGAATTTGATAAGGAGGTACAGCTTTAATGGATAAATACAATAGAAGAAAATTTCTCTCTTATTCCTTAAAGGGAGCCGCAGGATTAGCAGCTATTTCTCTTGTTCCTGTTGGAGTAAATAAAATTTTTAATAACAATGAAATGATGAATGGAAATGATAGTAGTGGAGTTCCATTCAGCGGCGGCACTCCTTTACCTGTTCCTCCGCTCCTTAAAAATATGAGTTCGATCCCAAGTAAAGCCGAGTTTCAGCTTTCAGCTCAAATAGCTAAAACAGAATTTATCAAGGGGAAAGAGACAGACACTTATGGTTACAATGGAAATTATCTCGGCCCTGTCATTAGAGTCAGAAAGGGTGATGAGGTTTCGATAAAAGTCAAAAACAACCTCAATGAAGAGACAACAGTCCACTGGCACGGGCTTGAAGTAGACGGGGAAAACGATGGTGGTCCTCACTCACGGATTAGGCCAGGTGAAACCTGGAATCCAAAGTTTACGGTCACACAGCCTGCTTCAACATTATGGTTTCATCCGCACTTGCTCCATAAAACTGGAGAGCAAGTTTATAAAGGACTCGCTGGTTTGTTTTATGTAGATGATGATTTTTCAGATAATCTGAACCTCCCAAATGAGTATGGCGTCAACGACATTCCGCTTGTGATCCAGGATAAGAAGCTGGACGCAAATGGAAGGTTTGAATATAGACTGGGCATGCATGACGTTATGATGGGCCTTCAGGGAGGAACCATTCTTGTTAACGGAGCTGTTAACCCTTATCTTGAGGTACCAAGAGGCAAAATGCGCTTTCGTTTGCTGAACGGATCAAATGCCAGGATTTATGAATTGCTTTTTAGCAATAACCAAAACTTCTATCAAGTAGCTAGCGATGGGGGGTTGCTTGAACAGCCTGTTGAGATGACAAAACTAGTGCTCAGCCCAGGGGAAAGAGCTGAAATCATAGTGGATTTCTCAATGTTTAAAGATGGCGGTACGATCGAACTAACAAATCAAGGTACTGAATTCATGAAATTTATGGTAACTGGTAAAAAACAAAAAGACTTTAATATACCAAACCAACTTGCAATAATTGAAAGAATAGATTCATCAAAGGTAGTAAAAACTAGAAAATTTATTTTCCAAGGAATGGGAAGCAATGTCAATATAAATGGCAAACAAATGGATATGGACCGGATGGATGAATATTTAACCTTAAATACTACAGAAATCTGGGAAATCTCCAATGAAAGTACTGGGATGATGGGGGGAATGGCCCATCCATTCCATGCTCATGGAGTACAATTCCAAATTCTTGACCGAGACGGCAAACAGCCTCCAGCAAATGAATCCGGCTGGAAGGACACTATCCTAGTGTATCCAGGGGAGAAGGTCAGGGCGATTGCTACTTTCAAGTATCCTGGAATCTTCATGTACCACTGTCATATCCTTGAACATGAAGATGCAGGTATGATGGGCCAATTTAAAGTGGAATAAAATTCGGTCTTGAATAAGGCGCAGTTAATCTCAAGGGTTACTGTGCCTTTTTCAGATGTTGTGTAAAGAGATCATTCTCCCGCTAACCTAAAATCGAGGGTAGGAAAATCGTAAGCTTCCCAAAATTAACAAGGTAAGCAATATAAATGAAACCGATGAATTAATCATTAAAAGTTTTTATGGCTGTTCATTATTGCCAACTGAGTTGGAATGGATTCCCTTAATTAAAAACTGTGGGTTTGAGCAGCTAGAAATTATAAAAAGTCGTTCAATTCATGAGGAATTGGAGATTATGCTAAATGATGAATTTCTTTTGGAGGATAGTTGGAAAAGTGCCCAAATAGAGGATGAGACCCTGGATTATCATAATAAATTGATGGTTAAGTTCGCGGAACAACTAGGATATCGAGTAATCAAAGCTAAAAAAGTAATGTTAGTGAATTGAATTCAGCTAATTTGAAATGATATCGAACGGAAGTCTACATTCCCTTGGTAAATTACCTTTTAATAGGCTGACAGTATAAAAAGAATAAATAACAATATACAAAACCTCGGATCTTCTTAGAAGGTCCGAGGTTAAATGGGAAAGTTATTTGTCATTCATACCTTCTTTGTAAAACCGGTTTGCCAATCGCTTTTGCCTTAGATACCAGATGAGGAACAAAGAAAGACCAATTAAAGCCAGGGAAATGACCTGTGCAATTCTTAGTTCATCAGTTACCATTAGACTGTCTGTCCTCAATCCCTCCACAAAAAACCTGCCTACTGAATACCAAATGAGATAAGAAAGGAAAACTTCTCCCCGCTTGACTCCGAACTTTCTGATGGCAAGGAGTACAAAAAAACCTGAAAGATTCCATAAAGATTCATACAAAAAGGTTGGGTGGTAATACGCTCCATCTATATACATCTGGTTAATAATCCAGTCTGGAAGCATTAAATCTTCAAGAAAGGTTCTTGTCACCTCTGTTCCATGCGCTTCCTGGTTCATGAAGTTTCCCCATCGACCAATGGCCTGCCCGAGAATAATACTAGGAGCAGCTATGTCAGCGAGCTGCCAGAAAGAAATTTCTTTTTTTCGTGCATACACTATCGAGGTTGCTACCGCACCGATCAATCCTCCATGGATGGCGATGCCGCCTTCCCAGATTGCTAGAATCTGTCCTGGATTATCCAAATAGTAATCTAGTTTGAATAATACGTAATATAACCGAGCACTAAGGAGAGAAATTGGAATCGCCCAAAGAAGCAAATCTGAAAAGACATCCTGTTGCAACCCTCTTCTTTTTGCTTCTTTTGTAGCGAGTAACCATCCTAAGAAAATCCCAAAGCCGATAATTATGCCGTACCAATAAATAGTGATAGGGCCTAATTCCAATGCTATTCGATTAATTGGTTCAAAGTTTCCCATCTATTTCACCTCTTCTATGTCATTCTCTGTCATCATACCTTGTATTTATGGATTTTGTATGGAGGGGAACAAAGAACATTGTTTTTCCCTTAATCGGCATTAGCTGGAAATATAGAATATTGCTAGCTGATTATAAATGAAGAAACGGCTGTATGCGGACCGTTTCTTCGAGGGGGTTAAGAAGTAACCACCTACATGTTAGAGGATCTTTGTGCAATAACTATGGATATTTAATCATTCTTCTCAACTTTAAATAAACTTTCCTTAATAAATACCGGAATTTTTTATATGCATCAACTTCCTGCATACTTTCTTCTCATTTATTCGATACCATAGGTTAATAAAACTTTGTAAAAATCACAGAGTGGAAATCCTTAATTGGAGTGAGAAGTTATGCTAATCAGGAAACTTTATAATAATGGCCAAATCATCATACCGAAGAAAGTGACACAAGAACTCGGAATTGAAGATGGTCACGTGCTTTATATTTATAACGAAAAAGACACTATCGTGATTGAGAAAGACCACGAAGATAAATACTTAAATCAGGCAACACTATATAATGGTAACTTAACGATACCCTGTGAACTACGTAAACTGCTAAACTGGGAAGGAGAAAATCTCCTGGAAATGGAAGTGAACTCCAACAACAAAATCCGCCTTAAGAAAATTTGATTGTAGGTCCACGCTGAAACACTAACGTATATTAAAAGGAATAATACTTCAGATTCAACCTCGACAGACACAGAAATGACAATTCTACTGTCATGTTCTATACTATGCTTACCTTTTAGCAGGAATGGCATATCCTATTTATTGGTGAATTTCGCTTTCCTAACACAAATAGTCAATTGAGAATAAGTCGAAAAAAATTAGAAACACCAAACAAAAAAACGGTTCTGTTCTTGAACCGTTTTTTGTTACATAGATCTATTTATTTGGAGAAAGTAACAGTCTTCTCATTATTGACCCCATTAGTCTTTCTTCGCCAACAACTGACAATCCTGCTGATTTAATGTTTGCCATTGTCTCCCGGTTTATATTTGCTCCCCACATTCGCACTGTTACTGGATTCAGTAAATCCATTACAAGTCCTGCCGCCTGGTTTTCGCTTCTCATATGCTCAAGCATGAGAATCTGTCCGTCCGATTTGCAAACTCTTCTCAGTTCTCCTAGACCCACAACCGGGTCTGGTACAGAGCAAAACACACAGGTAGATACTACCGTATCAAAGCTGTTGTCCGGAAAGGGCAGTTCCTGGATGTCTCCCTCTATTAGTTCCATTTTATAAGGCGCATTAAGCTGAGAAGCTTTCTGTTTTGCATACTTTAACATATCGCTGCTGAAATCCACTCCAATCAGGGATTTAATACTACTCGGATAATAAGATAGATTCGCCCCAGTCCCTACCCCTGCTTCCAGTACATCACCATAAGCGCCAGCCAGTAGGTCCCTCCTCCAATCTTCACGAATCATCTTATCCATTGTGTCATAAATTTTTGAAACTCGGTTGTATCTTTTTTTTATTTTCTCATTTAATTCCTGATTCAATGAAACCATCCTCTCTGATTACGGATTAGTGACCATTATACTGGCAAACTGTGCACAAAGAATGAATAAAGATATTTCTAGTTCCTTTTTTGAACCTTTATAATATAATTTTAGTGAGGTGAAAAAAATGTGTGTTTCTCATCATAATATCGACCAAATATCATACCATATCGCGGAACAAATCGTTCAGTTCACAATATATCGCCCGTTGCATATTGAATTGATCGGGGAAGGCAGATTTGCCATTGAAGCAGGCCAACCCTTTCCAGCTGAGAACCACGGAGTGATTTCAAAAATCGTACTGGCTGATAAGGGTGGTAATCTGTACCGAATTGAGCCAGATGAAATCGGACTCAAGTTTGCTAGCGGGGAGATCGATTACAAAGAATATTTAAATCAACAGAAAAAGGGAAACCGACAACTAATTGGCCTGACACTAGGACTCATCACTCTGTTTGCAACAGCAGGTTGGGGATTTGTTTCGCTTTTCTAAAAACAGTCATTAAAACTGATGAAAAGAAAGCTGCCGTTTGGCAGCTTTCTTTTAGAATAGGTTTTTAGAAATCATTTCATATTCACTTTGAGAAATTTCGCCTTTGACATAACGAAGTTTCAGGGTTTCAGCAGGAGATGCCTTTTGTATTGAATCTTGCTTCTGCTTTTTGAAAGAGTACATAAGATCAACAATCAGCTTCCTTGTCATCTTGATCAGTCTGAACAGATCTCCAGTCCTCAATAAATAATAGAAGACTATGGTTGCTAATATAAGAGTAATCACTTCATTCACCTCTATTACGATTTAATCGTTAACAAAATTTGCTGGAATTCTTCTAAGGTGATCTCTCCTCTTGCGTATCTTAACTTTGCCATTTCTTCGGCTTCTATTGATTTGATACTCCCAGAATTCGCCTTGGATAAAGACTGGTTTTTCATCAGAAAATATACTCCAATTGCAATTAGAACAAGGAAAATTAAAGTAGACGAGTTAAAATATGGCATCATTCCAAACTGGGTGAAGCCGGATGGACCGCTATATCCATATCCATTTATAAAAGAACCCATGTGACCGTTCATCATTTGTCATTACTCCTTTATATTAAATGAGATTTTTCAGTTTAACGTATTCTTCTTCGGTAATCTTGCCTGCAGCATACCTCAAATCAATGATTTGTCTGGCTGAGTTATGATCTGGAACGTGAGTACCCATCTTCCTAAAGAATTTTTGTAAATCGCCTGTTTTGTAAAGGTAAAAACCTATTGCCAAGATCAACAGCGTAAACATTGTTCCATTCCTCCTGAATTTTGGTATTAAGGGCCGAAAATCCGGCCCTCGGTAAGATTTTATAAGCCCATGTTCCCCATACCCTGGAAATTCCGGCTGTTAGATGAGCCACCCGTGCCATGCATCCCTTTATACATATCCTCAAGATCTTTAGTGCTCAAATCAGGATGCATTTCCTGCATATATGGCTTCATTTGTCCAAAGTTGATATTCTGCTCATCCATGAATTTTTGCATATCATCAAAATCTCCTGATTCCATCATTTGATTCATCTCATCGATATTAACACCCTGTTCACCCATGAACTCCTGCATATTTTCAAAGTTGCCCTCACCCATGATGTTAGCCATATTTTTGAAATCAATTCCCTGCTCCTTCATAAAATCAGCAGGATTAACTGCATTTTCCTTCGCGGATGCCATATACAATCCTGTACCTCCTGTTGCGATAAGGGCTGCTGCTAATGCGCCAGTAATAATTGTCTTTTTCATCATAGTAAACACTCCTATTTTTTATTTTTATAAGGTTTTTTAAAACTTTTTATAAAAGGTTTGCTTTCATTTTTTCGAATTCTTCGACAGTGATTTCTCCTCTTGCCAACCTGCCCTTGGCAAGATCAATTGCTTGATTGTTCACTGCCTGGAGTGGAAGCGTTTGTTCACTCCTTCCATTCTGGTTGAAAGCCAGATACAGCAGATAGCCGACTGCCAGGAAAACTATTATCATCATCAAGGATCCACCTCCCATCCCGAAGCCTCCAAAGTTACCATACCCAGGTCCCATCATCATTTCCTTCTCTCCTTTCCATTTCTTTATACTTTCATTCTCCTTTAAAAATTTGTAGAAAGTATGAAAGAAAACTGTTATTTTGAAACAATGTCTTTCATCTTTTGGTACTCTTCCGGGGTGATGTCCCCTTGTGCCAGCCGCATCTTCAATTGTTCCATTGCTTTACTAGAATCAGGCAGATTCGACCCATCTGATTTCTTCCTGTTCTTCAACAAGTAGATCAGGAGACCAATCAACAGCAAACCAATAAGTAAGCCAATCGGTCCACAGCCAGCTGCTGCAAAACCAGGTCCCATCATGCTAATCCCTCCTTTCTGATTATGATGTTTGTTTCTATGCTTTAAATATAAAAGCGAATCATGAAGAAAGTATGTAGAGTGAAAAAATTATAAATAACATCAAATATAGGAGATTGAATCAATTCTATTTATTGTCCTCACTATTCCCGCTGCTATTGGAGTAACTGAATACTTTCTTTATGTAAAAAAAATGACCGCTACTGGGATATAATCAACCTCCCTGTTAGCCGTCACTCTATCCTTCTTTGCACATTTGTATCTATCCACGGATTATCATCTGCATGAGTATTTCGAGGAAGTGGTGGATAATACTTGTAATTGATTTAGTAAAATATATCCTTCTTCATTTAAATGATTTATTTTGAACTCCTTTCCCCATCACCGGGAGCGTTGAAAGAAAAGCCCAATATATAATAGGCTGGTCGAGTTTTGCCAAATCACATTAATGGTTAGAATACAAGCCTGTTATCACCTTGAGCTTATAAATCTACATTAACCATTTTTCTTTCCTGCTGCTTGAAATCAAAAAAAGCGAGACCACTTAAAAACCAATCTCGCCTTCATCGCTTATTTTTCTGCCAGGATAATTTCCTTGAAGTCTACTTGTTCTAGTACTTTATAGCATTTATAGGAACCATTATTCTCAAATACAGCGATTGCCGGATCTTTCCCAAATGGCTCCCATAAAAAGACTCCAGCTCCCTCACTCCAGCTCCCACATTCACCGTCTAGGAACATTTCCCCTGCTAACAGCCCAAAAACCATTTCGCCGCTTTTCTCCAGTTTTATAAACATATCATCAACCCTCTCATTTTCAATCTACTTTGATATTAATGTTTAATTCTGTAGAAAAAATGGAGTTTCTGTACCCTCCTCGTGGAATGTAGGCCAGACGGTTAATGGAAATAAGGCTTAATGTTCGAATATTCCGTTAATATTCACCCTAGATAAACTCACTGAAATTGAATTTCAACTACTTTTGGCGCTCTTTGGTCCATCAACCAACAAACAGAATGATGTGTACTTGATAGGATGGTTTTATTAGGTTGATACAAATCACATACCTCCATTGCAAACGGACATCGGGAAGTAAAAGCGCAACCTTTTGGAGGATCATGCAAGTCTGGGGGAGTCCCTTCAATCACGGTTAATTGTTGGTTTTTTTCTAAATCAAGATGAGGAACTGATTCTAGCAATCCAATCGTATAGGGGTGTTTTGGATTATAAAAAATTTCGTTTTTCGTTCCACTTTCGACTATTTTACCGGCATACATGATATTCACTCTATCTGAAAACCTTGCAACCACCCCTAAATCATGCGTAATCAGAATGATCGCCATACCCATTTTCTCCTGCAGGTCTTTTAATAAATCCAAAATCTGTGCCTGGATAGTAACGTCAAGAGCTGTTGTTGGCTCGTCAGCAATTAACAGATCAGGTTCGCAAATCAAAGCCATTGCAATGGCAACTCGCTGCCTCATTCCTCCACTTAGTTGATGAGGATAGGTTGTACAACAATATATAGGATCTGGGATTCCAACTAGACTAATGATTTCAATTGCCTTTTCATGAGCTAACTTTTTACTATAGCCTTTATGAACGATTAGCCCCTCAGCAATTTGGTCACCCACCTTCATTGTCGGGTTTAAGGAAGTCATGGGATCCTGGAATACCATACCGATCTTTGCCCCACGGATTTTGGAAAGCTGTTTTTTCTTCATTGTTGTGATTTCTTCCCCATTAAATAAAATGGACCCTGATGGGATGGAACATGTTTTCTCAGGAAGCAGTTTCATAATACTTTTAGCAGTAACTGATTTCCCTGACCCGGATTCTCCGACAATTGCGAGGACTTCCCCCTTGTTCACGTGAAAGGAAACCCCACGAACAGCGTAGATATTCTGTTTTTTTGAATGAAAATGAACCTGCAGGTCATTAACTTCTAGTAATCTTTTCAAATTTATCACCCTTTCATTGAGTAAAAGAGTTATTTTCTGAATTTCGGATCCAGCGCATCCCTCAGACCATCACCCAATACATTAAATGAAAACATCGTTAATGAAATAAATAATGCGGGAAAAAATAGCCTCCATATTTCACCTGTTAATAAGGTGACGAGACCTTCTGATGTCATCGTTCCCCAGCTCGCAAGCGGTACAGGAACACCTAGTCCAAGAAAGCTTAAAGTGGCTTCCGCAAAAATTGCACCAGGAACAGATAATGTCATGCTCACTATTATAGGGCCCATAGCATTTGGAATAAGGTGCTTAAACAAGACCCGAAAAAAACTCCCTCCTAATACTTGGGATGCCATTACAAATTCAGATTCTTTCAATCTCAGTATTTCACCGCGAACTAGACGCGCCATTCCAATCCATCCCGTTGCAGCCATGGCAATTATAATAGTGAGTAATCCAGGCTTTAATACGACCATCAATAAAATCGTCACCAGCAAATGAGGCAGTCCATAAAGTATATCTACGATTCTCATCATCACTTCATCAGTTTTTCCGCCTTTATATGCTGCGATTCCTCCCCATATAATTCCGATTATCAAATCCAAAACTACTGCTGTTATACCAATAAAAAGGGAAATTCTTGCTCCTACCCAGGTCCTGGAAAATAAATCTCTACCTAAATCATCCGTTCCAAACCAATAATCAAATGATGGAGGGAGATTGGAATTTAACAGATTTTGATCTGAATACGAATAGGGAACCAGCATTGGACCTATAATTGCCATTACGATCAAACCAATATTAATGGCAAGTCCAGTCATAGCAAGCTTGTTTTGTCTCAGTATGCTTATCGCATCTATCCAAAACGATTCACTAGGTTTACTATCGGCCTTTTCTTCTTTGTTTTTTTTCTTTAGAACAAAAAGATCGTCTGGCACTTGCTGCATCATCTATCCCCTCCTTTTGATAAGTTTTATTCTTGGATCGATCAGAACGTATGCAAGGTCGACTAATATAATAAAGAATATTAATATAGCACTATAAAAAACAGTCGTTCCCAAAATTAATGGATAATCTCTATCAGTGATGCCCTCAACAAAATATTTCCCCAAGCCTGGAATACCGAAGATTTGTTCTATGACAAAGCTTCCAGTCAATACTGTAGCTGTAATGGGACCAAGTATTGTTACAACTGGAATCATTGCATTACGAAGTACATGCTTAAAAATAAATCTGAAACCAGTCACTCCTTTAGCCATGGCAGTTTGAATATAATCCATCGAAAGTACTTCTAAAATACTTGATCTAGTAAGTCGTGCAATATAAGCCATCGGTGTAACAGCAAGAGCAATGCTTGGCAAAACGGAGTGTTTCCATGTACCCCATGTTGCGACAGGGAACCATTGCAGCTTTATAGCAAAAAAATTGATTAATATTGTAGCAAAAATGAAGCTAGGGACGGAAAGGCCAAGTATGGCAATAATCATCGAAAAATAGTCAATTGCACTATTGTGACGAAAAGCTGCGAGAATACCTAAAACGATACCAAAGAATGCAGCTATAAGAATGGCTTGAATACCTATCATGGCCGAAACAGGAAATCCGTTAGCAATTAATTGGTTAACTGTCTGGTTATCCCATTTGATTGAAGGACCAAAGTCCATCAATAATGCTCCCTTTAGATATTTAAAATATTGTATTAACAAGGGATCATTAAGTCCATAATGCTCTTTTAAGTTTTCAACTACCTGCTCTGGAATACGATTTTCACTTGTAAAAGGATCACCGGGTATTGCGTACATCAATAAAAAGGTAAGCGAAATAATGACAAATAAAGTTAAGATAACACTAATAATTCTCCTGGTAATAAATTGCCGCATATTCCCCCTCCTTAATGATTTTAGGCAAAAACAACTGAAAAAGTGTACTTATTGTACACTCTTTTAGCATTCTAGCCGCTTAGCGCGCCACCATTTTTACTACTTAACACTTGCCTCCCGGAAATCAATTGCCTGGATTGTATACTGATAGACTCCTTCGATATAGTCCTTTTGCAAGTAAACTTTTGTACGGTAATAAAGTGGAGAAATTGCCATTTGGTCTATTAGAACCTTTTCAGCTTCGACCAAATACCCCGCTCGCTTCTCCAGGTTCAATTCCGCTTCTGCTTTTTCCATTAATTGATCGTAATCAGGAATAGAAATGTTGCTATAGTTATAGACATCCCCACTCATGAATTGTCCCATTAAATTGCTTGCATCATCATAGTCTGCGCCAGTACTGTACAAAGCTAATTGGTACTCACCAGCTTGAACATTTTGAACAAATACCTTACGTTCCATCGTTTGGAGCTCTGTATCAATTCCTAAGTTTTTCTTCCACATTTCCTGCATTGCTTGAGAAAGTTTATTGTAAGTATCGTCTGTATAAAAAAGCAGATTAATTTTAGGCAATGTAGAAAGTCCCAGTTCTTCGAGTCCTTCTTTCAGAAGTTGTTTTGCTGTGTCTAAATCATTATCCTTAAACAAGGAGTCTCCAGCTAATTCCCTGAATTCTCCTGCACCACTGCTCAATCCTAATGGTATTAAACCAAGAGCGGGAACTTCTCCTCCCTGTGTCACTTTTTCGACCAAAAGTTTTCTATCAAGGGCAAGACCTAATGCTTTACGGATTTTTTCATTTTTAAAAATTTGATCCTCATGATTAAATCTTATATAAGCTAAACTTGCGCTTGGCGCTGTTTTTGCTTCACCTGAAGCGATTAATTTACTTCTTATTGAATTTGGGATATTGGCAGAAAAATCGAGCTCGTTCGATTGGTACATAGCATATTCAGTATTTTGTTCATTCACCATTACCCACTTTAACTTTTCAAGCTTAACTACATCCTTGCCCCAATAATTTTCATTTGGAACCATAATTAATTCTTGGCCGTGTTTCCAACTCTCAATTTTAAAAGGTCCGTTAGAAACAAAGGTTTCAGCTTCAGAAGCCCACTCTGGATTTGCTTTATCCGTTTTTTCATGGACAGGTAATAATGTAAAGAAAGCAGTTAAACCTAAGAAAAAGGAAGTAGGTTTTTCTAAAGTAACCTCCAGTGTATACTCATCAATAGCCTTAACTCCCAGCTGTGCTGGATCCTTTAATGATCCTTCATTGTATGCTGCTCCATTTTTAATAAAGAACAAGTTACTTCCAAGAGGTGAAGCTACTTCTGGACGTAAAACCTTCTCCCACGAATAGACAAAATCCTTAGCAGTCACAGGGTCACCATTTGACCACTTAGCATTCTTATTAAAATAGAAAGTATAAACAGTTCCGTCATCAGAAATGTCCCACTTTTCTGCAACACCAGGAACTATGTTTCCTTCTTTGTCCAATCGGACCAAACCCTCGAATAATTGATTTGAAATATCCCCTGCAGTCTGGTTATCAATCAGTGCTGGTTCAAGACTAGGCGGTTCACTTAACGCATTGACTGTAATAACTTGCTGTTTATTAGAACTGCTTGTTTTTTCTTCATTCTTTTCTTTATTAGCAGGAGTATTGACTTGACTATTGTTACAGGCACTAAATACTAATATCAGTACACAAAGTAAGCTGAAAAATGATAAGCGTTTCCCAAAATTAAGCATTGTGTTTCCCCCTATTATGTTTTAGACCCGAAACCTCATCAATCCAAGTAAACCTCTTGATATCTATAAGCAAAACCTCCTAGCGTTCTCGATATACGTTACCCCTCTATAGTATATGTGGGTGCTGCATTAAAATAACTTTTAATAACCATTAAAGGATGGCCAAGAAAATATAATTAGAATTTTTAAAATTAGAAATGTAGATTAATACATACAGCAATAAATAAGCTTATAATAATTGATTCAGTTAACCCCTAAGTTTTTTTCTTCTATTTTTTTAAAGTGTTTTTTAAATTGATAAAACAAAAAAGCTCCCCTTGCATATAAATCAATCGCGATTGAAATCCATATTCCAGCTATCCCCATGCCAAAAAGTATTCCAAAAATATAAACTCCGATTATCCTAATCACCCACATACCAAGTGCGGTGCTGTACATCGGACTTTTTGTATCGCCGGCCCCCTGAAGTGCACCTGCTAAAACTAAACCCACTGCCAATGCAGGCTGTGCAAAAGCATCAATTTTCAGCGCGGTTACAACCATGCCTCTAGCATGTAGGTCTGTAGTAAACCAGGAAGCAAACCATGGAGATAAAAAGAACAACACCAAGCCAATTAATGACATAAATCCAATCGCTAATCCCGTAGTTAAAAAACCAAATTCATATGCCTCCCTATACTGTCTAGCACCGATCCTTTGGCCAACAAGGGTGGTGGCTGCTATTGCAAGACCGTAACCCGGCATATATGAAAATGTTTCAATATTCCCTGCAATTGTGTGGGCAGCATACGTTTCTGCCCCTATTTTCACGATCAGGCCAAAATAAACCACCTGGCCAAGACGCATAATTAATCTCTCAATTGCTGCAGGGGCAGATAATGTTAAGATAGCAAATGAATCTCCTTTGGAAGATTCGCCAGAGAAAGAAAAAGAAACCGGAGATTTTTTTATATGATGATACAACGCAGCTGACCCCAAAAGCCTTACAATGACAGTTGCCCAAGCTGCTCCAGCTACACCAAATCCATCCAACTTAAATAAGCCAAAAATCAGGACATAATCTAGACCAATATGAATTAAATTGATCCACCAGCTTACTTTCATAGGTGTTTTTGTATCCCCAGCAGCCCTTAGTATGCTGCCAAAATTGAACATCAATGAAATAAAGACGGACGGAATTCCAACAATCTGTAAATATATGGACCCATCTCTTAAAACATCTGATTCTGCTCCCATCATTTTAAGCAACGGTTCACTAAAAAAAACGGAAATGATACCGAAGATCATTCCCGCCAAAATAGAAATAAAAGTGGATTGCCTGGCAATCGATTTTGCTTTTTCGATGTCGCCTGATCCGATGCTCCTAGCAATTAGCGAAGAAGTTCCCACCCCTATTGCCATAAAAATTGCAATATAAACGGCTAAAACCGCATTCGCTATCCCAACAGCTGTCACTTCGTTTAAACCGAGTCTGGCAACAAACAGGGTATCCACAAAACCGACCACCATTTGCAAGGTATTCTCAACCATAGCTGGAATAGCTAAAGCTAAGATGATACTAATCTTTTGTTTCGTACTTTGTTTACCCGCGGTCTCTGGTTGAGCCACCGAAAATCCCTCCCGGTTTTCTTTCTCTATTACTTTTTCAGCAACCTCTGGAAGGTAACTAGGACCTCATCAATGACTTCCGTGTCTCCTTCATTTATCCTTTCAAGGACGCAGCTTTTTAAATGTCCTTCAAGAAGAAGACTTGCCACGCTGTTTAAAGCAGATTGGATGGCGGATAATTGAGTGATCACATCGTCACAGTAGGTATCATTTTCAATTAATCTTTTAACCCCGCGGATTTGTCCTTCAATCCGATTTAGCCTTGAATCAAGGTTCTTTTTTATTTTTTCTGAATGATGGCTCTTTCGATGATTTGTAGAGCAACCAGTTGGTGGCAATACTTGTTCATTAGCCGCCTCTGCACCCATGTCCATTCCCCCTTATACCTGACTTATATTTTCAATTAGCTCTTCCTTTCCGAATCTCTTTAAAAATTTATGGAAAGGCTCTCGTTTCTTCCCTTTTTCCCCATATACCCTAATAATTTCTTCGACTGTAGTATAAAGTTCTTCAGGATTTAGATTTTCCTTAAATAAGCTTCCTGCCTCGGCATCCTCTCCTTTTGTTTTCCCGCCAATATAAAGATTATATTGATTCCCATTTATTTTCATAACTCCAATATCATTAACCAAAGGCTCTCCACAGCCCACAGGACAGCCGGTGTATGCTGGTTTAAGGGTAAACGGAACAGGTTTTCCGGCAATTCTCTTATTAAGTTCGATTGCGACCGGCATTCCCTCTTCCTCTGCACCTTTACAAAAGTTGCAGGTTCTAAGGCTCTTTACAAAATTGCCGACTGGGTAGCAGTGTAACCCAACCGACTCAAAATTCGTAATAATTTCATCCTTTTTACTTTCAGGAATGTCAATATAAAGCTGCTGGAAGGTTGTAAGCTCAAGCTCCTGGTCGTCTTCCATATATTTTGCAAGTATACGAAGCTGGTTAGCAGTCAGTTTGGACCCGAAATCAACGCCGCCATTAACAGCGACTTTTATTTTCTTTTCGTTATTCAATTTCAAAACTCCCTTTCCTAAGAAGTTTTTTCAAGTAGATTACTATGGCAGTGACAAGATACTGCATGGCCCGCGCCTAGAGATTCCTGTTTAGGCATTTCACTACTACAAATATCCTCCTGGTATGGACATCTTTTTACAAATGGGCATCCTGCTGTCTCTTCGGTTGCATCCACTTCACCATCTAGAATTAACTTTTCTCGATTTTGAATAAAGTAATTAAGATCTTTTACTACCGAAACTAGGGCCTTTGTGTAAGGATGTGAAGGCGACTGGATGATTTTCTTGGTAGGCCCGACCTCGATGATTTTCCCCTGGTACATGACTGCAATTCGGTCACACATATAACTTGCTGTCGATAGGTCATGTGTAATCAGCATCATGGTTAGGCCCATTTTCTTCTTAAGTTCGAGAAGGAGGTTTAAAATACCTGCTCGGACAGAAACATCAAGCATAGAAGTAGGTTCATCAGCTGCAATAAATAGTGGTTCCAGAATCACAGCTCTTGCAATAGCAATCCTTTGCCTCTGCCCGCCACTCAGCTGGTGTGGAAACCTCTCCATATAGTCTTCAGCGGGCCTCAGCTCAATTGATTCAATCGCCTCTTTCACCCTTCGAACTTTCTCATCATGTGGGAGGTGTTTTTCGTGGGCATTGATTGGTTCCATTAAAATGTCCATTATTGTCATCCCAGGATTGAGAGTATCATATGGATCCTGAAAGATCATTTGCATTTTACTTCTTAACCTGTTTGTCTCTGAATCTGTTAATTTGCATAAATCTCTTCCTTCAAAAAGGATTTCCCCGCTGGTTTCCTTCATCAGGCGCATCACCATTCGTGCTGTTGTGGTTTTTCCACAGCCGCTTTCCCCGATGATCCCTAGAATTTCCCCTTTTTTAATCTCAAAGCTAACATTATGGACGGCGTAAACATTTTGCAATTTCCGGTTTAAAATCGATCCAGTCTTTTTCACAAACGTTTTCTTCAAATCTCTTACCTTCAGTAAAATTGAATTATCCATTTTCCTCCTCCTCAAGAAAGCATGCGGAAAAGTGGCCGGGCTTTACTTCCCTGAACTCAGGTGTTTCTTTTCTGCAGCGGTCAAAAGCAAACGCACATCGCGTATGAAACCTGCAACATTGTGGAATGTTTACTAGATTAGGGACACTGCCTGGTATCGAAATCACTTCCCGATCAGGATCGGACAGGTCAGGAGTCGCTTGTAATAATGCCTTTGAATAAGGATGTCTTGTATCATTCAATATATCCTCTGTTGAGGCAAGCTCAACAATTTTCCCTGCATACATGATTGCAATTTTGTCGCAAATAGCAGTGACCATCGGCAAATCGTGTGAAATGAGGATTACTGATAAATCCATCTTTCTCTGAAGGTTTTTAATTAATGCTATCACCTGTGCCTGGGTTAATACATCTAGTCCTGTCGTTGATTCGTCGGAAATTACCAGTTTGGGAGAACAAGCAAGTGACATGGCAATGGCAACGCGCTGCTTCATCCCTCCGCTGAATTCATGCGGATAGCTTTTCCATCGGTCACCATCGATTCCGACAAGCTCAAGTAGGGTCTTCGTCCGTGCCAGTGCTTCTCTTTTGCTTACTCTTTCATGGAGCAAAATGGCCTCCATAATTTGATCGCCTATTGTATAAACGGGATTTAGTGCATTCATCGCACTTTGAGGTATGACAGAAAGATCCTTCCATCTTAAAGAACCTAATTCAGAATCGGAGGCTTTAAGCAAATCCCTACCATTTAAATGAACACTTCCAGCCACTACTTTTCCGGGAAACTCTATTAATCTTAGAATCGATTGGGCAACGGTCGTTTTCCCGCATCCCGACTCTCCAATCAGTCCAAGCATTTCTCCCTCTTCAACAGAGAATGAAACGTTTTCTACAGCACGGGCAATCCCCTTTTCGGTTTTAAAGAAAGTGGAGAGATTTTCTACAGTTAATACAGCAGACATATGTTAACGCCCCCTTCTCAGTCGCGGATTCATAACTTCTTCCAATGAATAGCCAGTAAAAGCAAATCCTATTACCAGTGTGGTGATGAGTAAGCCAGGAGGAAGTATCCACCAGACCCATGCATCCGTCAAGAACGCTCCCCTTGCCTGGGCATAATATAAAATCGTTCCCCAGCTCTTAGTAAAAGGGTCTCCTAAACCCAAAAAGCTTAAGGATGCTTCAATTAAAATAGAATGACTTGCTGCTAATACAAATTGGGAAAGTGCAATTGGGATAACACCAGGCAAAATATGCCGGCCTAATATGACCTTAATATTTGTGCCGATTGATTTGGCGGCTTCGACATACCCTTTTGTTTTTAGCGTTAATACCTGTGATCTTATAACCCTTGCTGGGCTCGCCCAAGAAATTAAGCTTATAACCAAAATGATATTCCAAAAACTTGGACCTATAAAGGCTGCCAATAAAATCATAAGAGGCAAAAACGGGATAACAAGAACAAGGTCTACTAATCTCATTAAAAGAGCATCTACTTTTCCGCCGTAATACCCTGATATTACACCGATAAGGCATCCAAGAAGAATTGAAATAAAGGCAGCAAGGACACCAATTAATAATGAAATTCTAGTCCCATACAGCAATTCACTTAAAATATCCTGTCCTACGTCATTGGTACCCAGGAGAAATTGACTGTTAGGTTTCGTAAATGGTGTTCCCACACGTTCAGTCGGGTCAAATGGTGCAAGTAAAGGAGCGAAAACAGCTATCGCCAAAAATATAATTAAAAGTCCTAATCCGACTATACCGATATTATTAGATGTAAGTACATGCCAATACTTTCTCCATTTTTTATTACCCATTTCGGCTTCCCACCTTCGGATCAAGTAAAGGATAAAGTAAATCCGCCAAGAAATTGGCAATGACAACACTGAAGGTAATAATCAGGAATGTCGCCTGAATCAGTGGGTAATCTCTGCTTAGGACTGATTCAAACATTAATCGTCCTACACCCGGGTATGCAAAGACCGTTTCTATTACAGTTGCCCCGCCCAAGGTAAACCCTAAACTAAGCATAAATACAGTAGCCACCGGAAGCAAAGCGTTTCTCATGGCATGCTTATACTTAATAACTTTTTCTTTTACGCCCTTTGCTTTGGCCATCATAATATAGTCTTCCCCAAGAACATTTAGCATCGAATATCTCATAATCATGAAGGTGCTTGTTACTGAGATTAATATAAGAGTTGTTAACGGTAATATAAGGTGTTTACTAATATCAATGAATCTATCCATACCCGAATAGTTCGACCAGGCACTTTCAGCTCCGAAAACAGGGAGCCATCCTAATTGAGCTGAAAAAATAGAAACTAAAATCATACCGACCCAGAAGGAAGGCATTGCACTTAGAAACATAAAAACTGTCAATAAATTCGCATCAGTTTTAGTCCCTCTGCGCCAGGCTGAAATGGCTCCAAACATTACTCCTAGAATGGTTGAGAGGACAAGACCGAGCCCTGTTAGAAGCATTGTCCAAGGTAAGCGCTCCATAATAATCTCTGAAATCGGTCTTTTTTGCTGATAGGAGAAACCGAATTCTCCTGTCAGAATATTTTTTATATAAGTTACGTATTGTTCAAATATGGAATCATTAAGTCCATGCTTTTCCAAGATTGCTTCTTTCTCAGCGCTGGACATTAATCCAACATCCTCACCTGCCAAAAATACGAGGGGATTGCCTGGCATAAGCCTAGGCAGAAGAAAGTTCAATGTCAGCATTAGGAAGATAACAATTGTGTATTGCAAAAGCTTGCCTGCCATAAATTTCCCCATTATTCTGCACCTCCTGCCAGTTTAGGAAAAAATCCCGTAAAAATTTTTACGGGATAGATCCTTTATTCCTTAAAAATCAAAATCATCCTTATCGTTCGTCTTCTTTTTCCTTTTTAATAAGAAGAAAACTATAGCTGCTATTACGATAAGTACGCCAAAAATTATAATCCCGTTATTATTTTCTTTTACTGAATTGCTGTCATTAGACGTTTTTTCATCAGAAGATTTACTTTCCCCACCGGAATTACTGTTATTCCCAGCAGCATCTTCACTTCTTTCCCCAGAGACAAATGACAACTTATTGATTATCCCTTTTCCTGTTTGGAAAACAAAACCATCATATTTTTCAGGGTTATATGCATTGACGATTTCCTGATAATAGAGAGTAATAATTGGTGCTTCATCTGCTACCATTAATTGCAGATCATTAATAAGCTCTTGTCGTTCCGTCTCATCAAATGTCGCTCTTAGTTGGTCCGACAGAGCATCAAATTCTTTGTTTTTATAACCACCGATATTTACAGCACCAATTGCAGGATCTGAATAAAACAACTCGACTATCCGATCAGGGAAAAGCTGCATCGTGTTTGACCAGCCGAATACTCCCATATCAAAGTTTCTTCCCTTGCTAACATCGTAGTCAGGCCACATTAAACTAATAATGGTTGTGTCTTCCATGGCTTTTACAGAATTTTTGATGCCTATCTCATTTATAGCTTCAGAAATCAGTTCTGCAACACGGATTCTAATTGGATTGTTAGAGTGGACTAGTGTTGTGAAATTTATTTCTTTTCCTTTTTGGTCTTCCCTGAAACCGTCCCCATTTGTATCCTTGAAACCAGCATCATCAAGGATTTTCTTTGCTTTTTCGGGATCGTAAGAAGTTTTTACTTCACTATTGTATGAAGGTGATGACGGATGAATAAAACCCGGGCTGCCGACTTCTGCAAATCCTAAAAGCACGATATCAACCAAACTTTTTTTATCTATTGCAAGATCAATTGCCTGTCTGAAAGGCTTTTCTGTCATAGGATATTTTTCAGAATTTAGCTGGAATAATGTGGTGCTGAATCCTGCACCACGTGAAATCTTTAATGAGGGGTTAGACTCGAATTGGCTAACAAGCTCCGGAGAAATATTTGATGAGATTGCATCAATTTCCCCAGACTTCAATGCATTGTAAAGTGCTGTAGTATCTTTGATGATTGGAAATATGATTTCTTGAATAGGAGGAGCTTCTTTAAAATAGTCCTTGTTGGCGGTCATTTTATAATATTGATCAGCCTTATGTTCACTTAAAATGTATGGCCCACTTCCTATTGCATTGGTTTCACTGTCAGGAGCTGAGATTTTTGACCAAATATGCTCTGGTAATATTGGTACATCCGCAAGAGGCTGAATAATAAAGTTTGGATCGGGTTTTGAAAGAGTCATTGTAAAGTCAGTTTCATTTTCAACAGTTAATGAGGCAACGTTTTTAAGAGGATTGGTAAATCTTGATTTAGGATATTTAATAAAATAATCTACAGTAAACTTAACATCATCAGAGGTAAGCATTTCTCCATCATGCCATTTTATATTATCGTTCAATTTAAAACTGTACTCCAGTCCGTCATCACTGACGTTGTACTCTTTTACAAGCCACGGCACTGGTTTGTTATCCTTGTCTAGTTGCAATAGAGTGTCATACAGCAGGCTAACCAAGTCAAGACCTGGATAACCGGTTTGATAAGTATAAGGGTTTAACGTGCTTTCATCACTAAGAATTCCAATTTTTAGTGATTCTACTCCTGATTTAGCAAGACTGTTTCCTGCAGAAGAAAAAACAAAAAGAGCAATAATAATAAGTGATATTAACTTCCTCATTTTTCCAACCCCCTTATATTTTGTTAAACCATTAATTCTTGCAAGTGGAAATTCCCTTCTCTACGATAGGCTTCCGCAAGAGCGAAATGACCATGGGTGGCAAGGCCATGATAAACATGAACAGCCTTATCTAGAACTTGATGTATAGCTCTTCCCTTTTCCTGAAAGTTGGTTAATTTTGAGAATCCTGGATACAGAATTTCAGCTGCTTTCTGATCAAGCATTTCATCAAAATGCATGCCACTGAATTCCAATTGACTTTCAAGCATATCCATTGCACGTTCTTTTTTCTCCCATACTTCTGTAATGTCAACGACAGTATTAGGATGGTGCGGTGTCATGTAGTAAATAGTTGGAATCGGATGAGGTTCTAATCCTGGAAGTTCATCTAAAGCAAAATCTCTGCTAGAAAGGGCGATGGACTCGAGAAGCAAAGTCATTGCCGGACGACGGTCGGGGTCCAAATCGTGAAAGGAATGTTCGGGATCTTGGGTAATAATGATGTCAGGTTTAACCTCTCTGATAATTTTTATAATTTTTTTCTTGGATTCAACGCTTAAATCAACGGTGCCATACTGGAAATTCAGAAATGTAATATCCTTTACTCCAAGTATTTCTGCTGCATTCCTAACCTGTGGTTGGCTAGTTTCTCGGCACAGCATGATAGATGCAAATGATTCCCCACCATTTAGAACGTTCTTAGCAAGTGCACCTCCGCACTCCACAACTTCCATTCCATAGACCCCAAGAAATAAAACTTTCTGTCCTTTTGCCATTAATTTTCCCTCCTCATAAGTACTTTACCCCGCTACGGTATATTCATGGAGTAATTAAAAATAATCTTACTACCATATTAATCTTTTGTAAATACTAAAAATTTAGAATATTTGAATAATTATTCTTGAATAGAATTCATTTTTTTAGAATGGCTTGTCTTCGAGTGACATATGATGTACCAATTAAAGGAGGTCGAATATGAATGAACGAATTTCACTATTTTGTTGTAGGCACGCTTTTACTTGTGACTCTGATTTCCATCATACTTTCATATCAATATAGAACAAAGATGAAAAGTATGGCATCTATGGTTATATCTATGGCTATATCAATGAATATTGGTGTAACCTCTGGGATTCTTTTCGGGTTTATATATCAAGGAGATTTATTCCTTTCTTCTCTTATTTCCGTATTGATTGGAGTTTCGGTAGGTGTTGCTGCAGGGTTTGCATTTGGGATACTCCCGGTTATTGAGGGATCTATGGCTGGAATGATGGGCGGAATGATGGGTGCAATGCTTGGTGAAATGATTTCAAGAATTCAAGCAGTTTCTCTTCTAAATATATTTTTGACTATTACTGTCTCTACCTTATTCCTGTATTTGATTCTTTCCCAACAAAAAGCAACCAAAGATACTGGGGTTTTTACCAGTTGGCTTTTAAAGCCTATCCTTTCATTCATTGTTTTAGTAGGATACTT
Source organism: Bacillus sp. ISL-35 (assembly GCF_018613355.1). Classification (NCBI taxonomy): domain Bacteria; kingdom Bacillati; phylum Bacillota; class Bacilli; order Caryophanales; family Bacillaceae; genus Bacillus; species Bacillus sp. ISL-35. The sequence continues at coordinate 371,278 of NZ_JAGGQK010000006.1, read as the reverse complement.
TTATTTTGGCAATCAATTAAATAAAGAGTCGGTTATTTCAAAAGAATCACCAATACATGAGAATCATTCCCAAATTCCTACTGATGACAAGGATGAGCAATTAAACCGAATAACTATTCAAGTTAATCCCTCAAATTTTTCCTATTCTCCAAGTAAAATCAATTTGTCAAAAAACAAAAAAGTCTTTCTTACCTTTACTAATCACGACTCCATTGAGCATGATATCGTGATAGTAAAAATGCCGACATTGCCTAATACCGACCAGGAAAACATCTCATCCCATGGTTCACATGATTCACATGGAGATGGACTACATTTACATGCTAGTCCACATGAGGAGGGCAACATTTCTTTTACTCCTACTGAAACTGGTACATATGAGTTTTATTGTTCCCTGCCAGGGCATAGAGAGAATGGAATGGTCGGGATTATCGTAGTTGAGTAAGTAAGTTAATTCATTTTCAATTATGAATATAAGAACTTGATCTCACTAAATATTGATAAATGCGGTTTGACCCGTTGATGCGATACCAAAATTCTTTGCCTCATGCCTAAATTGAAATTAATAAATATGGAATTTACTTATTGGCTGATACACTAAGGGCCACTGCTATAGAAAATAAAACAGCCTTCCTTGTTCTTGAAGGGAACAAGGAAGGCATAAAAGGGTTATGACTACTTATTTTTTTCGATTAATGCGGTTGATCACCATCCACAGCAATAATCCGATTCCAAGCAATATAAGGAACAGCCAAAAAGCCTGACCGAACCAGAAACGCATATGATGGTACATCATTTGCCTTCCCATCATCATCCCCATGGAATTTGGCGGGAACCATATCATTCTGACTACGAAAAACAGGAAAAACAAACCTGTTATGGTGGCAAATGTCATTATGATAATCGGCAATAAACGCTTCATTTTTCATCACCACTATTCCATTTTATATCCAATACCCCAAACTGTCTTAACAATAGACTTATCCACTCCAGCTTTTTGCAACTTTTCACGAAGGTTCTTAATATGCGAATCCACAGTCCGGTCCTCACCCATGAATTCAATTCCCCATATCAAATCCACAAGTTGTTCTCTTGATAAGACTTTTCCCCTGTGCTCGATTAGTGCAACGAGAATGTCGAATTCAGTCTGTGTCAGGTTGATTCTCATCCCTTCATAAATTGCTTCCCTCGAGATGAGGTCAATAACCATCCCCTGATACTTCAAGATGTTCTCTCCAGAATTGGAATGGCCGGTCCTCCTTAGGAGTGCTTTGACCCTTACTAGCAGCTCTGCTTCATCAAAAGGTTTGACAACGTAATCATCCGCCCCTGTTGATAAGCCCGTAACTTTGTCCTGGACAGTACCCTTAGCAGTAAGCATGATAATCGGCAAGTCAGACATTTTGCGCACATGCTGTATTGTCTCCCACCCGTCCATCATAGGCATCATTACATCCAGGATCATCAAATCGTAGTCATCCTTTCGAAGCATATCAATTGCCTCCTGTCCGTCCTCTGCTTCCTCCACCTGATAGCCTTCCTGAAGCAGATAAAGTTTAACCAGCTTTCTCATTTGTGCCTCGTCGTCAACAATCAATATTTTGTTCATTCGACTCTCTCCTTGGAAGTTTTTAAGTAGATGGTAAAAACAGTTCCTTCATTCAGTTTACTGTTAACCTGAATCTGTCCACCATGGGCTTCGATAATTTGCTTCACCACATAGAGTCCAAGACCTGTTCCTCCAGTTTTCCTTCCCCTTGATCGTTCCACCCGGTAAAATCTATCCCAAATTCGGGAAAGTTCAGGCTCAGGTATTCCTTCCCCAGTATCACAGATTTCTACAACAACAAGGTCCTTTTTGGTCGAGGATCGAATGGTAATTTCGCCTTCAGTGCTGTATTTCACCGCATTTTCAAGAAGGTTGTAGAAAACCTGCTCCATTCTCTCTTTATCTACTTTTGTTTTTGATAGTCCGTCCTCAAGTACAAGAGTGATCTTCAGTCCTTTTTTTACCACTTCAGGTCTTAGGTTCGTAGCTGTTTTATTAATTAGCTCATTTAGGTTGACCGGCCTTTTATCCAGTTCGAATTTCCCCACCTGAAGCTTGCTCATTTCAAACAGGTCATTAATCATGATGGATAGCCGCTGTGCCTCTTTATTTATGATTGATAAGTACTCCTCTTTTTCTTCGTCGCTACTTGCCATTCCTTTTTTCAACACATCACTGTACCCCTTGATGTATGTCAAGGGAGTCCGAAGTTCATGGGATACAGCAGCCAGGAATTCATTCCTGCTATCTTCAAAGTATTGAAGTTGTTCACCCAACTTCTGGATAGATATGCCAAGTTGGGCTACTTCATCCTCGCCTTTGACAGGAATCGTTTGCATATACTTTCCCAAGGACATTTTAGAAGTGGCTTCCTTCATTGCGAGCAATGGGCTGGTCAGTTTTTTTGACAAAATACCGATAAGCCCGAAAGCCAGGAGGATAATCCCAATACTGGCTATTGTGATAAGGGCATTCATGACAAAGACGATTTCTCGGAGGATGTTTGAAGGATAGTACATGTAAACATACCCTTCTTGATCGCCAATAACAGAGACTGAGATGATATAGCGATGGTCCCTCCAATCATCTTCTAGAATATAACTGCTTTTTTTCCTGTTTTCTCCAAGATGCTTCTTCATGTCATTGTCGGGGTCTTTTGAAGCAGCGATGATATTGTTTTCGGAATCTACAATAAGCACCTCAGTTGTGACTCCCTGTTCCATTTCAACCACATGGCCAATCGTTGCCCGGTCGAAGTTTTCTTCTAAAATACGGGCATGATTGTTTCCACGCGTGAGGACATCCTGCTTAATATAATCAATCAAGACATTTGTGAAAACACCATAGAGGACCAAACCAAGCAGTAGAAGGAAGCAGACAAATATCCCACTGAACAAAAGGCCCAATTTAAAAGATATATTCTTCAACCTAGAAGGCATATAAAATTCTCACCCTAACTCAATAACTACTTCATTTTATTTGTATTACTCATTATATAATAGATTAAAAAAATCAAGAAAATGTGGAGAAATCTGATAATCCTAGATTATCAGACGTCGTTCCTGATTCAAGTTGATTCAAGAATCAACTCAGACAAGTCATAAAGTATTGTTTCTTCAAGACTAAAGTTCAATGGCTAAAGCATTTTAATAATTTAGCAACTGATAACCAATTATTTTTTTCCACTCTCTGTTTCCTTTAAAACGATCTAGTGAGGCAGAATTGTAGCAAGAATTGAGGCAGTATTTAGAAGAACCAAAATAGAAGAAAGAACATCTCAATTATCTTATATAACGGCCTTTTATTTACAAAGGGTAACTCGAAAAATAATCATATAAAAAAGGGTGTTCAGAAAGTCTAAAATATGACTTACCTGACACCCTGTTATTTTTAAGTTGTTTTAGTCAATCGGTGATAGTTCTTCCTCTGTTACCCATTTATGATTTTTTACTTCTTCACCATTTGTAGTCAGTGTGAAATCAACCATGTACACTGTTGTTTGTTCAGCAGAATCAATTTCGGCAGTTGCCCCGTCCATTCCCTCCATATGTTCAGCATTTATAGTAACTTCTGATCCAGGTTTAACTGTTTCTTGTCCGACTCCCTCTAACTCTTCATGAATCACCCATTTATGATCTTCCACTCTTTCTCCCCCGGTAGTCGGAGTATATGAAACAGTATAAACCGTTGTGTCATATGCCCCTACAATAGTTGATTCCGCACCTTTCATACCAGGCATATGATCGGATTCAATAATTGCTTTGCTCCCAACTTCATAAGCTGGTGAAGCCGCCTCTTTTAAACCTTCAGGAACTTCACCCGAACCGGACATATCCATATTGCCATGATCCATATCTTCCATATCTTCATCCATCTTATCTTGGGTCTCTTCTGTATTGTTAGTCCCCTTACTTTCTTTTTTTTCTTCATTTGTATTTGCGCATGCCCCCAGCATTAATAAAAGAGATGTAAGCAATACAAATAGCATAGCTCTTCTTGTATTAATTCTTAACATTCAACAAACTCCTCCTTTGTCATTTTAGATTATCTTACCCTGAATTAGTTTTTTAGACACATTACTTCCCTTAATTATTTATTCCCCATCTGCAAACATTTATCTGAAACTCAAAATTATTAATATAAAACTGCATAGAAGGCAATACTTTAAAAATTATTAATCAGTATGGTTTTTTCATAGTCAAGGGTACAAACGAGAATGACTCAGAGAGTCACTCCCATTTCTTGAACTTTTTATAGACCATTTCTAGCGTATAGGTTTCCACTTTCGTAAAAACAGTGTATTCCCAACTACTGAAACAGAACTGAAAGCCATAGCTCCTCCAGCGAGAATTGGGTTTAAAAGGCCAATTGCTGCTACCGGTATCAATATAACATTATACGCAAATGCCCAGAAAAGATTTTGTTTGATTTTTCTCATTGTAGATTTGGATAGGCTAATTGTATCAACTATTCCCATTAAATCACCTCGCATTAAGGTGATATCCGCAGCTTCCATTGCAACATCTGTACCTGTTCCAATGGCTATACCAACATGCGCAGCAGCTAGTGCTGGTGCATCATTGATACCATCCCCGACCATGGCTACAATTTTTCCTTCCTGCTTTAACTTTTCTACCTCGGCTGATTTGTCTTCCGGGAGTACTTCGGCAAGTACCCGATCAACCCCCACCTGCTTGGCAATAGCCTCGGCTGTCAATTTATTATCGCCAGTTATCATAATAACTTCTATGCCCATATTTTTAAGGTGTTTAATTGCTTTCGCTGATGTTTCCTTTACTGTATCAGCAACTGCGATTATACCGGCAAGGTTGTCATTAACTGCTATTAACATAGCAGTTTTCCCTTCTCCTTCAAGTTTTTCCATTCGATTTAATGCAATATCAATATCAATACTATTTTTGTGCATTAACTTTTTATTCCCTATAAATACCTTTTGATCATTGATGTCCACTTGAATTCCATGTCCTGGGATGGCATTAAAGTTTTGAGCATCCTGAAGTGGAAGGTCCTTTTCTTTTGCTCCATTAATAATTGCTTCACCAAGTGGATGCTCTGATCCTTTTTCAGCTGAAGCAGCCAATTGCAATAATTCATCTTCACTATATTCCCCAAATGCGATGATATTCGTAACATCTGGTTCTCCCTTAGTTATGGTACCGGTCTTATCCAGTACTACAGTAGTTACCCGCTGTGCTGTTTGAAGATGTTCAGCTCCTTTAATAAGGAGACCATTTTCAGCACCTTTTCCAGTACCAACCATTACTGCAGTTGGTGTAGCCAGGCCTAATGCACAAGGACATGCAATAACCAGCACGGCAATAGTGCTTACAAGGGCAGGTGTAAATCCTGCAAGGAAATAAGTTATAGCAAAAGTTCCCAATGCAATTAGTATGACAATCGGGACAAAGATTCCAGATATTTTATCGGCAAGTTTCTGAATAGGGGCTTTTGAGCCCTGAGCTTCTTCGACAAGTTTGATAATTTGAGCTAACGCAGTATCCTTACCAACTTTGGTCGCTTTAAAGGTAAACGCCCCGTGTTTATTTACAGTTGCTCCAATAACTGTGTCGCCTTTTCCTTTTGTAACAGGCATACTTTCACCGGTAAGCATGGATTCATCAACCGTAGTATTTCCCTCGATTATTTCTCCATCTACTGGAACCTTTTCTCCTGCTCGAACAAAAATCATGTCACCTGTTTGAACCTCTTCTAGTGGAATATCAAGTTCTTCTCCATTTCGTAGGACCTTTGCTGTTTTTGCTTGAAGTCCCATGAGCGTTTTAATTGCTTCAGATGTTTGCCCTTTTGCCCTTGTTTCAAGCAATTTCCCCAAAACAATTAAGGTCATAACAATGGCAGCTGCTTCATAATACAAAAATTGCCCTGTTCCTAATATCGTGACAATTAAACTGTAAAAATATGCGGCTGAAGTTCCCAGTACAACTAAAACTGCCATGTTTGCACTGCCCCCACGAACCGCGTTGAAGGCATCACGGTAATAATGGCCTCCTACATAGAATTGAACTGGAGTAGCAAGAAGGAATTGAACCCATGGACTCATATGAAAAAACATCCCATTTCCATATTCCATCGCAAAATCCGATATCATTTGAATTAAGAAAAACACAGATAGGATTGCCCCTACAGTGAATTTTCTGACCTGGGTTTTGTATTCCTTTTCCCTTGCGCTACGCTCATAATCATCATTACTATCGCCTACTACCCTGGCATCGTAGCCGACTTTTTTTACAGCCGCCATTATTTGCTCGATATTTGTGTTGCCAGGAATATATTCGATAATTGCTTTTTCAGTTGCTAAATTGACAGCTGCGCTAGTAACTCCTTCAACCTTTTTCAAGCCTTTTTCAACACGAGTTGAACATGATGCACATGTCATTCCAATGATATCGAGTTGGACTTTTTCCTCCTGAACTCCATAGCCCGTCTTTTTTATTTTCGCAATGACATCATTAACAGAAGCAACAGCAGGATCATATATAACAGAAGCTTTCTCAGTAGCGAGGTTCACATTAGCCTTTTGTACACCTGGAACTTTGGCAATGTTTTTCTCGATGCGTGTCGCACACGCAGCACATGTCATTCCAGTGATACTCAATGTAACGTTTTCTTCTGAAAGATCAGTTTGAGTCTTTGCTATTGATTTCTCACCCATTTTTCTTCCTCCTTTTTAGCTGGAAATGAGGATAAATACTATATTTTCAAGATTGGTTATATACCCATACAAGGTATACATGTTATTAAAAGAAAGGGTGTCCCATTAAGCACACCCTACTTCATAATTAATTCACATCATAACCTTGATCATCAATAGTTTCCTTAATCTTATCCAGGGAAACTTTCGTTGGGCTGTATTCAACATCGACTTTTCCGCTTTCTAGATGAACTTTAACATTTGAAACTCCAGATAATTCTCCTACACTACCTTCAATCGCTTTGACACAATGTCCACACGACATACCTACTACATTTAATGTTACCTTTTCCATTTCTAACAGCTCCTTTACTTTTTTATTAACTTATGAATAGTAACGAGTACTTCATCTATTACATCGAAATCTCCTTGCTCCAGGCGGTCCACTACGCATCCCTTTAAATGTCCTTCTAAAAGAACTTTTGCCACGCTGTTCAACGCAGATTGGGTTGCAGATATCTGTGTAATGACATCATCACAATAAGTGTCTCTTTCGATTAACCCTTTTATGCCACGTATTTGACCTTCTATTCTGTTTAGTCGAACCACAAGTGAGTTTTTCACTTTATCCGAGTGATGACTTTTTCTTTCAAACGCGTAACAATTTACTTCATCAGCGATTAAAGTATTCGTTTTTATTTCAGGTTGCATTTAGCTTCCCCCCTTCTACAATTAATATACTATACCCCAGTACCCTATGTAAATATAAATAAATTTATTTTTTGAAAAATATGTAATTAATGTGAACGCGAAAGAAGAGAAGCATTGTAGTTGATTTCCAGTTTGCTTTGTTGGCATTGCCTGTCTACTACCTATGTATCATTTTGTACAAAAAAGGGGTTTATCATTTTAGTGTCATTAAGATATTTAGGAAGTTGAATACTTGATTCTGCGAATCCATTTCTTAAACATGGTTGCCATCTAAAAACACTGGAATGTCTTCTACAGATCTGCATAACCGGGTTTATTGTTCTATTACGGGACATAAAGAAAATGAATGATTGGCACTATTACGGAGAATTTAGGAAAAGCCATCCCTCGATTATTTATACAGGGATGGCTTTTAGGTCATGCTTCACTCTTTTGACGGTATACTTCATTCAATTTTATATAATTTCCTATAACAGGTTACATTTCTATTTAAGATCACTTTTATCCTGACTTCCTACTGGTACCTTCTTCAACAATTTCTTCCCATGTTTTCCCACTATCACTACTTGTATATACATTTAGTAGGTCGGTTGCAAATGAGAGTTCTTTTTTGTTTTCACGGTTTACGGCAATATACAAGATATTCCCCTCAAAGTTTTGGGGCATATTTAAATTACTGAAACTACTATCATTAATATTAATTTTTAAGATTCGCTTGTCACCATTATTTGTTCCTGCAATTATTGTATCATCATCTGAAAATACAGCAGCACTCACACTAAAATCTGTTACTATCTGCTCAAACGAATCTCCATAGTTCTCAGATAGATAGAGGCCCTGATCTGTACCAATCGCGAATGTTCCATTTCTGGAAGGGTGTGCAGACATTACTAAAGGAGAGCCCGATATCCCCTGCATATTCATTGAATTCCAGGTTTCTCCCTGATTATTTGAGTAGTAAAATCCTTGTTCTTTCATTTTGGAATTAGGTTCAGATGCAAAAACATAGATTTCTTCTGTTTCGTACCCTACGGACAATGCATGAAAATCTGCCTCCCCATGCAAATCAACTACATCCACCGTCTCTCCATTATCCTTGCTTTTTACAATTCCTAAGGGATTTCGAAGATCAGAATTTGGTGCTGGGTGTCCACTACTATAAAATCCATTCTTAACTGGTGAATAACCCATGTAATCATTTTTTGGTCCTTCTGGTATTGACCATGATCCATTAGAATATACTTTTAAACCATCATGGACTGCTGCAACTAATTCTTCTCCATCTTGTGAATAGCTCAGTCCATGCAAATCAGTAAATGTCATTTTATTTCCTCCGTTATTAGGAAGAAGAATTAAAACTACGAATAACCCCATTACCACTAGAAAGAGCCAGCCTAAGCCAAACTTTTGCTCTTTGTTTTGTTTTTTCTTTTTAGACATCGTTTCCCTCCTGAAATCTATTATCCCTTTACTTTTGTCACTAATATCCCATAAATCTGTGCATTTTTTATGAAGCACCATATTGATATATGGTTTGAGGATAATTAGTGATTTAACAAGAGGAAGATAGGCATACTTCGAAGAAGTGGGTTTCGAACTTGTATTTCGAACTTGTATTCTGTTATAAAAATAAGAATTTCATGAGTTGATAGAAATAAAGACTCTATTAGAAAATTCGCCAAAACTAAAACAATCAATTCCCGTTTACTTCCTCAGCTTCCCAATAATATTCACTGAAAACTTCTGCAAATGCTTTAATAGAATGATCCAATTCAATGCTATTATTCTCTATTCCTCCAAACTCAAGCAGCATCGATTGGCTGGAAAGGTCTTGATTATATACTCCATTCCCATCATCTTTTGTCTTTACAAAAACACCTCTGCTGATTCCTGGGAATTTCTCTTCTAACATTTTATTCAATTCTTTGGCTAAGGCAAGATTACTTTCATAGTTTTTGTTTTCCCTTCCCACTATAAAAAATAATCTTGCAAATGGTTTTCCGTTGATCATTGTAGTTGTAAGCTTTTTAGGTTGGGAATCCCTGTGAATATCAATAAGATAACCAATAGATGATTCTTGTGCCATTACCTCTTTTACTGTCTCTCTTGAAAGCGTATATGAATCATTGTAATTCCAATTTTTCTTTTTTAATTCCTCTGTAACATTGGACGTGCTGTGGCTTGCTCCAATGCCTTTTTTCATTAATTCATCTCTTAACTTTTTCCCCACTGCTATTATGTTTTTACTTTCATTTAAACTTACAGCTTCATTTGCGGTCTTCTTTCCAGGCAACGAGGGCAAAAAAGCTTCCCAGCTGTGGGAATGATAAATATATGCCACATCCTTTCCGGTTTTAAGGACAGGCGAAATCCTTTTTTCTTCTGAAACATTTTTTTCGCCTAGCTCCTGTTCTGCCATTTCTTTCTCTTTCAAAAGCACTTCTAACGGGGGAGCAGATTCCATTGGCATTGTGGTAAGATCGGTCCCAATTCCTGCGATAGCAATTTCGGTATTAAAGTTGGAAAAACCCGGAATTTCTTGACCAAGAAATGTTCTTGTGTCTTCTGGCCAAATATTTGTAAGAGTGAGAAATACTGCTCGGGAGATAGAGGGTGTTTCTTGTTCATTAATAAGTGATCTAAGCGAGCCTATTTCAGTTGCCATGAGACTTAGGATGATATTAGTATGTACCTTTTCGCTAGTAGCTGTAATAAAGGAAGAATTTATTTTTTCTTTAAAATCAAGAAAATTAATGAAAAATATAATACTAATAATTAAGAAAAAAAGCGCGAAATAAATCTTGTGAACTCTTATTAAAAATATAGTATTTTGATGTCTTTTGTTCATTTGCTCACTCCGTTCTATAACTATCAACTTACTCGATTTATATGACCGGAAATAGAATAATAGACTAGATTTCCATGTAGACTTTTAGGGTAAGGGCTTTGCCGGCATGTCGGAATTCAGACATCTTGAAGACAAAAAACAGACACCAAGTGTCTGTTTTTTGGTTACTATACCATTTGCCGGCATGCTTCTGCACATTTAAAGCAAGCCTCAGCACATTTTTGACAGTGTTCATGTGAATGCTTCTTGCATTCGTTTCCGCAAGCCTGGCAAATATCAGCACATAACTGGCAGATCTGTTTTACAAAAGGACTGTTTGATTGCATAGATTTGGCAGCGAAAGCACAAATGTCTGCGCATTCCCGATCCATTCTTATACATTCTGCCATCATTTTTAAGTCTTCTTCATGGAAACACGCATCATAGCAAACATTACAAGCCTCCATACATTCAAGGCAAGCCTGAATACACTGTTCATAAGTTTGGTTATACATGTAATCTCCCTTTCTGTTTTTTTCCTTTCATTTGATAGGTTACCCTTGCATTAAGTAAATAAACTGCATATAAAATGCATATTTTTCAAGATGCTCGCATTAACGCTCCGATTTATAAATAAAGTGATGATACAATCACAAAGCAAGTTATATCCAATAATCCCCAATAGAACTCTATTCTATTTTCCTTCTATTTTTGCTTTGGTAGACGCTTCGAATAAAAACAGCCCATTGCAGCATGAAAATAACTGTTACGGTTACCAAAAAAGGCTTTTGTACCCAATTATAACTGCCTAATCTAAAAAAGAAGAGAAAAAATGCAGTGTGCAATACTACTAGAATATAAAGTGTCCCACTTTTCTTTTGGAGGTAGTCCCAACTCCTTCTCCCTAATACTTTTATTGCATAATTATTTGATATTAAAGCAAGCAGAAATAAGTAAGCTAATCCCATAGCACCAACTAGGTTGGCGAGGGTGAAACCCGGATCAAACGAAAGCTGGCCAGTTTCTTGGTTAACGCCAATGATTAGTCTTATCGGTTCCCAGTAAAACCATCCCTGTAATAGTACATAAACGTGTAGTAAAGCCATGTTGGAACACCAAATCCCTAACTCCCTTCTCCATGATAAAAAGCGAATAAATAGGTTATTCAATTTACTTAATGGACCGATCAAAATGGTTATGAAGAGAAGGATAAGCGATACATCAGCATAAGCTCTATTCCAAGCATGCATGGAATTCCATTCAGATCGGCTAATTAAGAATAGGTAGACTAGAATACTGCTTGTCAATCCAACAATCATGTGCCTCATAAATAAGTTCATAAAAATTATTCCTTTCTAAATTAACGGTCCTCTATAATGAATTAAATTGAATGAGGATGCGCAAGAAAATATGAGAAAAAAACGCCCTCTTTCTATAACCTTAAGTTTTAGACAAGCATATACACACTCTGGTACAAGCAACCAAACAAAAGAAAATTAAAAAGCCCATGTTTAAAGCAGGGCTTTTAACTTCCAATAAAGATTCCTTTCCGAAAACTTTGTTTATCTTAAACACAAAACTACTTTCAACTCTAAATCAGCTTTACCTAAATAATATACTCAATAAGCCTACCACTCCCACAATCATGGACCAAATCAAAAATAATAGGACACTGGATATCTTCTTGTTTTCGCTCTTTTTTTTATTAGAACAACATGAAATAAGACTTCAATTCATTATAGATTAATTCCGTTTGGTCGGACTTAAAATAGCTATATAGACAATGCCATCCTGGACAAACGCTTAAAAATATCCAGTGGCCTGGGAGGGGGTCCTCCAATATTCACACCAAATTCGTCATATTCTCCTCCATGACAAGGACAATAAAACGCTACTCCTTCTTCTTTCATGTCCTGCTCTGCATTCCCAGCAATACACCCTAGGTGTGTACATACAGGCGACATAATTATTAAAGAGTCCTCATTTTTATTTTTATTGACGTATACAAAGCCTTCCATCTTCTGTTCAACCCATGCATCTTGTACGGTTGTTTTATAAGGTACTTTCTTAGGGAATTCACCCTTTTCCAATTCACTGATAGGCCCAAGGCTGGCCATTGAACTTGTATCTACCCTTGTCTTATTGTTGCATGCTGTTAACCCAAGCGGAAGAATTGAAATGGCCATTACTCCTGCAGTCCCTTTGAGCGTTTTAGCTATAAATGTTCTCCTATTCAAACTATTCATATTCGCCACCTCCTATTTAGGACCAATCTTAACATTACTTTTTGCAGAAATTTCTTATTATTGATTACTAAAAAAATACCTATTCAAAATTTTCATGGTAAGTCTTGCCCTAATAACCTTTTCAAAAAAAGAAATGAATTTTTCATCCATAATTTCTGCATTTATTTGTATTATGATTTCCTTAAAAAATTTCTGGAGGTATACAGCTATGAAATTAAAGTTACTTTCAATTCTCATTTTTTCCACCCTTTTTATTGCTGCCTGTTCCAGTAGCAGTATGAGTGAAATGGATCATAAAAACATGGAAGAAGAACCTAGCTCTGAAGTAAAAGAAAATATAGAAGGTCTACAAACAGCAAACGTTACTGAAACACTTACTGGCAATAAAATAAATATTATTGCCAAAGAAGCCAAGCACCAGCTAAATGAGGATGTTAGCGTAAAAGCACTTACTTTCAATGGCTCTGTACCCGGCTCCCAAATTCGGGTAAAGCAAGGAGAGAAATTAAAAATCAATCTTAAAAATGAACTGAATGAACCAATCTCTATACACTGGCATGGAATTACAGTGCCAAATGAAATGGATGGCATCCCTGGTGTGACACAAAATGCAGTCCAGCCAGGTGAAAGCTTCACATATGAATTTATCCCTGAAGATCCAGGAACGTATATGTACCATACCCATCAAAATGCTGTTGAACAAATGGATAAAGGGCTTTACGGTTCATTTATTGTAGAACCAAATGATAAGTCTTATGATCGTGATTATACCCTTATGCTTGACGAGTGGATGAGCAACCCTGCAGAAGGTAAGTCCAGCATGGAAGGAATGGACCACGGTAATATGGGTTCAGACAAGGACAGTGATAAAGAAACTGATTCAGGTGGCATGGATCACGGCGATATGGGGTCAAATGAGAATGATAGCATGGATGGAATGGAAGAAATGGGCCATGATATGAGTGCTTACGATATCTTTACGATAAATGGCAAAAGCGGTAACAGCATTGAACCATTAAAGGTCAAAGAAGGAGAAAAGGTCAGAATTCGTCTTGTCAATGTAGGGTATATGTCTCATAAAATCCACCTGCATGGCCATGACTTTAAAGTCGCAGCAATTGACGGACAAGAACTAAATGAACCAAAAGAAATAAACAATCAAGTGATTGCTATAGCACCAGGTGAGAGATATGACATTGAGTTTACAGCAAATAACCCCGGAGAATGGTTCATAGAGTGCCACGGAGATATGGAAGGATCAAGTGGAATGAAGACAAAAATTCAATATGAAAACTCTACTAATTCGTCTGACAAATCTAACCAGTCTGAAAATTTACCTGAATTTTCCTTTATGAATTATGGGGGTCCTGAAAAGGGTAAATTCTCACTGGATCAAAAATATGATACTGAATATAAAATGGATTTAAACACAGCGATGGATGGCAAAGAAATGGCCTATACGATTAACGGCAAAACTTTCCCAGAAACTGATAGCATAAATGTCAAGGAAGGCGATCTTGTTAAAGTAACACTGACCAACAATTCTATGATGGATGACCATCCTATGCACTTGCATGGTCACTTCTTCCAGGTTCTTAGCAAAAATGGAAAACCTGTAGAAGGTGCTCCAATCATGAAAGATACGATTAATTTAAAACCTGGTGATGAATATGTTGTTGCATTTAAAGCAGATAATCCTGGTAACTGGCTATTCCATTGTCACGATTTGCATCATGCCACTGCAGGAATGGTGAATATGGTTAAATATGATGGGTTTAAAGTAAACTTCACTCCAGATCCTGATGCTAATAATAAACCTGAATAATAACCTCTTCCGTTAGAGCATTAAAATGTAGAATAAGAAACTGATTTCAAAGAGGAAGCCTACCTGGCTTCCTTTTTTACTTTCAGTCCCTTCTTCAAGCGGTATATATAGCCTTTCCCCAATGTGTTTTTCCGATTTCCTCTCTAGTTGCAACCTAACTAGATTAAGTCCTCGCAACTTCTTCTAAACTTACCGGAGTCGTTGATATTGGCCTCTTTCTATACGAAAAACTGAAGTTTTCCAGCCACTTTCCGGCAGTCGAAGTCAAATTGCGTTGGCTATCAGGCTAGCCCCCTTTAATAGCATAACCCCTACAACAGAAACTGAGCTGAATGCAGTTGTTGTTCTGGCGAGGAAGGGATTTAAAATCCCCTTTATCTTGGCAGGGATTGTTATGATATAAAGGCTGTAGTCAAAAGAGATTTTGGTTTATTTCTGCGTAGTGGCCCTTGACAGAATAAATAAAGGATTCAACTCTAGCTAAAGGTTTTTTCTATTACTTTGCAATTGCAAAGCTGATTTCATGCGGAGTCTTACCAAGATTTATTTTTGAAAGAATTTTCATTGTATTAGCATCTACCACCGTTAAATCATTAGAATCCTTGTTAGTCACATAGAGTTTATCTGTTCCTGGCACTAATGAGACATGATTTGCGGTTTTCCCAGTCAATACTTTCCCCTTAAGTTCATTAGAATCCAATTCAACTTTAATGAGATCATTTGACATCCGGTTGGATGCAAACAGAAACTTACCATCAGCCGACAGAGCTAAACCGTGTGTCCCTTCTCCTGATTTTATTGTTTCTATTTCTTTCCTGTTTATTAAGTCAATAACAGATACTGTACCATCTGTAACATTAGCTACGTAAAGAAACTTATCATCAGCTGAAGGCTCAACCTCATTAGGGATGGTGCCGACTGGGATTGTAGCGATGATTTTAAATGTTTCCGTGCTAATCAATGTAATGTCATTTGAAAGGATATTCGCGACATAAGCCAGGCTTCCATCGCGGCTAAAATCGATATGTGACGGGCTTTTCGATGTAGTAGGGATTTCTGCGACCACTTTATGGCTGTTCGTTGCTACAACAGTTATATAGTTGAATTCTTTTCCTGCCTTAAAGTCCCCGCTCGCCAGGTACAAGTACTTCCCATCCGGAGTCATATCAATGCCATGAAGGTTTTTGCCTGTGTCAATTCTCTTTACTATTTCCCCTGTTTTAGAATCAATAACCAATAGCTCTCCGCGACTATAATTCCCAGCATAAATCCATTTGCCATCTTTACTAGACTCGATCCCGTCAGACAGCACATTGTCTACTTTAAGTGTTCTCAAGATCTTATCTTTTTTAGTATCAATTACAGAAATAGTCCCTTCATCGACATTAGGAATATAGGCAACCATTGTGTCAATATTCTTTATTCCTATTATGTAAATAATGGAGAGCAGCAGTAATATAGCTGCCCCCGATACCATTAACCGATTCTTATTCACCGTTCTCCCCCCTTGTCGGACTGGTAAATTTCCTCACTTGTCCAGCTAAACGTTCTCACTGGTACATTATCTATTTGCTCCAATTTAAGGCTCACCTCTTTGAAGTCAACAGTCGTTTGTCCAGCCCAAGTTAATATTCCGCTCATATGATGAGAATCCTCTGACGATGCTTTCCATATGAATTCTTGGCTTTCTTCACTTTCATCAAAAACAATCTTGGAGGCTTTAGTGATATTGTATTTTGATAGATCGATCGAGTGCGTATTCAACACTAACTCAAACTCCAGTTGTTTGGTATTGCTTTGATCCGGGATAATTGTGGCTTTTACGGCAACAGCTCCTTGGCTATCAGTTCTTGTAAGGCTGTCATCTTTTTGATTCAATCCAGCCACCTCTTTTTTCCCCTTCACCTGTTCAGCGATGGAAGGGGTTACAGACTGTGCATTTTTGTCAAAGGCTGATATCATATAAACTGAACCTCCAAATAACACAACTATTGCTGCCACCAGCACGATTTTTTTATACTTGTACATTCTTCTTCTCCCCAATTGACCTATCGTAATATTCTTCCTTGCATCTCGTGACTTCTTGTTTATAATTCATTAATGCCACCCAATCATTTTCTGCGTTTGTGAATTTCATTTTATGCAATTCTCACCAAATGCTTCAATCATCTCCCTGATTATTTTACTTGCATCTTCAGTCAGTGTTACTTGGTTCATGGTTTACAAAGCCTCCTTTACTGAGGGGAACCTTTTTTTCATTATGATTCTATAAATCAAATGTGTAGAAACAATCGAGTTTATGTGACGAATAATTGTATTAATTTATGCAAGAAGCCGCCCTCCAAGATAAGAGGCGCGGCATCCATCCATTACTTCATGATCGTGATTCCATTTGGGACTTCTCCAACTTGAATCGTTTGTTTTACTTCTTTCGTTACAAGGTCTATTATGCTTACCGTATTTTCGAACATATTGGTTACGTACGCAGTATTATTGTCCTCACTCAGCACCACACCATGTGCTCCTTTACCGGTTTCAATCGTAGATATAGCTGCTTTTGATTTTAAATCAACAATCGTTATGCTATTAGAAGGATTACTCTCTGTTCCCTGATTGGCCACGTAGGCAAATTGATCATTAGCATCAAGATATACCTGAGCCGGGCCAATACCGACTCCTACCTTCTCTATGTTTCCACTTTCAAGATCAACAATTGCCAGAGCATTTTCAGCATTGAGCGTTGTTACCATTGTCTTCCCATCAGCGCTTATTCCTGTCGTGACCGGAGCGGCACCTACCTGTATTTTGCGATCTTCTTTCATTGATTCGAGATTAATGACACTGACGGAATCCTCGCCCATGTTCGCTATATAAGCATGCTTGCTGTCGCTTGATATCCTGAAGCCATGCGGGCCTTTCCCTGTTCCTATTGTATTGACCACAGTGTAGTCTTCAGTATCAATAACGGAAACATTATTATCCTCATTGTTTGTGACAAGGGCGTATTTTCCATCCTCTGTATACACAACATGGGCTGGGTGGCTACCGACTTCTACTTCTTTCAGTAACTCATCCGTTTCGGTATCGTAAAAAAGTGCAGAACCGTTCATTTTCATTTCATGTCCTCCATCATCATGCTCGTTACCTCCGTGAGCCCCCATGCTCGGGACGATCGTAGCAGCAACTGTCTTTCCATCGGGTGACACTTGAATATTATGGACAACCCCATCTGCTTGAATCGTTTTAACAACCTCATTGTTCAAAGCATTTACCTTGCTGATTGTTCCACCTTCATTGGCTGTAAAATAAAACTTGTCTTGCTGGGCTTTTTTTGATGCTTGTTGAGATTTCTCTTCGACTTGCTGCTTTTCCTTAACGACTGTTTCCTTACTATCCTTTGTCAACTCACTGCCACACCCGGCAAGAAAGATACCTGCTGCTATCACTAAACTTACTCCGCTAAAATAAGATCTTCGCTTCATCTGAATTCCCCCTTAATGTGATTACACCGATAGCATAACCGGGTTCTCCTATCGGAAATGTGATGCACATCACAAAAAGAAAAATATCAAGAAACATTTTAACAATTTCTTGAAATTCATATTTACTGCAATATTTTAATCTACAATATACAATTTCTACCGTTATAGACTTCGTAAAGCATGGCTTTCATTAACGCTTGAGCTCCTAATCCTCACCAAATATTATCAACTAGCTCAATAACAGAAGTTATTCAGATTATTGGAACTACCTTTATTTTTAAGGAGCTATGGATAAGCTGAGATAATTATATAGAAATATTTTGATGGGGTGTAGTTGGTTCCTAGAAATGATGCCTTTTTAAAGGTAAATGTGTGTGGGTACAAAATAATGAGCATCAAGTATTTTAAAGACTAACTAGAGAAGAACGAACCCGAAAATGGGCCCAAATAATTGGAACATTTTTAGATATTATTTTTAGTTAATTTCTATAGTAGACTAATTACACGTTTAATCTTTTTTTATTTAAAACTGAAATAATTCGGGAGAAAAGCATAATGAATTTACATGAAGGTAAATTAAAAACCATTGAAAATATAAAGGGCCAACTTCCCTGGTTTGTTAATGAGTTCTTAGATGTGAAAATTAAAAATAAACGCTCGATTGATACAGTCTATGGATATGCGCTGGAAATCCATCACTTTTTAAAGTGGAATTGTGAACAAGGAATAATTATGTCTAGCACCACTGAATCTGTTACTTTATACGATTTAGAAAAGTTGAGTAAGAATGAAGTTCAAGAATACCTAAATTGGCTAGAGTTAGAAAAGAAACATTCGGATAATACACTTAACCGAAAAATTTCATCCCTGCGATCATTATTTGTATATCTTACAGTAGAATATGAAGATGAAGATGGGGAGAGTTATTTTAACAGAAATGTTATGAACAATATTCCTTTGAGAAAAAAAACGAAGCAAACATTAGCTAATGAAATTTCAACCAATATATTATCCGGAAGTAAAACAAAGGATTTATTAGACTATATGATAAATGATTACGAAAGAGAAAATATTTCAGGACGGCAACGAACATCTTTTCAAAGAAATAAAAATAGAGATATAACAATTGTCAGTTTGATTTTAGAATCTGGCTTACGTGCAGCAGAAGTAGCTTCGTTAAAGGAAAATGATATAAAGTGGGAGGAAAAAATAATAATAGTTAGAAGAAAAGGAGGAAAAATCTTAGTACCAATTTCACTAACAGCTTTGACTCACTTAAAAGTTCACTATTCAAAATTGATAAAAGAAAGTTTTTTAAATGAGAGTAAACCCTTATTTGGGAGAAAATATTTAGGAAGTTACACACCCCTTTCAATTCGAAGCATTCAACTAATAGTTGAGAAATATACAAATTCATTCTCAAAAAGTATGAGTCCCCAACAACTTAGACAATCTTTTGCGGTACAACATTGGAACCGTAATAAAGATGCATTAACCTTATTAAGTCTACTAGGTAATTCTGATGCGAGAATATTAGACATATTAACAAGAATCAAAACGGACTAAATTATAATACTCAAAACAAACCAAATGCCTTTTAGGTATTTGGTTTGTTAACTTTAGGTAAGATAAACTTACTTTTGTTATGTTTCCAAAGGTGAAAGTTAACAGAATCTTTTTGTTCCTTATTTATTTCAACTATAAAAGTTGGTATGTAATCAAACTCTAGAGGACAATAATAATAAGTATTCTCATTTATTTCACTTTGCTGAAAGTGCTCTAACCAACAATAGAAATAGTTAGTAATAACTATCCCATATATTTTATTAATTAACCACAAAACTAATTTGCGCGTTCTATATTTTTCATCAATAGAGGATATCGTTGTATAAAAAAGTCTTTCAAAAAAACTATGTTCTTGGTAGCAATAAACTTTAAAATTAAGGTAAGAATCATGAATCATTGGTCTTTTTTTGTCTACTTCAGAAATATTACTAAGCCCCTCAATAAATTTTCTCCAATGAACGTAAGCGTTAGAGTATGGACACTTTGGCTTAACTGGATGTTTCCTAATATTCAATTCTATACATTGTTTGTGTTTAAATAATAAGGTAGTTTTTAGGTGCCTTACAATTGAATGAAAGGTTTTTAGAGTAGATAAATAGAGTATTTTAAAGTCGTTTTCAGTAAAACTGAATTTCTCCTCATTATTAATTGCTTTTGGACTACTGAAAGTAAGTAACTCTTCTTTACCAATATTCTCATTATATTTATTAAATAAAATGTAGTTATACTTCTCTAAAGCAGCCTCTCTGACAATGAATACACCTGGATCAAAATAAAGAATTATATTTCCTTTATTTGATTCATTTTCAATTAATTCTTTTGTAATACCACAGCTTAACTGAAAATTTTTTGTGTTTACTGTTTGCCATTTCTTTTTAGCATTAATAAACAAATGAACTTTTTCGTTTGTTTCTACATCTATATTTAACGCTTCAAGTTGAAAATTACTATTAAGAGAATCATCAACTATAATATTCTTTTTATAGTTAGTGATAGCCAAAGGTATTTTATGAAAAGGGCAGTAACTTAAGAGTTTAAATTGATGGAATATGCTATGATAATTAAACTCTATACATGTTTTGCAAGTTGTAACTTCCTTTCTAAACAACTTTTCAAGATGGAAATTATCAATTGGTCGTCCAGTAGAAAGTAATTTGACTATGTTCAATTGATGTTTATAGAGATCATAACCAATTAATATATTCGGCTCTGAATTAAATTTAGAAAAAAATATTGAGCGATTGTTAGCTGGAGCAATTTTATCACTTGCGAACAGATGTAAAATTTCTTTATTGCTAATATTGTTTGCTAGCTTTATTTTTTCAAATATACTCCAAATTGATTCAAACTTATTAATCCAGCTATTATTCCAGTTTAATAAAGATTTTTTCTTTATATCCTTATTAGTTATTATAATTGAACCCATTATGTTCCTACCCCCCTCACTATCATTATTGACAGTCAGAAGTGAAGAAATACAAAAAGCTGCTAAAAAATTTCCCAGCAGCATAAAATATATTTAATTTTTTCTTCTTGAATCCAATTTCTCTATTGCTAGTTTCCTTGGGTTATAACTATTTTCAGAAACTTTAATTCTTCTTTGTTTCACACTTTTATTCGGACAAAGTTCACTATATTTTGTAATTAATTTACTATAATCAGGTAAATAATCCACCCAATAAATCTTATCACAGTTGTCTAACCTGGAATTTACTATTAAGATTTGATTTAAATTTGTATATTTAGTGTAATTAATACTACCATTTTCTCTATTTATGGTAGGTAAAGAGTTAAGCAAACTAATAAAATGGTGTGAATATAAATGGGCAATTACTCTATTAATAACCCACTCTAATTTAGGTACATTAAAATTAAAATTATCTGATCGAATCAAATCTTTTGTCATAGCCAGAATTAAGTTTCTATCAATTCTATTTGCAACATCGAATCCTTCGTCATTTAATCTGTCTTCATAGGAATATCGATTATCAACACTTGTTAGTTCATTAAAACCTTGTAAATTTTTCCTGTTTTCTAGGTAAGCGAAAGCTATTGGGCAAAAAAAGGAATCATCCTCTTCCCTCACTCTAAGATGATTCTTCATTCGCTTTAGGCAGCTTCGGTGATTTTTATAGACCTCTTTACGAATTTTCCTACTGATAGCTTTTACCGTTTGCCTGGTGGATAAAAATATATCATCTATAACATTTAAATGGGGATTTCTATAGGGAAATCTATCGAGAAGTAATAATGGATCCATATTTTCCTTAATTTTTGAATAAGATATTGAACCATTAGATACCATCCTACCCTTATTAAAATGCGGTATGTCAGAAATTAAAGTTATCATTTTTTTCAAAAGGTTATTTTGCAAAGGAAAATCTTTATGTTGTAAAAAATAGGTTCCTTGTAACACTTTTAACTCTTCTTCATTTAAAGTTATCCATCTTTTTAATTCTATTGATTTTATATCTTCCATTCTCGGGCTATACCAGTCAGGGAATAGCTCGTCATTCACTTCTAAATATCCATTCCCACAATTACAGTGAAATGGAAGAGTAGCTTTATTGGTTATTTCATAACCAAAGTCATTTCGGTACCATCTGCTACAACGTTCACAAGCCTGAATAAGTTTTTGACCATGAAAAGGACATTCGTCAATAATCCTAAGTTGATGAAAAACACTATGATATCCTTTTCTAATACAAGTTGGACAAATATAAAGGCTGCTATGAAAGTATTTATTTATATTTGTCTTTCCATCAAAAAGTGGTTTGCAAAGCATATCAATAAGATTATTATTATATTCTTTTATAGAAAAACCGAAATAATGTTTAAATTGATTATCATCAATTCCTTTTAAGGTTAATAACTCCCGGTGATTCCAACCAATATTTGATTTTAATCCCTTAACATGTTCTGTTCCACATATTTTTAAAAACTCTTTTGAGGGAATTAAGTTTGCATGCTTGATTTTTTCAATAATGCCCCAAGGTGATTCAAAATCGGCTATCCACTTAATATCCCATGTCAACCTTGAGCTTAGTGTTTCTGAAGGTTCTAGATGTATGCGATTCAAAATAATTTCAACCCTTTTAACGCAGTCTAATATAATTAGATAGCACTATATAATTCAGATTCTATATAACTTGAGTATTTAATGGCATCGATCCATTGAGTTTTTGAAATAGAGTTCAAATCCTCACCTTCAACACCATATTTCTTTAAGGCAAATTCTATGGCTAAAGTTAAATATTGCATAGGGATTTCAAATCGAGAACTTAGTCCAGCTTCTCTTCTCATTTCTGTATAAATTTCCATCAACTCATCTGTGTAATTTGCCAATCTAAATCCATTTACAAACGCTTCAGGAAAATAATATTTAGTAAAGCTTACTCCACTATTTGAAGGGAATTCACAATCTTCATCGTAACCTAGTAGGCATTCATACATATCTGAGCGATTACATACTCCCTCAAATTTATGTTGTTGTACCATAAACCTGCCAATTATTTGAGCTTGTCCTAATTCAAGAAATACAGACCTCTGATCGAGTAACTCTTGTTGACCTACTAAAAAAACCGTTAAAGAGACGCCAAATCTATCCAACTCGTTATTAATATCCATCAGCCATCCATACTGTATTTCGTGTAATCTTTGCGCATCATCTATGAAAAGTACTATTCGTTTTTGTCTAGAGACTTCAGCTTCTTGAATTAGAAATTTTAGCAATCTTTGTCGTTTAACATTTGCCTTCCCAGAAAAAGGAGTTCCATGTCCAACATCGATTAAAAGATCCTCAAAAAAAACAGCTTCATTAGGGTTTTTATACTTCCGACAAGTGATAAAATAAATAGGTAAACCATCAAATTCATTGGGAAGTATATGAGTCAGATACTTTATTGCTCTTGTTTTACCAAGTCTCGGACGACCATATATTATGGCACCAGGAAAACGGTTATTTAAACACTGCTGTATTTTAAGGTACAATTTTTGGATTTCGTTTGTTGCCAGCAAATATCTACCTGTTTCGATCGGATGACTGCCTTTTGATATTATTGGACGACCTAAGTTCTGAGAAACTTGAATTTGATTTGCTTGTTCCATAATTATTACCTCGACAATTCATTAGAAGGTTAATGTTCTCTTTAATCTTTTTTTATTTTCTAATTCAACAATTGGCATCGTGTCTTTAGTATTTATTTTAATGGGACTTACATTGTTTA
The DNA here is from genome assembly GCF_018613355.1 of Bacillus sp. ISL-35. Lineage (NCBI taxonomy): Bacteria > Bacillati > Bacillota > Bacilli > Caryophanales > Bacillaceae > Bacillus > Bacillus sp. ISL-35. The sequence continues at coordinate 347,673 of NZ_JAGGQK010000006.1, read as the reverse complement.
ATTTGGACGTATTAACCTCTTCCCTCTCGGATGTATCTGGTATGTTTTTGGCTACTTCTTGTTCATTTGCTAAAGTTTTTTCTAATGAATTTAATTTATTTCTATATCTTTTATGTGTGATTGCTTTTTCTTTTAAATACTGTTGAAAAGCCTTAATAGGGTCATTTTTTGTGGTAAAGTGAATGAGTTTTTTATTTCTCAAACTAAAAATCTCTTTCCTTAAAGCCAAGCTATGCTTTGTTTTCCCCCAATAACCGCTTCCTACTAATTTTCCTAGTTCTGAACCATCTGGTAAATATGCAGTTAAAAACCTTACATCATCAATATTTATAACTAAATCCAGTGTTTTTCCTATTAAGCCTGGGGACCTAAGTAAAAGTTCATTTGTATATCTTACGTTTTCAAACTGAATATACGGTCTTCTTCCCTGCTCTATACTTCCCTTTACTTTCCGTTTAGCTTCAACACATAAAAATGGAATATTGTCTCGCTCCTCTTCCTGAAGTTGGCGTATAATTGGGTCTTTATTTATTCTGTGTTGTAATGCTTCTAATGGCGTTGAATAACTTGTTCCTTCATTAGGTGTAGAATTATAATCAGCAATTAACACATCTGTTAATTCTTCAAGGTCGTTTATATTCATCTTAATTTTAAGAGCTTGTTTTTCTGGGTTATTTCTTCTAGGATCCTTAGGATTGCTGCCTGTTGTATTTGGTAGTCGGTGATAACCATTTTCCTCAAGTATTCCAAAAAATCTCTCTATCAAAGACCTTTTGGTTGGGGATTTGATTGGGCCAGCGTTTACTCTGCAGTTTATGATTCTTTTTACTCTGTCCCTTACTATGATGGATAAATTGGCTTTAGCATTGTCATAATAAAATTCATCCCACAAAGCCCACATTGATTCTTTTATAAGTCCTGATGGTAGTCCTCCATTAGGTGGATATTTTAATCCAGGAATAGTTAAGTTAAGAGGCTTCCAAGGCTCTATTGATTTTTTCACACATTGCAGAACATCGTTTGAATTGTACTCTTTATTTAATGATATGTAATATCCAAGAACTGCTCTTGAAGCTACATCCATGATCACTAATAACCAAATTCGATCTAAAACCTTAGTAACTTCATCGCCAGAAGGTGTTTCGAAAGTTAATGAAAGGGATAGGTCAATTTTGTGTCCATCAAATTGGACCCTTTCGTATGGTTTTAAGTGGGTAGGTGCTTGTTCATTAAAGTGACTATTTATATTATTATTATGTTCAGTTTCATTGTTGTATCTATAGCTTACCTCAGACATTTTAGCTTCTTCTAATTTCTGTAGGTAGCTATATAAAGATCTTTTTGCTAACTCTTTAGTGTTAAAGGGGTAATCAAAAGGCGCTTTTAATCCTTGCTCTCTACATTTCTCAATAAACCTTTTATGTATTATGTTTTTTTTCATAACAGGGTCGGTTAGAGACTTATTCTTATTTTTAAAAAATAAAGTATCAATCAATTCTTGTAATACTGGATAGGTTTTTAACAAAAGTCTAAACGCTCCAGACTGCTGATTATAGTGCTTCTTTGATGTAGAGTTTGGTAACTCTTTTCTGTTATATTGTTTGATTGTCTTTCCAGGTATTAATGCATTAAATCCATAAATTATTCCAAACTTATCTTCATACAAGCACTTCTTGAAAAAACTATTAATTTCTTTCCTATCTATGCCAGTCTCTATCTTTATTTCATTAAGAGAATCACCTTTTATAAACATCTCTACAGCTTTTTTTCTTTTTTTATAAGTCTCCAAATCTTGATCGGTCATGACATTCAAATTTGCCCTTGGCCAATTGGCTGTATTTAATAATTCGTTGTCGTATGATTCTGTTATTCGTCTTCTGGACAATGGAGCCACACCTCCGTATTTATATTTAATGGTTTTAAGTGTAAATTGGATGCTATTTTGTTAGTGAATATTAAGTTATAAAGAGCGACTATGATTCTTTGCTCAGTAATCGAGTCCTTTAATTCATTAAGAATCGTTTTAATTGTCCTTTTCTCAAAAGATAGACATTTACTAACTTTATGTATATCTATATCTAAGGGATAAGAGTTAGAGAGATAAGGGATTATCCGCTTTGCATTATTTATTAATAGTTGATTTTTTAATAGATAAGAATACTCTTTTACTTCTAATTGTCTGTTATTATTCTTGCACCATTCTGCTAAAAAGGTAATTTCTCTTTTTTGTTTCTCACTTTTGCTTGCTTCAATTATTACAAGGCTTTCCTGGCCATTTTTGTATTTTAGCCAGAAGTTAGGAATTACTTCGATTTTTTTCTTATTAAAAACACCCGATATCACTAAAGGACGTTCACAAAATGATATTATTTCATGATTTATTTCAATCAGCAGCCATAATTCATAATTCGCTTGTCCAAGATAGCAGACATCACGTTTTAATTTAGGACTATAGGCCTCCCAATAATTCTTATAAAAAGAGCTGTTCCTCTTTATAGGATGCGGTTCATACACTTGTCACACCTCGATTCATAAATTACATATAGCTTACTCTAATTTGAAATATCTATGAATATATAAAGTAATGGGAAATACTCAATTTATTTCCTCATTGTGTTTGTTTTTTATTCGTTCCTTCAATTGGTTGCTTCTTTTGAAGGCCTTCCCTCTTTTAATACCTTCTGTATATACTTCTGGTTGGTTTGATAGTAACCTACGAATTTCTTCTTCTGTTAGATAAATAGAATGTTTGGTTAATTTGATTTCTATGAATTTCATAATTTATCACTCCCTTTACTGTGTATTGTCATGTTATCCACGTATTTCAAAAATTATAAGTCATTACTAGTTTTTTATTAAAAAAACGCCTTCCCTGAGGTAGACGTTAAGAAAATCGGTTGAATAAATTTTTTTCAATTTCTATAACAATTTTACGTATAAAAGCTTTGTTAAATTTTTGTAGTTAAACAGATATTCTCGTTTGAGTTAGAGTGTACTTTAACAATTTATTTTATGGTAGAATTATATTGTTCATTGGAAATAATTACAAACCAACAGTAAAGAAGGTGATATTAAAATGGATAAACGTGAGATGATTTTCGAAAACTTTAAAAACATACAAGACTTAATAAAATTTATTGATCAAAAAGCTGGTGCGTTACTCGTATTATATGGATTTCTTCTAACTGCTTTTATAGAATTTTCAAAAAAATTAAGCTTTGTAAATATAAATGAAATTAATGGCTTAAACGAGAAAATCCTTTCTTTCCTAACACTTATAACCGGTTTAGCGTTGGTATTATTTATTACCTACCAATTCTATATAATTATTGTTTTAATTTTAAAACCTCGAACTGCTAAACATTATCAGACTGGTGAATCTTCATTATTTTATTATTATCATATTTCTAAAATTGGAAAGGAACAATTAATTGATCAGTATAAGAGCATGGATGAGGATGCTTTAACAGTGGATCTTTTAGGACAAGTGTTTGAAGTGTCAAAAATTCTGGATAAGAAAACAGTTTATTTCGCTAAAACGACTAATCATTTGCTTCTAACAGGTATAATACTTTTGTTTTTTATTTTACTTTCTTATATTGTTTGAAAAGAGGTATAACAATGGGAAAAAAAGATAGCATTACGAAAAAAGTTAAGGAAATAATGGATACAAATTTCGTCGTAGAAGATGTCGACTATGTTCCAGATATAGATGATAAAAAGTTAACTTTCGGTAACAAAGGAGTTAAATTTGAAGCAACGGTTCTACATATAGACATGCGAGGTTCAACAGGAATATTAAACAATCATAATAAATCAACAGTTGCAAAAATTCACATGGCTTATTTCCATACAATTACCACCCTTGCTCATGCATTAGGAGGTTCTGTACGGAGTTTTAATGGGGACAGTATGTTAGTCTACTTTCCAGGAACTTCAAAAAATACATTAAGTAGTGCTGTTCAAGCAGCAATGCAAATGAAGTATATGATATCCCATGAAGAAAGTGGCATTAATAAGCTGTTAAGTAAATATTCGGCAATAGATTTTGGAATCGGTTTAGACGATGGAAAAATATTATGTACTAAAATTGGTATTGGTGGAGACTTAAATAATAAAGGTCTTTTTTGGGCAGGTAATGCAGTGAATAAAGCTGTAAGACTAAGTGACTTGGCTAAAGCTCCTAATCATATTTGTATTTCTAGGTATGTATATCACAATCTAAATGACAATGTAAAATTTCACACCCGGAAAAATATTTTTGGAGTCGACGAAAAAATAAACATGTGGAATTCCGAGAGCTTCACTTACAATGGTAAACAGGAAACTTTTTATTTCACAAATTATAGGTGGAGTGTATTATAAAATTTTCTTGTTAGTTTATACATAACTAAAATAAACCTCATTAAAAAACTTACTCTGAGCCTAAACCCGTAATTGATTTAGGCTTTTTTAAGTAATCATAAAAATTATTGTTATACTTATTAGTTTCCCCGATTTCGAGAAAAATTGTAACCTGATTTTTAATTCGAATTTAACCAACCAGGCCTATTAAATAAAGAAAATAGCTTAACAAATAATAATACGACTTTTACAGATGAAAAATCATTGGTTTTTTGTTAATAGTTCTTTTCCTTTAGAAGGTAAGTTTAGACTACAAGTGCATTCTTTATAAAATTTTTTACCAATGTCCACCTATTAATAATTCGTGGAAAAGTAATAACCTAAAGGTCAGTTTTTAATTCATTGCTACCATTCCCTCCTTTATCGGAATGCTTATGTTAATTATGTTGGAACTTTCTCTTCATTTTAATTATATGTAGGTATATTCTCTTCAATAAAAAAGTGAAGAGAATATACCTACATAACAAAAAGAATCTTGTTTTCTAAGCGTTTTCCTTATATTCAAATGTAGGACGATTCTCTTCAACGTACATCTCACCCTTCTTAAAGTAATCAGGATAAAATAATCCATGCTGACATTTTATCCTGATTATACTGCTCACTATTCCTCAACTTTATGTGCTATAAGTTCACTTTTATCATTCACACTCGTATATTGAGATCTTCCCAGATAAAGCGGAATCGATAATTTCTTGAGATTCGGCAAACCATTTTCAAGAAACTGATCTTGATCTTTGTAAAATTCTACGATATTGGCAACAAACAAGTCATGGTCACCATAGCTATTCCGGTCAATGATTTCACATTCGTATGCTATGTATGCGTCACTCAGGATAGGTGAGTTTGTTGATAAGCCCTGTTCAAATAGGATATTCGCTTTCTCGAATTTGTCGATTTCGGATCCTGAATATACACCCACTTGCTGAATGATTGCTGCGTTTTCAAATGGGACAAAGTTAATTGCGAATGTACCTGCCTCTTTAACTAATTGATATGTATGACGTTCACGGCCGATTGCTACGCCATAAATTGGCGGGTCATAGGAAATATAGGTGTGCCAGCCGGCTGCCATAATATTCTTTTCGCCTTCATGACTAACCGTTACAAGGGCCACCATTCCTGGATAACTATGCATCACGGTTTGATTGACTCTTTGGATCATTATTTAATTCCTCTCTGTATATGATTTTAGAGATTCCAATGTCAGATTTATTCATATTATAACAAAAAACTGAAATTTCGTATTGCGAAGTAAATTCGAAATCTTTAAAATAAAACAGAGTGACTATACCACCACAGAATTAAGGGAGACTTCTTATGAACCGCAAAGTATTTCTTTATGTAAAAGCATTTTCCGATCTCGGTACTTTTATGGATTTAATTGCAATCAATGTTTTAATGTATATTGCGACCGGAAGTCCTGGCTGGCTTGCTGCGACAATGGCGTTCCGTACCTTGGGCGGAGTCTTATCAAGCTTATTTTCCGGTGTCCTCGCAGACCGTTTTGACCGCAGGAAAATCATGATTTGGACCGATATTTTTCGCGCAGTCATCATCCTTAGCTTAATTCCCTTTCCTAATCCAGTGATGATCCTGATTGTATGCTTCCTGATCGGTTTGACAAGCAGTTTTTTTGCTGTAAGCTACAGTGCTGAAATTCCGCAAATATTTGGCCAGGATAAGGTCCTCGAAACTAATGCGCTGATTTCAAGATTGACATCGATTAGTCTCGTTTTTGGGTTCATTGGTGCTGGGGTGATTACTGATTTTCTTGGATACCAGGTTACCTTGATCATCGACGCAGCCACCTACTTGTTATCAGCAGCCGTTCTGATCAAAATCAAATGGCAAACAACTGCAGCTGTCGGAACAAATCTTATAACGTCTGGAGTGAAAGAAAAAGTATCCCAGATTGGCAAAGACTTAAAAGAAGTATATTCTTTCATTCTGTCTGTGCCGATGTTGTTATACATAAACATCATTTTTCTCGTCGGGTCATTCGCCGGTGCCTCACATAACCTGGGAATTCCTTTGTTGGCTGACGCTATCGATACGAGCAAACAAAGCTTGATATACGGATTGATCTGGGGCGTCTGGGGAATAGGCTCTGTATTGGCCACCCTTCTCTTGCCAAGGATGAATTTTATCAATGGAAAGCACTTGTATCGTACCTATTTTGTTTCAGCCATCCTGATGTCAGCTGGTTTTATAACGTTTCTCTCGAATATAAATATTTGGATTGTCTTATTGTTTGCTTTCTTTACGGGAATCTTTGATGCATGCTTCACCACCCTGCATGCTACCATTCTTCAGAAAACGGATAATTATATTAGAGGCAGAATATTTGGAGTTGGCATGCTATTAAAGTCACTGGGATTTGCGCTGGGATTTGTGGTTGCACCTATCCTGCTAGAGGCTCTTTCATTGGCAAAAATGGTCTGGATTTTCCATGGAACATTGATTACCTCTAGTATTATTGTGATCCTCGTTTCAAATGCCAACACAAGAAAGTATAAAGAAGTAAAACAAAGCTTATGATCCATCACAAAGAACTCCCTTTTACTCTGAGGGAGTTCTTTTCGTTTATGCTTTAGTTGTTTTACTACCCATGAAAATAAGGGTGAAATCTTCGATAAAAGCCGGTATGTCTGCCTCCATGCCGATCCAATCCAGTTCCTCTTCCGGTTCAGGCTCTGGTTTCGGTCTGAAGTCTGCCATGCTTTTCCCTTTCGCGCGGCCGAACAATTCGACGGTTACCCTTCTTGGCAGATATTTGACCAGGTTTCTATTCACGAGAGCGCTTAAAGTGATCACATCATGCAACGGCGCTCCCTGGATGCCAGGTACATTTTCTTTGTATGCTTCAAAGTAATAATCATATACAGGTTTGATCAGATCTTTGAAAGGAGACTGGCTGTTCTCTGCAAGGTAGTCGATTACAGCTGGCGGGATAATGGCTTTATTGGTAATGTTCAGCGGATGAAGAAAAACATTTCTTGCCTTTTCCAGGACCTGATTGGCTGCAATCGGATCTGCATAAAAATTCGCTTCAGCTTCTGCTGTGACATTTCCGGGAACGAGGAATGCTCCTCCCATGATATAAAAGGCGTTAACAGTTTTGAAGGCATCCTCTCCATACAGGATAAATGGGATGGCCAGTTCCGTTTGCCTTCCGACACCGACAATCACTAGATTATCTGGGTACTCATTCACAAGATCGAGGATCTTATCAATATCAAATACCTCTACCTCTCCAAAATCCTCTGGCGGCCTGATTGGCCCAAGACCTTCAGGGCCGTGGATTTCTGGATAAAAGGTTGCCAGTTCACCGGATAAGGGGCCTGATGCGCCAGCGATGATCGGTATTTCCTCTCTCCCTCCCAGCTGCAATAAATAGGCTGTATTATTAATTGCCTGTTCTTTTGTGATGTTTCCATAACCGGTTACGACACCTACAACATTCAGCTGCGGATGCAGCAAGGCATACATCAGGGCCAGAGAATCATCCACCCCGGAATCCGTGAACAAAAGGATATTGTACATGGCTCCCCTCCCTCTTTTTCATTGACATTGTTTTATTATATTCTAACCCTTCAGTGTTTCATTCTCTTTTTGAATTAGGCTTGAATTTCGTTAGAAAATGGAGCTTTGTTCTTTATTGAGAAGGTATGCTGATTGTACTGTTTTTACTTGCTTCTCTTGCCTATTGAGAAGCAAAATCGTACAATCCATCTCGTGTGATTTTTTTGAGAGGGGAAAAAATAGATTGAGATTTTACGAAAATGAAAAGTGGAGCATTTATAACGGACTTGCTTCCACCGCAGCTACCAATATGGTCAACGGGTATATTCCTTTATTCGCCATTAGTGTTCTCGGAGCCACAAACCAGCAGATCGGGCTGATTGTCTCCCTTCCTTCAATTATAGGAATGCTTGCATTGATTCCAGGGGCCATTTGGCTGAATCGTGTACAAAGTAAAAAGAACTTTGCGGTCATTTCAACATTCGTTACCCGCCTGCTATTCAGCTTGATTCTTTTCGTTCCATTTCTCGGGACTCCGTTTGCAGCATGGGCGCTGGTGATCCTGATCGCTCTGCTTAACTTCCCAGGTGCTTTATCAGGTTTGTCGTGGCAGTCCATGATCGGTGATCTGGTACCCGAAAAGCGAAGAGGAGAATTTTTCAGCTCACGAAATAGATACAATACGATTGCCGCTATGGCTGTAACTTTTAGTACAGGAGTGTTTCTGCAACAGTTTGATAAAGGTCATGCTTTTCCATACCAGGTATTGTTTATTGCTGCCTTTCTGTTTGCGGCAGCAGAGGTATATTTTCTTATAAAACACAAGGAGCCTGAAAGAAGAAAAAATGAAGAGATTGTAGAAGAAAAAAGAAAGAAGTTTTCACTTCATCTCTTTAAACATAAACCTTTTTTAGCATTCGTTATATCCGCGTTACTATTCAATTTTACTGCACAGATGGCATGGTCACTATTCAGTATCTATCAAATTAAAGAGGCAAACGCGACTGCTTTATGGTTAAGCCTATTTTCTGTCACGAATCAGCTTGCACAAATTATCAGTATAAAATGGTGGGCGAATGCAGCAGACCGGCGGGGAAACAGCTTTGTATTATTCATCGCCGCAGCAGGTATGGCAACAGCTCCTGCTTTAACCATACTTTCAAGTAATCTTGTTTACCTAACTTTAATCAATCTGTGGATTGGCTTGTTTGTATCTGGAACAAACCTGCTATTATTCAACCAGCTCCTTAAGGCATCACCAGAAAAAGGCCGGACGAACTATATTGCCAATTATAACTTCCTGCTTTCAATCGTCGGATTCATTGCTCCGCAAATGGGTGTCATGCTTCTTAATGGCATGGGCATGGCTACAGCTATGAATCTAATTTCGCTATTCAGGATGGCTGCAGCGTTCTCTTTCTTGTTTGTTGCTTTGAAACTGGAACGTAGAGTTATAGCAGAAACTATTTAACTGTATTTCTTTGAAAAAGCAGAAACAGAGGATTGATTTGGTTCTGCTTTTTCTTTCTATAAAGTTAAAATCTATCGCTGATTCTGGCAAAAAATTGTCTGACGTCCTTCCTGTTCATTTTCCTCGAAATAGAGAACTCTCCAGTCACCGAATTCTTTCAGCAATTCATTCGATTCCAGTTTGTATCGATTCGAAACATTCTGGTTTCCTGAAGCTCCATTTTGAAAAAAGGTTTCCATGAACAAATATCCATCTGCTTTGATTACTTCCTTCATCAGTGGAAACAATGAACGATCTAAATAGTAAGTCAGCACCGCCAATTCATATTTCCGGCCTGTTAAAACCGGTGTTTCTTTTGTAAGATCAGCATTTTTAACGGTAATATTCAGCTTTTTACCTGCTGCCTGCTCTTGAACATAGTCAACAGCCACATCCGAAATATCAATTGCTGTCACTTCATAACCGATCTCTGCAAGATAATAGCTATTGCCGCCAAGGCCACACGCAATGTCGAGTGCTTCCCCACCGTTCAAATAGCCTGACTGCATCAGTAACCTAGTATTTGGTTCTGGTTGTATCTTTTTAGTCAATCGATCCTTGTATTTTAAATTCCATTTTTCTTGAGAATCCAATCATATCCCTTCCTTCTTAAACTGGAGTTATCACGAATATACCATAATAAAACAGTTCTCTTATATGGTTTTATTTTTAAAATATACAGAAAACACATTGGTAAATAAGTCGTTTTGAGGCATATTTTAAATATAACTAAATATTTATAATTATCAGTTATTTTAGTAAGCGCTTTCATTTTATATCTTTTTAGGAGGAGATGAAATGTCACTAACTCGCAAAATCCTTTATGGTATGGGGCTTGGTATCATTGTTGGCCTTATTTTTAACCTGGCCATGCCAGGAGCCTTTGACACCGTCAACAGTTATGTATTTGTGCCTCTCGGAAAGATATTTGTCAATTTGATTAAGATGCTTGTTGTCCCGATTGTCATTGTCTCACTGATACTGGGGACAGCGGGAATCAGTGATCCGAAAAAGCTTGGCAGAATCGGCGGCAAAACCATTGCTTTCTTTTTAATCACAACCGGTATTGCATTGGTTTTGGCGATTGGAATGGCTCTTCTTGTTCAACCTGGCTCAGGCAGCTTCCAATTGGATGGCGCAAACTTTGAAGCAGCCGAAGCGCCGCCGGTGATTGAAACTTTGTTAAATATTATTCCAGCCAATCCTCTAGGTGCCATGGTCGAGGGCTCTATGCTTCAGGTAATTGCGTTCTCGATTATCATTGGTTTTGGCATAGCTAGAATCGGCGAAAAAGCTGCCGGGTTAATCAGGCTGGTTGAACAGGCAAACGATGTGATGATGTATTTGGTTCAGGCAGTCATGAAATTTGCCCCTTATGGAGCTTTTGGTTTGATTGCGACAGCAATTGGCAGCCAGGGATTAGAGGCAATAGCCGCGATGGGTAAATACATGTTTGTCGTACTGTTTGTACTGTTGCTTCATATGGTCATCGTTTATGGATCGGCTGTATCTATGCTTGGAAAATTGAATCCTGTGAAATTCTTTAAAGAGTTCTCCCCTGCTATGATTGTTGCCTTCAGTACTTCAAGCAGTGCGGCAACCCTGCCGATCTCAATGAAAACCTTGCAAAATAACCTCAAAGTTTCTAAGAGTGTCAGTGGGTTCGTACAGCCGCTAGGTGCGACTATCAATATGGATGGTACGGCAATCATGCAAGGTGTTGCTACGATCTTTATAGCACAGGTCTATGGTGCAGAATTAGGATTAGGCCAGCTATTGACAGTTATCTTGACTGCAACGCTTGCAAGCATCGGCACAGCTGGTGTCCCTGGAGTAGGATTGATCATGTTGTCTATGGTATTAACATCAGTAGGTTTGCCAGTTGAAGCAATCGCATTAGTTCTTGGGGTTGACCGCCTTCTTGATATGTGCAGGACAGCAGTGAATATTACTGGAGATGCTGCCTGTGCTGTGTATGTTGCCCGCTCTGAAGGAGAGACATTTGGAGAGGTTGAAATGGAGGAGAATGTAACAGCATAATTGCAAACTGTACTGAAACAGCTGCTCGATTGATTTCGGGCAGCTGTTTTTATTTTGAAACTCTTATAACTTTGGTTGCTCCCTCATAGTTCATGTCTGTCACAATAATCATCAACTAACTTCTCGATCTTATCTGGTTCAGGTTTTTCACCCTCAAAAGAAAATTTAATCTCCTCGATAAACTCCCCTTTATGGTAAACATGAATAGCTCCATCCTGACTGATCACACTATATTCAGGTTCAAATACATAGCCACTGCGCTCTATTGCACCCATCTTAATATCCCTCCTGCTTCGTTTCCTTCTTTGTATTCCCCATTGTCTAGTGATAATACCTCTTATTTATCCTTCACCATCTTAGGGGTACTCAATTCTTTTACATTCCTGATTAAAGGGTAGATTATATAGATGTGGACTTATACGTCTGTAATGCCATCAATTAAGAACTGATGCTTTTGCCAGGCGATGATTAAGCTAACACTATTTCTAATTTTTCAAGGAGGTAACTTGATGAAAGTACTTGTCGTAGGTGCAAATGGGCAGATTGGCAAACAGCTAGTCGGGCTTCTTAAAGAAAGTAAAGAACATGAAGTTAGAGCAATGCTTAGAAAACCTGAACAGACGAAGGAGTTTGAACAAAAAGGCGTGGAAACAGCAATCGCCAGTCTGGAAGGTACTGTGGAGGATATCGCTTCTGCAGCAAAAGGCTGCGATGCGGTTGTGTTCGCGGCTGGTTCAGGTGGACATACAGGTTTGGATAAAACTCTCCTGGTCGATCTGGATGGTGCCGTTAAGACAGTTGAAGCTGCAGAACAGGCCGGAGTCGACAGGTTTATCATGGTCAGTGCCCTGCAAGCACACAAACGGGAAAATTGGTCTGAAGCCATTAAACCTTATTACGTTGCAAAGCATTATGCAGACCGTGCATTACTGCAGAGCAACTTGAATTATACTATCATCAGGCCGGGCGGATTACTGAATGAAGCAGGAACCGGCAAAATAAAGGTTGCTGACAATCTGGAAAGAGGCACAATCCCAAGAAATGATGTAGCAAGAACGATCCTGGCATGCTTGAATGAAGAACACACATTCAGGAAATCCTTCGATTTAATTTCCGGTGATAAAGATGTGGCAGAAGCGCTAAAAACTCTATAAAAGGAAAAGAAAAAGAGTTTACCAGCCTGGTAAACTCTTTTTTTGCGGACTATATCCTCTTCTACTTACATTTTCATTTCTACATTTTGTTTCCTGCTCCGATGGCTGTTTAATTTAAAAATCAGTTACTTTCAATCACCTGAAACGTCATACTCGGCAGCTGGATCTCATTTTCTATGAAAATTGCTGCAATCATATGGCGTAATTTACTTTCAATTTTTTCTTTGATTTCAAAATTCGCAACCGGGATTTCAATCAGAAATTCCAGGGCCTTGCTTTGGAAGTCAATAAAACGGATATCAGGTTCTGGCTGATCCAGTATTCCCTTCTCCCTCTCCTTGATTTTCTTTACGGCCTCCTCGAGGAGAGTCTGCACTTGATGGGTATCTGTCCCATAAGCCACACTGATCTGAACCTGGGCCATCATCCGGGCACTCGTCCGGTTTTTGATGATTTGTTCGATAAAATACTGATTAGGAACGATCAATGTCCCTTCTTTGGCCGTGCGGATCACCGTGGACCTTAAGCGTATTTTTTCGACACGACCTACTTTATCATTGATTTGAATGATTTCTCCAACTTCAATCGGCCTTTCAAATAATATAATGATCCCGGATACAAAGTTGCCTGCAACATTTCTCATCCCAAATCCAATACCTATGCCAAGCACACCAAATACAGCACCAATGGCAGTCAGATTGATGCCTACACTTGTAAGGCTTATAGCAAGTGCTGCAAACATCACGATATAATAGATGATTTGATTAAATGTATAGCCTAGGCCCCTGTCCACTCCATAATAGTCATAAACGGATGAAAGGATATACTTATTGAATAGCTTAACCAGTCTGTGCGCAAGCGACACGATGAGGAAGGCTATGACGATCAGCAAGATAGTTACATCTACTTCACCGTTAGTGTATATGGTATAAAAAAGCCATTCAGTTTTAGGTATTGTCAGCAATAACAAAATGATGATGCCATAAAAAGTGATCCAGTCTGCCATAGAATCGATGATCGGCAATGCTTTTTGAAAAAAACGCGATTTTTTTGCCGCAGAGAACTGGGCCGCCTTTTTGATGCCCCAATTGAATACGATGATGATCACCAGAATAACAGCAAGTCTGATGATTTCCTCACGCGAGATGTCCCTGATAAAAGTGTCGATCATGAATACCACCTGTCATTTCAATATATCTGTCTATTCCTGAAAATCAAGTGGATTAAACGTACAGGGTTTAAAGTATTGGCCCTCAGGTACTTGCGCATTCATCCAAAAAGACTGCCTCCTCTTTTTGAATCGGCAGCCTTAACTTCTGGAATTTTAATCAGCAAGATTTAAAGCAATATCAGCAGTATCCAGATCCACTCTGATTTGTTCACTGAGGTCGTTTGGATGATAAAATCCAGTTTCAATCAAATAGTTGGTGATGTTTTCATGGTTTTCTACAGCGGACCTTAACTGTTCACGGAAAGCATCTCTTAATTCGGGGGTGGCCGTTTCTGTGATCGCAAAAGATAGGTTGCGTATTGCTGATTTAATTGAAATCAAATAATCTGCTGCGATTACCTGGTCCGTCATCCCTGCCATTCCAGCCAGATTATGCAAAATGTTTGTCATACCCGATTCTCCTCCCTCCTGGTCAAAAGCTCCTTCATGCGATCAATGTGCGCAGTCGATGCAGTCACTTCATTTGTCAGGATTTCTTTCAGTCTCACATCTTTCACAAGTAAGCCCATTGTGGTGGCTTTGGTCAAGGAGACCGTTTTGAATGTCAATACCTCAAGCAATTCGAGAGTTTCGTGTATACCCAGATATTTGGTCATTGGTATCTCTCCTAATAATAACGTTTCTCTTTATATTTCCTTTAAAAATAAAGCATTATTCCACCCTGCTGTATAAACGGCTGCCCTTATTGGAAAATTAACTATGTTCATTCTGGAGGTGATTTTTATGGAAAAAGATACACTTGCATTCCACGAAACAATGGAAGCCCATGAAATATTGAATTATAAAACGATTAGTGTCCTAAAATCCAAATTAATGCAGGGTCTTTGTTTTGATAATGACTTGAAGGCTCTCATGGAAAAAGATGTGCAACAATCGATTGCTGCAATTGATGAATTAAAGGTCTTTTATGAAGGCGCAAGAACAAAACCAATGACGAAAGAAGGTGACCAATAATGGAAATGGATTATCTAGATCCGCAGGGTGCAGAGCACATGCCCGAGATGGCAGATGCATCCTTTGCGCTTGATTTTCTTCTATGGATAAAAACGGGGATACATACTTACGGTATTGCTTTGACAGAAGCAGCCAATGGAGACTTGCGTGAGGCTTTATATAAACAGATGGAACAGGCCATTGACCTCCATGCCGAACTTTCGGATTTAATGATGGAAAAGGGCTGGCTTTATCCTCATGATGTTGGGAAACAAGTTGAATTGGATTTGAAGTCTGCAGACATGGCAGTGAGTATTGGAAAGATGGAGCTATTCCCAATTGACACGGACCGGCTTGGAATGTTCGCGACACCAAATAAATAAAGGAGGCAAGATGATATGAAAGCCGTTACGTATCAAGGCAGCAAGAATGTAGAAGTCAAAAATGTAAAAGACCCTCAAATAAAGAATTCGGACGACATTATCATAAAAGTAACTGCTTCGGCAATTTGCGGCTCCGATTTGCACCTGCTTCATCAGATGATCCCCAACCTTCCTACTGACTATGTGATTGGCCATGAGCCAATGGGTGTAGTCGAGGAAGTGGGACCTGGAGTGGAAAAACTAAAGAAAGGTGACAGGGTAATCATTCCTTTCAACGTCAGCTGCGGTGAATGCTGGTATTGTAAGAATGACATCACTTCACAGTGTGATAATTCAAATCCTCATGGGGAAATGGGCGGATTTTTTGGCTACTCAGAAACAACTGGTGGCTATGCAGGCGGCCAGGCTGAATACATGCGTGTTCCATACGGTAATTTCACACCTTTTAAAATACCTGAAAACTGTGAAGTCGAGGATGAAAAACTGGTCCTGCTGGCAGATGCGGCTTCAACAGCTTTGTGGAGCGTCGATCACGCAGGAGTCAAATCCGGCGATACAGTTGTGATTCTAGGCTGCGGTCCAGTTGGCTTGCTGGCACAAAAGTTTGCATGGTACAAAGGGGCAAAGCGTGTCATTGCTGTCGATCATTTGAACTATCGCCTGGAACATGCGAAAAAGACCAATAAAGTGGAAACAGTCAATATAGAGGAACATCAGAATACCGGCGAATATTTGAAAGAAATCACCAAGGGCGGTGCTGACATCGTAATTGATTGCACCGGCATGAGCGGAAAAATGTCACCCCTTGAATACCTGGCTACAGGCTTGAAGCTGCATGGAGGTGCGATGGGCGGCCTGGTGATCGCTTCACAAGCTGTGCGCAAGGCTGGTACGATTCAAATTACTGGTGTATATGGAGGCAGGTACAATGCATTTCCCTTGGGCGATATTTTCCAGCGGAATGTTGATTTGAAAATGGGACAGGCCCCAGTCATCCCATATATGTCTTTTCTTTATGACATTGTTTCTAATCGAAAGATGGATTTAAGTGATGTCATTACACATGTACTCCCACTGGATCAGGCAAAACATGGCTATCAAATTTTCGACACCAGGACAGATGGCTGCATCAAAGTCGTCCTTAAACCTTAGCACATTAAAAAACGTCTCCACTAAGGGGACGTTTTTGTGTTTATTTAAATAGCGGTATCAAAGCGGATGTCTGATTTATAAAAATAAAGGCATCATATCTTTGAGCGATTCGGGATGGCACGTAGTTGCCTAAGTGTTCCAGATCGGGATCATAGACAACTCCAATCGCACGATGCCCGACTACATTGCTAAATGCCTCTTCATTTTTCTTGTTGAATAATATATATTTATCGAATTCACCTGCCTGATGTAATGCATCCTCCCAGCTGCCAGCCTCAGCAAGTGGCACATCCATCACCTCGACTGTTCCTCCCCATTGATCAGAGGCAATCACTGTGCCATGATGAGTCCCGAAGCCTATGGCATAAACCTGTTCCCCATATTTCTCGCGCAGAATTTGCCCAACGTTAACCATCCCTTCCTCCGCCATATCTGTTGCCCGTGCATCTCCAATATGTGTGTTATGCTCCCAGATGATGGCTTTTGCATCTTCCCCATGGGCATCCATCACTTTTTCCAATGCGGTGACCATATGGGTATCACGAATATTCCAATCCTCTGCTCCGCCTCTGGCCATGGCCCTGTAATAACGCTCGGCATCTAGCATGACAAGGCTGTTGACTTCAAGGTTTAAGTCTCCTTCTTGCTCCTTTGGATAATGCTTGCGTTTCTTCTGGAGGTCAATAAGTACTTTGATGACCTCTTCAGTACAATCTTCTCCATAATAAGCTGATGAAATTGCATAGTTTTCCCCGCGTCGTTCAAATGGTTCAAAGCAGGAAAAGGCCTGCTTTGCCGATTCGACATCAGCCGGAGAAATATTTTCAAGCTGCCTGATAATCTCTTCCATGGATTCCCACAAACTATAGACATCAAGGCCATAAAAGCCTGTTTTACTTTTTGCTGTTTCGTTGTAGGTTTTTAACCACTTCACAAGCTCAAGGATCTCTTCATTCGCCCACATCCAGGATGGCCAGCGGTCAAAATCTTTTAAAGCTGTATAAGCGTCTGCTTTGCTGTACCCTTTTATATATTGATTTACGGTGAAACATGAAGGCCAGTCACCTTCCACTGCAATGAACGAAAAGCCGTAGTCTTTTATTAACCTTTTGCTGAGTTCAGCCCTCATCGTATAAAACTCGGAAGTTCCGTGAGAAGCTTCCCCCAGCAGAACATATCTTTTGTTTGCCGCAGCGTTTACAATCGTGTCCAGGTCATCATATGCATCAATTCTTACTGCGTGTTCTTCAATAGATTGAACAAGCATTTTGTTTTTGTCCATGCAGAACCTCCACTTCTTTGGGTAATCTACTTCTGGCTAAAGACCATTATCATCACCTTTATAATTTACCCGTAGTTTCTCCAAGAAATCAGAATCAATAAATTTAGAGGGATTTTCATTCGGAGATAGAAATATATTAGTAACTATTTTTGGGAGGTTTAAGATGGAGTTTAAAAATTATGAAGAGTTCTGGCCATTCTATTTATCACAACACAGTAAAGCCTCAACAAGAAGTTGGCACTTTGTCGGGACAAGTTTCGTTTTTGTATTTGTCTTAGCGGCACTTTTTACAATGAATTTGTGGCTGATTTTGCTGGCACCTTTAACCGCCTACTCTTTCGCGTGGTTCAGCCATTTCTTTATTGAAGGCAACAAGCCGGCTACATTTGGTCATCCTGTCTGGTCTCTGCGTGCTGATTTTCGCATGTACCGGTTAATTTTATTTGGTAAACTGGCTGAGGAACTTGATAAATATAAAATGGCAGGATGATTTTACACAAAAACAACCCATTCCATTAACGGAATGGGTTGTTTGTATTAAGCCAAATCAACGTTATGATAGACCTGCTGGACATCCTCTAAATCTTCCAAAGCATCTACAAGCTTCTCGAATTGGTCTTGTGATTCCGGATCAAGGGCGACTTCATTTTGTGGAAGCATCGTCAATTCGGCAACCGTAAAATCTGTAATACCGGCATTTCTGAAGGCTTCCTGGATAGCGTGGAATTGTTCAGGTTCACCATAGATAATGACTGAATCTTCTTCCTCAAGGATATCACGTGCATCGACATCAGCTTCCATCAAAATTTCCAGTGCTTCATCGGCTGATTTTCCTTCAAAACCGATTACTGCTGTTTTATCGAACATGTAGGAAACGGATCCGGCTACTCCCATGTTGCCGCCGTTCTTGCCAAAGGCAGCGCGCACGTTCGAAGCCGTACGGTTTACGTTGTTTGTAAGTGCGTCAACAATGATCATTGAACCGCTAGGGCCAAAGCCTTCGTAACGAAGCTCAGCATAGCTTTCCTCTCCTCCGCCCTTGGCTTTATCAATAGCGCGGTCAATAATGACTCTTGGTACATTATATGTTTTCGCTCTCTCAAGGACGAATTTCAGAGCCTGGTTTGATTCCGGATTTGGCTCCCCCTGCCTGGCTGCAACATAAATTTCCAATGCGAATTTAGAATAAACCCTGCTGGTATTCGCATCCTTGGACGCTTTCTTTTCTTTGATGTTGTTCCATTTACGACCCATATATCCCACTCTCTTTCAAGTTATATCAGTTAACTGCAAGCTAAAGATACTAGAATAAAAGCCATGCAGCATTTCACAAATAATATTATACCTTAAAAAGGCAATTTGTTAATAGAAAACAATCCTCTGCTGCCTGGAGGGATTTTAGAAAATATACTCATGAATGATTTCGAAAGTGCAGTTCATCCTGAATTATTGAGACCAGTACACTATGAACCACTGGATTTCGTGAGAACAATCTCTATAAAAAGGCAATCATTGTAATAATTCTTCTGCAATTAATTTATAGGAATTGAGACGGTCCTGTGGTGAATATGTAATGGTTATGATCATGATTTCATCTGTTTTCGTTTGGTTCTGTAATTCGAGCAGCCTTTCCTTTACATCAGCAGGATCTCCGATGATCATCTTTTCCCGCATCATTCTTAGCTCTTCCTTTTCGCTGGATGAGAGATTGAACTCTTTTGCTTCAGCAATGGATGGCACTCCACTTAGTCCCTCCCCATTTTTCCTCTGCATACTCCAGCACAGTGAACTTAAAGCAATCTCTTCCGCTTGTTCGGTCGTCTCAGCACATATCACCGAAACAGCTAAGAGTGTTTTGGGTGCTTGAATGCTCCCTGGCTGAAAAGAATCTTTATAGAGATTGAAAATTTCCATAGCATCCTTGTCGCTCATAAACATCCCAAATGCGTAGGCCATGCCATGCTCCGCAGCCAGCAGCGCACTTTTCTTGCTCGTCCCCAAAAGCCACGGTTCGGGAGGGATTTCTGGAAGGGGCGCAGCCTTGATTTTAGCTGATTCGCTTCCAGCAGGGTGATCATTATGGATAAAATGAAGTAAATCCTTCAATGTTTCAGGCATTTTCCATACACTCTTGAGGAAATGGTCAGATAACGCATTTGTTACTTCTGCTGAGCCGCCTGGTGCACGGCCAATCCCAATATCCATCCGGTCCGGGAATAGGGTTGCCATCATGTTGTATATTTCCGCCACCTTATACGGTTTATAATGAGGCAGCAGAACAGCGCCGGAACCAATCCGGATCCTGTTTGTCCTAGCACCTATATAAGGGAGCATTACTTCGGGTGCCGGACAGGCCAACCCTGGCAAATCATGATGCTCAGCAATCCAGTAGCGTGTATATCCATATGTCTCTGCTGCCTGTGCAAGCAGGACGGATTGCTCCAATGCTTCTCTGGCTGTCTGGTTACTTGAGACCGGTGCCTGGTCAAGAATGCTTAATTTCATGGTTTAGTTTTTCACCTCGATCAATGCTAATTTGAATTGACCCACCTGCCCACTTTCATACAGGTTTGTAACCGAAGTAGAGTATTGCACAACTTTTCCTCGAAAGGGTGGGTAACCTGAAATAGTTACATCAAATTCACCCTTATACAATAAGGTAGTCACATCATGGTAGCTTTCACTCGTCACCGGAAATTCAACTGAGACTAAAAGCGGTCCACGCTCACGGGAATATTCAAATTTAATGATCTCGATAGGATAGCCATCTAAGACGATTTCTTTAACCAATACCAACACTCCCTGCTATTCATCCATTTTGGTGTTTAGAAAAAATGAAGCCTGACCTAAATGGACAGGCTGATAGGCATTTACAGTTTGGCAAGGAATTCGTTCATTGCCCTCAACAGATCCTTGGGCTGTTCATACATGCTCATATGTCCGCTGTTTTTGATAATGTATTTGTGGATATTTGGTTTATCAACCGTAAATGTTTTCTCTGGTGGGACGATTTGGTCGAGTTCACCAGCGACCAGGAGCACCGGAAGCTCAGTCTCTTGGAGCACATAATTCCGGTCCAGCCTGTTTTTCATAGCAGACATTGCACTGACAAGTCCCTTCACAGAAGTCTTAAGACCGATTTTGACCGTATCTGTAATTTCATCCATATTCAACTCGAGGTTTTCAGGAGAAAAGAGCTTTTTGGAAAGTCCCTCGATAAATGTACCCGGACCCTCCTCCTGTATCTTCCCGGAATTCGTGTCCCTGCCTTTTTTAGCTTCGTCAGTGTCCGCGTTTGCCGTGGAATGGACCAGTGAAAACCCGTTTAAATATTGAGGATAAAGCTCGGCAAATGCCAGAGTAATATAGCCGCCCAGTGAATGGCCAAACATAGTCACATTCTCAATCCCTAATTGATCAAGAAAGTCTTTTATGAAGCGTGCCATATCCTCAATTGAATAACCTTCCTTCCCCATGCCGGTTCCACCATGTCCAGGGAGATCCAGGGCAATCACTCTGTTCTCTTTGGCCAGATCAGGAAGGATTTTATCCCAATATTCTTTCCCGCCGGCAAAACCATGTATAAGGACGATCGGTTTTCCATTGCCTTCATCATAAAAACTGATTTCTGTGTCTGCTTCCTTTATTTTTTGTGTATTCATCCCATTCGCTCCAATCTTTTATACTAATTAGTTTATTCCCTGAAACACATTTACTAATCTATAGGTTTGATATTTATGTATTTAGCCTGATATTACCACAGCTCTATTGACACTTTCTCTGTTACAATTTTGGAGTTGACTAAACTTAGGAGGATTCCTATATGAGAAAACGTATCCTGCCCATATTAATTATCTTGCTAACCTTCACAGGGGGCTTTTTAACAGGCGCATTGTTTGCCAATAAACCACATAACGATGAGGCAGGCTCCAGTACGCCTGCCTCATTATCTGCAAAATCATCTCCTTTGAAGAAAGTACCTGAGAAAAGACAGGACTCAAAGGTATTGATTGGATATGTCCAGGACTTCCGTAATCCAGCTGAAATTGATTACCAAAGCCTGACCCATGTTATATTTTCGTTTGCGCACCCAACTGCTGATGGCATGATTTTATTAAATGGAGACCAGGCAATCAAAAATCTGAGGGCAATCGTGGACAATGCCAGGAAGCACGATACAAAAGTCATCCTGGCAATCGGCGGCTGGTACCATATTAATGGCGGAGAATCATATGATTATTTTAAGGCGGCCATCTCGAATTCTGCTTCAAGAAAAAAACTAGTCCACGAGCTTGTTAGTATTGCAGAAAGGGAGAATCTCGATGGGATTGACATCGATTTCGAGCATCCCAGGTCAGCAGATGATGCCCAATATCTGGCTGAGTTTTCTAAAGAATTGAGTGAACAGCTGCAACCAATGGGCAAAGAACTATCAATCGCTGTAAATGCCAAGGTGCACAGCGTAACAGGGACTGAAATTCACTCTGTTGTTTTTGAGCCTGAGATGTTTAAATACTTTGACCATGTCAATTTGATGGCATACGATGGTCAGTGGGATGGAGAGTACAACGCAGCGAATCTATCACCGTTTTCCTATTCCGCAAATATAGTAAACTATTGGACATCTTTATTTGATTCACACGGATTTTCGAGAGAAAAACTTGTCCTTGGTGTCCCTCTTTATGCACAGCCTGAGGACCCTTCGGCAAAGCAAATCTCGTATGAATCCCTTCTTGGTCATGCCCTTGAGAATGCGGGCAAGGATCGGGTCAATATCAATGGAACCACATACCATTATAATGGCCATTCTACTTTGAAAAAGAAAACAGAACTTGCGCTTTCTGAGCAGATAGGCGGTATGATGCTCTGGGAAGCGGGACTTGACGCCCCGGGAAATCAGAGTGCCGCCAAACTGATTGCTAATGCATTAAAAGAGAACCAAGACGCTCGTTATTATACAAGTAAGTGAAAAAAGCCTTTAACGGGCTTTTTTTGCTTTAGGCTGTTGGACACCGTTCTGAACCTGCTTGAATAAGGTAGCAGTAAAGAACTGAACGGTGGTGGAAGCGATGAAGTTACCTTTTATTTTATCCGGCCCAATCCTCAGGAGGGTTGAACCGACATCCATTTACATTTGGATTACTTTGAGCCGCCATGTGAAGATGGACGCTCAATTATTTCAAATCGATGAGGATACCTATATCCCTTTAGAAATCAATACTGAGACAAAAAGTTTCAAAGCCGGCGAGCAATTATATATTTACCTGATTAAGATTTCACCAAACAAGGCTCCATTCCCTTCCTGCACCCTCCTTGGCTATAATTTATTTTTTAAAAAAGGCGTGGTGGTACGGGATTTGGGAAGCTATGGCCTTCTCACCAAGGAACATAACCGATCTATTGTATATGGGAATCTGAAGTATCCAGCATTTTATATCGATGATGATAGCGTTCCGACAAATTTGCTTTATGGCTCCTGCCGAAAGCCCCATGGCGTTGGGGGTGATGCCTTGATTGCAGCAGACTCCCTTGTGGAGGAAAAACATCTGGATCATTCACAAAGGCCCAATGGATTATTTTTTATGGGTGACCAGATCTATGCCGATGATGTCGGGGACCCGCTATTCCCGATTCTATCGGTACTTTCATCCGAATTAATCGGTCATCGCGATTTCAGTAGCTTATCTAAATTGGTTCCTGAAGTATTGCATTCCCGGCTTACTAGGGTAAACGCACGGCAATTCCTGATTGAACATCTGGCTAACTTTTCAACCGGAAAAGGTGATAACCATTTGATCACATTCGGAGAATATGCAGCAATGTATTTAATCAGCTGGAGCCCGGAAATCTGGGAATTCATACAGGAAAACGATCTCATCCAATCTTTCAGGCAATTAATTGAGAACAAACAGTTGCACTTGAAATTCGAGTCTGAACCGAAAAAGCGGGAAAAGGAGCTTTCCAGACTGGAAGCAAGATATGAGGAACAAACGGAACACATCAGGGAATTCATTGTTACGATAACAGCGACCAGACGATTGATGGCAAACATACCAACCTATATGATCTTTGATGACCATGATTTAACGGATGATTGGAATATATCCGAAAAATGGACGGAGACGGTCAGAAACTCACCGCTGGGCAAATATATCATTGGCAACGGATTGGCGGCTTATTGGCTGTTCCAGGGCTGGGGCAACGACCCTGAAAACTTTGACACCTCTTTCCGTAATAAAATCGAAAACTATCTCGGGCCTGGTAACCTGGAATCAGGGGATTTTAAAGAAGGGCTGGATTTTTTATGGGACTATCATTCATGGCACTTCATTGCTCCTACTGTTCCTAAAACCGTTTTCCTGGATACGCGTACACAGCGTGACTTCGATCCAAGGCCAAAACCGGTTAAGCTTGGAATTTTGATAGAGGAGACAACAAGGACACCTTTGCTGATTTCTGAAAAAGGCTGGCAAAGCACGACCGAAAAACTCCTAAAGAGCGGGTGGAATAAGCATACTCCTTTGAATATTGTCTCCCCAACCCCTGTTTACGGAATGGGCCTGATCGAATCCTTCCTCCATAAATATGTATTTCCATTCAAAGTTTTAGGCTTCCCTGTCCAGACATCATTTGATTTTGATGGTTGGAAATATAACGGCAAAGGATTCCATACCTTCCTTTCTCAAGTTTCCAGCTGGGACCCAAGTTACGTCATATTGCTGTCAGGAGATGTCCACTTCTCCTCAGCGGTAAAATCAGAAGTCGAGCTTAACGATGGTAAAAAGCATTCTATCTGCCAGTTCACGAGCAGCCCCATCCATAATGAAAGTTTTACGGGGGTGTGGGGGTTATTAATGAAGTCGGTGCTGTGGCTCAATGCTCAAAAACGAAAGGAACACTCCCTGTACCGCAGCTGCAGCGAGACCTACAGCCTGAGCCTTACCAAGGATAAAACAGGAATCCCGAAGCAAAAGCTATGGGAAGAAACGATTAACTACTACTCATTTTCGGACGGCAGCATTGCCGAAACAAAAAACTCGATCGGCTACCTTCATTTTGATAATTCGGTACTTGAGAATACCTTGCTTATGGCTGCAGAACCGAAAACGAATAATTAAAATTTTATTGAAAAACCGATCGTATTAGCGTGCTATGAACCTATCTCTTCAAACTCTTTTATCTTCTCAAGCCTCTCTACCAGCACCATGCATTTTTTATCACCGATTTCATATATATACATTTTGTGGCCGTGCTCTTTTAGAAGCTTTTTGAATTGAATTTCGCCAGATAAATCATAGCCTTTAGCCAAATCAGTGATTTTCTTGAGGATTTGCTCTCTGCTTGGTTCATTAGTAGAAGCTATTTTAATAGGAATCGGGATTCCCTTGATTTTAAAGGTTACGAGGATGACGCTATCCAATTGTATCAACTCCTTTAAAAATCAATTCGACAGAAGCGAATGATTTCCTTCTATTTACCACTTTTTTACGAATATACATCCTATGTATATATACCAAAAAAGGAGAGGAGTTTAACCTCCCCTCCTCCCTTCTATTCTTCTTCATTTATCATTTCATCAAAAGCTGCAGATACCTTTTCGAATTCTTCATCAGATTCGATGGCAGAAAAATCTCCCTCTTCGTCGACCTTGAGAAAAAATATATCAATGTCTTCATCAGATTCTGTTTGCAGGTCGTCAACAAAGCTTACAGCTGCGTAGTCAGAACCATCAATGTTCAACGTCCCGATTACTTCTACCTCCTGGTCCATATTGCTTTCGTCGCTGATTGTAAAAACTTCTCCAACTTCAATTTTTTCCATTGTTGTTCCTCCCGTAAATTGTAAAAATAGTGTACCCAATGAAGAGTGGCTTATTCTGTAAAACAAATGGTCTAACTCTCAGAAAGAAAGGCTTTGATTTGTCCTTTGTTTGACTTAAACACCTGTTTTCCCAATTCTTTTAATTTTGCCGTATAAGTAAAATCGTCAAAAGGCACTTCCTCCGACAATTCCGTATTCAAACGGAGATAATGTTCACGCAGCAAAAGCCTGCAGTGGTATGAAACGGATTCAGAGGATAAGTCCATTGCCAAATCCAACAGCTTGGGGGTTATTTTTAAAGATGGAAAATGGAATGGCAGCCACTGACGGATTCCCCAGTATTTATCCTCCTCCATCGTAAAGTCGATGTTCTGCTGGCCTGTCCCGATCGAGAGAATATGGATTTCTTCCAGATCGATTTTAAAATGGTGCAAAGCCTCCGTCACACAAACCAGTGATGGATTATTGGCCCATAATCCCCCATCGATCGATAAATATTGATTGTTTACATTGTTGGGAGGAAAATAGATAGGCGCAGAACAGGATGAAAGTACAGCATCCCATAGCTTGATTGAAAGTTCATTTTCTGATGAATAACCAAAGTCTGTTCGATGGACATAGGGTTTTCCATGGGTGATATCAACAGCAGGAATCAATAAAGGCTTTTTGATATCGCCAAGGGTGATGTCTTTGAATGCATGCATCAACAGCCTCCTCAAATAGCGGTCACTGTATACACTTTTAAAAAAGCCTACCTTTGATTTTTTGACAAAAATCTTTTCCCCATAAATCTCGTACCTTTCCATCAACTCCCCCATCGATGTATTCAAAGCAACTGAAGCGGCAATGATAGCCCCTGTACTGGTGCCTGAAATCACATCGAACAGCTGGCCTACAGGCTTGCCGAATTCTTCTTCAATCGCCTTCAGGATGGCAATAGGGAAAACACCTCTAATACCGCCACCGTCGATGCATAACAACTTCATGATATTCCCCCGCTACGTCCTTGATACTATCATCCTTCCCATTCCACGAAAACAATATGAATAAACCGGATAGACTGAAAGAAGAGCTGCCTTTGACCAGGCAGCTCTTCAAGTAAATCAGTATTATGATACTTTTTCTTTTTCATGGTTGAAGGAATACTCTTCTTCCCAGTACTCAGCGTTCTTAATTCCGAGCTTTTTGGAATTGAAGACCGGATCAATACCTTGCTTCCTCTGTTCCTCGTAATCCTTCAAAGCAATCAGTGCCGGCTTCGCAAGCAGGACGATGGCAATAAGATTTAGCCATACCATCAATCCGAGACCAGCATCTCCCAGCGCCCATGCAAGAGACGCTTCTTTCACAGCACCGTAGAAAGTTGCTCCAAGAATGACGACTTTAAGGGCAAACATCGGAACCTTACCATTTCTTCCTCTGAGAAGATAAGCGATGTTTGTCTCGGCCATATAATAATAGGCCATGATTGTTGTGAAAGCGAAGAAGAAAAGGGCAACAGCAACAAATTCTGCGCCGAATCCAGGAAGAACCGCGTCCACAGCAGCTTGTGTATATCCTGGACCTGCCTCTACACCTTTCAAGTTTTCAACGATAAACGAACCGTCAGCTCCTACAGTATTGAACATACCTGTGAACAGGATCATGAATGCAGTAGCGGAACAAACGAATAGAGTATCGATATAAACAGAAAATGCCTGGACAAGACCTTGTTTAGCCGGGTGTGAAACCTCAGCTGCAGCAGCTGCGTGAGGACCTGTACCCTGCCCTGCTTCATTGGAATAAATTCCGCGTTTTACACCCCACGCAATCGCACTTCCCAAGATACCACCAAACATAGAGTCGGCACCGAAAGCACTTTTGAAAATCAAAGCGAAAACGGCAGGAACTTCAGTGATATTCATTCCAATAATGATAAGAGCAACAAGAATGTACCCTACAGCCATAAATGGAACAGTATATTGGGCAACCGTTGCGATTCTTTTAACACCGCCGAAAATGATAAAGCCCAAAAGAGCGATGATAACCAAACCAGAAACTGATTTGCTTACACCAAAAGCATTCTCAAGGCCAAGTGCAATCGAGTTTGATTGAATCCCCGGCATTAAAAGGGCCATTGCCAGCAATGCCGCAACAGAAAATGCAATCGCAAACCATCTGATGCCTAGACCTTTCTCAATGTAATAAGCAGGACCGCCTCGATAAAGACCATCTTGCTTAACCTTATAAATCTGGGCTAATGTTGATTCAACAAATGCGCTGCTCGCCCCGATAAACGCAATTGCCCACATCCAGAAAACCGCACCAGGTCCTCCCATTGCAATCGCAGTGGCAGTACCAGCGATGTTACCAGTTCCTACACGGCCGGATAAAGCGATAGATAAGGCCTGAAAAGATGAAACGCCCGCATCGGAACTTCTCCCTTTGAACATGAGAGTAACCATGTCCTTCAAAAGTCTTACCTGTAAAAAACGTGTCAGGATCGAAAACACCAGGCCAATTCCCAGAATGATATAAATGACCGGGTTGCTCCACAAAATCCCATTGAGCCAAGAAACAAAAGCTTCCAAATGAATCCCCCTTTGCTTGTTTGATTTCTTTCTATTTTGAATTATAAGATAATTAAGCCCAAAGGACAATCAAAAACTGATGTTTAACAGCAAACATTTTATTCAACTGTTATAAAAACAGATTTCGACAATGTTTGCAGGTTCAAATATGAAGCAAGCTTTGAGGAGACAGCAGTTCGAGTTTTAGGTCAGCAGACTTTTATTATGCTGGTTTTTCGTATGTAAGGGTGTGAGCTGTCCGAAGTAGGCTTGGGGTTCGGACTCCTTTTTGTCTTAGAGTACCAAAATTGTCCGAGTTAGCTCCCGGTTCGGACAACTTTTTGTCAGTGAATATTAAAACTGTATGAAGTAGTCTTGAGTTCGGACAACTTTTGGTCTGCGGGCACCAAAGCTGTCCGAAGTAGCTCCAAGTTCGGACAGCTTTTCGTCTGCGAGTACCAAAGCTGTCCGAAGTAGCCTCGTGTTCGGACAGCTTTTCTTCTGCGGCCACCAAAGCTGTCCCAAGTAGCCTTGAGTTCGGACAACTTTTCGTCTGCGAAGACCAAATCTTTCCGAAGTAGCTTCAAGTTCGGACAACTTTTCATCTGCGGGTACCAAAGCTGTCCGAAGTAGCCTTGAGTTCGGACAGCTTTTCATCTGCGGGTACCAAAGCTGTCCGAAGTAGCCTCGTGTTCGGACAGCTTTTCGTCTGCGGCCACCAAAGCTGTCCGAAGTAGCCTTGAGTTCGGACAACTTTTCGCCTGCGAGCACCAATGCTGTCCGAAGTAGCCTTGAGTTCGGACAGCTTTTCGCCTGCGGGCACCAAAGCTGTCTGAAGTAGCTCCAAGTTCGGACAACTTTTCGCCTGCCAGTACCAAAGCTGTCCGAAGTAGCCTCGTGTTCGGACAGCTTTTCGTCTGCGGCCACCAAAGCTGTCCGAAGTAGCCTTGAGTTCGGACAACTTTTCGTCTGCGAACACCAAATCTGTCCGAAGTAGCTTCAAGTTCGGACAACTTTTCATCTGCGGTTACCAAAGCTGTCCGAAGTTATCACGTATTCGGACAGCTTTTCGTCTGCGGCCACCAAAGCTGTCCGAAGCCACCGGGGGTTCTGCCATCTCTTCGCCTCCGAGCACCCCATTGGCCTGAAGTACCTTTTTAAAAGAAAAAAGCAAGCGACTGTAGTCACCTGCTTCAGTATGATTTTTCTCTTATCATAAGGGATAAGTAACTATTGCACATTCCTCTCGCGTAAAATCGGCAATGAGCAGCAGCGGAACGAGCCTCCCGATTTAATAATCTCTGTAATATCGACTTCGATTATTTCGAATCCTTTACTTCTAAGCTGCTCATTCACTCCTTTATTCACAGGCAGACTGAGGATCCGTTTGTTTCCGATGCTCAGCACATTGGTCCCAAGAGTGAATTGTTCCTCTTCGCTGACATCAATCAAATCATAACGGGAGCTAAATAATTGAATATCTTCGTCTGTCAATGCGGGACGATAAATCAAAGCAACTTCAGGTGAGACTACATTGAACACACAGTCAAGATGTAGGTACTCAGCTTTGAAGGGAATAGCTCGCACGTTTAAGTTCGGGAGCAATCCCTGCAGGTGGCCAGCTGCCTGCTGGTTGGTCCGGTTGCTCAAGCCCACATAGACGGTATCCTGGTCAATGACTACATCGCCGCCCTCAATCTGATCACCCAGCAGATTATAATAGGAAATCTCTTCATCCTCCAGCCACTGTTTCAAGACATCCTCCTCGCCTTTTCGGACATCGCTGGCCATATCTGCTACAAAAATGGTTTCACCAAGGGTAAAACCGATGTCCCTTGTGAAGACTTGCTCCGGAAATTTTTTATGGTATGGGAGCAGGATGACCTCAACTCCGTAATTTTTCAAGGTTTTCACAAATTCATGATGCTGCTGCAATGCAACATCGATATGTATGCCTTCATCCTTAAAATGTTTTTGAGTTTCATTAATAACATCTCGGATGGTCATATATTGTGGCTGGCAAAGAATGACTTTCTTAAGTACATCATATTCATTTATGATATACCCTCTATTTTCGGGCTGCATATTCTGTTCCATCAGTTAACTCCTCCTTGTGGACAAATCATCATTATAGGTTTTCCGGTTCTCTCGTAATTCATTACTTCTGCGGCTAAAAATCCCTGTCAGATATCCTTCCCAACTTGATGACTGCACAAAAGTTATTCGTTAAGATGAACCAAATTAAATCTACGTAAAGGAAATGAGGAGATTTCTATGGACAGACAGAGGGAAATGGGTTTAGCGCAATTGATTGTCATGATTGATCTTTTTCGAGATGAATTGTATGAGCAGCTTTTGAAAAAAGAAGGCATCCGGGCTTTGGAAATCCTGCGTGAAGTTCAAAATGACTATTTTTAAGGGGGGCTTCTCTGTGTCATTACATCTAAGGACAGCTGTTGATAAACTTAAAGACCATTATATCCAGCATTTGATCAAAACAGGGCTTTCAAAAGAAAGTGAAAATGAATTAAGGAAATTAACACTGACAGAACTTAAAAATTTAATAAATGGGTATTAGTCGGAATTTTTTTGATTTACAAAACGACTTTTCGTGTGAGAAAATATAACATAAAATAATGAAGCGTGGTGATCCTCCTGGCTGCCGATTCTTCTTATAAAGATAAAAAGGTTATCACAATCGGGATTGTTAGTGAACTGACTGGACTTACTGAACGGCAAATACGATATTATGAAGAAAGAAAATTAGTTTTTCCTTATCGAACTCCAGGGGGAAGCAGAAGATATTCCTTCGCAGATGTAGAACTATTAGTGGAGATCGCCAATAAAATTGAAGACGGCGTTCAGACGTATGAAATCAGGCAGGAAATGGTTAAACAAAAGAAACGAAATGAAGCAGAAGAACATAAGAAAATGATCCAGGGACAAATAAATGCCCACTTCGGGATACGAAAAAAATGATTGCGGAACCTTCGTAAAAGAAGGTTTTTTCTTTTGTCTTAAAAAACGTGTGAGGTTATCTTACATAATTGTGGTTTCAATCAGAATTAAATGACAAAATACATAAAACATCAACAAATAAAAGGGAGTTGAGCAAATGGATACTGGTTTTTTATTGAATAGTTTATGGGTCATGATTTCTGCAGTATTGGTTATTTTGATGATTGGGGGTTTCATTTTACTGGAAACGGGTTCAACAAGGATGAAAAATGCTGGACATATCGCTGGTAAAACGATTTTAACATTCGGCATCTCCTCCATTGTTTTCTGGGCTGTTGGATATGGATTGATTTTCGGTGAAGGTAATTCGATTTTAGGATTCTCGGATTTCTTTTATTCAGGGTATGATGTTGAAGGGCTTGGCCTTTCAGGATCCGTCTTCTTCCTATTCCAATTGGCTTTCGCGGGAATTTCAATCACGATCGCTTTTGGCGGCTTTGCTGAAAGAGCGAAATTATCTGTATATGTTGTTTTCGCAGTTTTATTCTCGGTACTGGTTTATCCGTTCATTGCTCACTGGATTTGGGGCGGCGGCTGGCTTGCTGAGCATGGGAAACAGGATTTCGCCGGTTCGACAGTCGTTCACCTTACAGGGGCTATGGCTGCACTGGCAGCAACACTCCTATTGAAGCCTCGTATAGGCAAATACAATTCAGATGGTACGGCTAATAAGATTGAAGGACATAACCTAGTATTCACCGCCTTGAGTGTACTCTTCCTATGGGTAGGCTGGTTTGGTTTCAATGCAGGCAGCACGGTTTCGGTGGATGGTGCTTTTTTCGGATTCGTGGCACTGAACACGAATCTGGCAGCCGCGGCTGGTACAGTTGCTGCACTTGCTATTTCATGGATCGTACTTGGAAAGGCTGATATCCCAATGATGTTGAATGGAACACTTGCCGGCCTTGTTGCAATCACCGCTTCCTGCGCCTTTGTCGATACCTGGGCGGCAGTTGTGATTGGATTGGTTGCCGGAATTCTCGTCTTCTACAGCATCAGGTTTTTTGAAAGCAAAAAGATCGATGACCCTATATTTGCGCTTTCTGTACACGGGGCAGCAGGAGTTTGGGGTACCTTATCGACTGGTTTCTTCGCAACACCAGAACTGGCGACAGTCGGAAAACCAGGTTTATTTTATGGCGGAGGTTTTGAGCAGCTGGGTGTGCAGGCTCTGGGAGTTTTGGTTTCGGGTGCTTTTGCTTTTATTGTTTCCTATCTCATTTTATTAGGAATGAAAACGGTGATGAATGGCTTGCGAGTTACAGAAGAGGAAGAAAATATTGGACTGGACATCAGTGAACATGGTAATTATGGATATCCGGAATTTGTCAATATCGAAGCAACCATCAGGGAGTCCGGCAGCAAGCACAGGATCGAAAATCCTTCCCTTGTAACGCAGCGGCCTTCCATTAATTAACTGCGAAGCAAACTGTTGATTCAAACCATTTTATTTTGATTACCGAAAGATTATTGGTACTATTGAATAGTATAAACGCTGGGAATAGTATAAAAGCTATCCTGGAAGTTAATATCATTCAATAAAGGAAGATGAACTTATGACGGACGGCAAACGTTTAAACGATATCAAATTTTCAGTGCTTGATCTTGCTCCAATCATTCAAGGAGGCACAGCTTCAGATGCACTTAATAACACGCTCGATCTTGCCAGGCATGCGGAACAATGGGGATATCGCCGCTACTGGCTGGCAGAACATCATAATATGCCAGGAATCGCCAGTTCTGCGACTTCGGTAGTCATCGGTCATGTGGCAGCAGGAACAACGTCAATCAGGGTAGGATCCGGCGGGATCATGCTGCCAAACCATGCTCCGCTTGTGATTGCAGAACAATTCGGGACCCTTGAATCCCTTTTCCCCGGCCGGATTGACCTTGGACTCGGACGCGCCCCTGGAACCGACCAGGTGACAGCCTATGCTTTAAGGCGTGAACGTCGCAGTGATGGCCAGGACTTTCCAGAGCAATTGGATGAACTTCGCGCATACTTTAACCCGGAACTTGATTCACAATTTCGAAGTGTTCGCGCTATTCCAGGTGAGGGATTGAACATCCCAATCTGGCTGTTGGGATCCAGTGGCTATAGTGCGCAGCTTGCAGGACAACTCGGCTTGCCTTTTTCATTCGCCAGCCACTTTTCTCCGGAAAATACTTTAGGAGCTCTCAAACTATACCGGAGGAGTTTTAAGCCTTCAGATGTACTGGATCAGCCATATGCAATGGTTGGTGTAAATGTGATTGCAGCCGAAACGGATGAGGAAGCAGAGTTTTTGGCCACATCTATGCAGCAGCAATTCCTGAATCTTTTCAGGAATAATCCAAGTCCCCTGCTGCCGCCTCTAAAAGATTTTGACAACCAGGTCAGCGATTATGAAAAGATGCTGCTGGACAGCCGGATCGGTTCCTCAATTGTTGGCGGCCCGCAGACGATTAAAACAAAACTTCAAGAATTCCTAGATGAAACTCAGGCAGATGAAATGATCATCAATGCGCAAATTTTTGATCACAAAGCCAGATTGAAATCCTTTGAAATTGTCTCTGATGTTTTTAAAGGAAACAGATAAAGTACAACAAAAGAGGAGGAGCCAAAGTGGCTTCCCCTCTTTTGTCATTTTGTGAGCATTGCCCCAATCGCCCCGCTAAACTCACCATTTTCGAGATAAACCGGATCAATTCCGGACATGCTGCAATAAGACTTCAAATGTTCCCGTAGGGGGGTATTTCCTGCAAGAGTACTGCCGATAAATACGACCTGTTTAATGTTGTGAAGATTGGCAGCCTGGACAGTGAGAAGAGTTAACGTTTCTGCGATCATATTGTTAAGGGAAGCGATTTTATCCGCAGGAGAACTTGGAGTAATCTCTTGTGATTTCGCAAAATTGCTCGCTGTCAAATCACCATGAATCGGGGGTTTTTCCGGATGATAGATATCCTTAACGAGCAGGTCAACATTGCCCTTATCTCCGGCAGCAGCCAAACTTACCAGTTCGGAAAAGTCCTCGGTTTCGGCCAAAATTTCACCCAATCCCATAAAAGTACCGCCGCCAATTCCACTGCCGAGAACCCGGTCATACTGTTCCCCGTTAATTGTAAACCAGGAAGTGCCTGTCCCGATGTTGACCAGTATGTAAGAATCACTGGCAGATCTTACTTCCTTCATTTTCAAATGCCGGCTGCCTTCGCATACAGCAGAAAATTCATCTACCATCTTTGCCTCAGGAAAATAATTGGCTTTAATGGTTCCTGCCTTTCCGCCTGTCAAATAGATTGGCTTATTTGTTGCAGTGATTTTCAGCCACTGTAAGGCATCATCCAATTTTGAATTGGGCTGTTTTCGGAAATGCAATCTCCCATTTTCTTCATATGCAATTTTGATAAGTGATCCTCCCGCGTCAATTCCAATCTTATTATTCATGCTAAACACTCCTTTCAGCGACCGTGCTGGCGATATCTTATTTCTTATTGTATGTTCTTGAGAAACAAGAAAGCAACGAAAAAACGGCAGTTCATATTAACTGCCGCTTCGATCATTATTTGCCTCACTTCAATAATTGGCAATTGAACTTTTTAATAAGTAAAGACTGATTGACCGGCAACCAGTCTTTGGTTCTACTCTAACCGGATATTCAGGAACAGTTGCTGCTTTTTTTTACAGCAGATTAATCAACCTTTATTGGGACGACTTTTCCATCCTCAATTGCCGCTACAATCAATTCACCTTCAAATCCGCCATTTGGATCGATTTTTGGTATCACATAAACTTTTTTGTCCTCAGGCAGGTTATCTAACCCATCCTGCATATGGGCCATGATTTTTTCAGGATCATCGACAGATCCTGCTGCTTTTATTGCTTCAGCAAAAACATGCATGGCAATATAATTCAAGCCTGCCTCAGAGCCTGGGTCCTCTTTGTATTTTGCGTTGTAGTTCTTGACAAACTCAGGAATGCCGGGACTTTCGGAATTGACGAGCGGCATGACACCGATTGCGCCGTTTAGGACGTCATACGTACCTGTCACCTTCTTCATCTCATCGAACTTCGCCTGGTCCATGACGATAAAACCACCTTTGAAGCCAAGTTCTCTAGCTTGCTTGGCAACTTTTGCAGTCGGTTCAGACGGCCCGCCGATAAAGAGTACGTCTGGTTTTTCCTTTAGTGCATTGGTGATGATCGTAAAGAAATCTGTATCCTTCGCAAAGTCGATTGATGAATTGTACACCACTTCCCCACCAGCTTTTTCCCAGTGAGGCTGAAGCTTTTCAGCCCAGTCCTTCCCATACTGTGACGAAGTTGGAAGGAATGCGATCTTTTTGCCGAACTTCTTCATCGTATAATTCGTGAATGGCTCAAGATAGCCATCATAACGTGGAGGGATCCTGACCGTTAATTTATTTCCGACTTCCGTTACCTTTGGTTCACTTGTGTATGCTCCAATTATGAATTTATCTTGCTGGTTGAACACCTGCAAAGCAGCCACACCGCCGCTGTGCGGAGTAAAAATGATGGGTGTCTTATTTTCCTGCATGAGTCTTTTCGCATTCGCACCTGCTTCATTAGGCAAATACTTGTCGTCCAGAGAAACGACATTAAATTTATACTTCTTGCCATTTACTTCGA
Source organism: Bacillus sp. ISL-35 (assembly GCF_018613355.1). Taxonomy (NCBI): domain Bacteria; kingdom Bacillati; phylum Bacillota; class Bacilli; order Caryophanales; family Bacillaceae; genus Bacillus; species Bacillus sp. ISL-35. Next base: position 312,041 of record NZ_JAGGQK010000006.1, on the reverse strand, counting down.
TTCCACCGGCGTTGTTGATTTCCTCAGTGGCCATCTGGACACCGTTCAATGTTCGTTCTCCATAAAACGCGGCAGGTCCGCTCAATGGTCCTGTGTATCCAATATTGATTGTCCCTTCACCAGACGCTGCTTCAGAATCCTTTCCTCCTGTATTTGTTTTTTCTGAGCTGTTGCAAGCGGCTAGACTGAAAATCAAGGCAAACATCACACTTAAGACCAACAACAATTTGGACTTCTTCATTCGTTCTCCCCCTTGAATCGTAAATTTTCAATATTCAGATTTTAAAGTTTGTACCGCTCGTCAACCACCTCCCCAAAAGACAGAAGCAGTTTTAGGCACCGATATATGCCTTCTTTATTTCATCATTAGCAAACAATTCATTAGAGGTCCCTTCCAGGACTACAGAACCGTTTTCGAATACATAGCCTTTATCTGCAATTTTCAAGGCAGCATTCGCATTTTGTTCGGCCAGAAGTATGGTCGTTCCCTCCCGATTGATGGTCTGGATCACATCAAACATTTGCTCAACAATCAGTGGTGCAAGTCCGATGGATGGCTCATCAAGAAGCATTAATTTTGGCTTTGCCATCAACGCCCTTCCAATAGCAAGCATCTGCTGCTGGCCCCCGCTGAGTGACCCCGCCATATCATGCTGTTTCTCTTCCAGGATCGGAAACAGTTCAAACACATGATCCAGAGATTCCTTTATTTCTTTCCTATGCTTTCTGTGGACATAAGCGCCCATCTTTAAATTCTCCTGAATGGTCATTGATGGAAACAGCTTACGGCCTTCCGCGCACTGGGCAATTCCCGACTGTACAATTTTATCGGGAGTGGTTTTGTTAAGGGATTTTCCCTCAAACAGGATGTCACCTGAAGAAATTTTATTCAATCCGCTGATTGTCTTGAAAATTGTACTTTTTCCGGCACCATTGGCACCGAGCAGGACAACGATTTCCCCCTTGGAGACTTCAAGGTTCACATTGTTTACAGCTGTGTAGCTTCCGTATTTAACTTTAACATCTCGCAGTTTAAGCACTGGCGCTCCCTCCCAGGTAGGCCTTGATTACAGTGGGATCATTCCTGATTTCTTCTGCATTGCCCTCAGCGATTTTTTCTCCGTAATTGAGGACCATTATTTTATCCGCGAGCTTCATGATCATTTGCATTTTGTGCTCGATCAAACAGACAGTAATCCCTTTATCGGCTATTTTTTTCATCAATTGAGCCAATCCTTCTGTCTCATCAGGGTTCACTCCAGCTGCAGGCTCATCAAGGAAGACGATTTCAGGATCTGTTGCCAATGCCAGCGCAAATGCCGTCCGTTTCTTTTCTTCCTGCGTGAGGTTTCCAACAAGTTTGTCTGCGACTTTTTCCAATCCTGCGAATCCGATTACTTCAAAAGCCTTTTCACGGCATTTCTCTTCTTCCCTCTTTAATCTTTTCGTCCTGAACACTGCATCGAGCAAATTGGACTTTGTCCTCAATCTATGTCCGACAATCACATTGTCAAAGACAGTGGATTGTTCAAACAGATTAGTTGTTTGAAAGGTGCGCGCTACCCCCAGTTCCGCAATTTTATTTGATGGCAGATTTGTAATGTCCTGGCCTTTAAAAATAATATGGCCTGATGTAGGAGGGTGAAAGCCGCTGATCAGATTGAAAAAAGTGGACTTGCCAGCTCCATTCGGCCCAATGATCGCATTGATTTTTCCTTTTTCGATCGAAAAATCCACATCATTAACAGCAGTCAAACCGCCAAATTTCTTCGTTAAATTCTTCGTTTCCAGGAACATCCTTACCCCTCCTTCACCTGGTTGTCTGCACTGATTGATTTTTGTGAATATCCATCTTTTATTTTAGCTTTATGAAGGTTTTTTTCAGCGCGCTTTAAGCTCCAGCCGCCGATTGCCCCGGTGATGCCCCTCGGGTAAAAGATGACCAGGAGAGTCAGCGCAGGTCCGAAAATGAGCATCCGGTAATCCTGAAGGAACTGCAGCTGCTGGGATATCCATACCACCAAAAAGGTGCCAACGATTGGTCCGGATAAGGTGCCTATTCCGCCGATCAGAAGGTATGTCAGCAAATCAAACGTAATGACGATATTTCCAATATCAGGCCCGATGAAACGGATGAATGATGCATAAAGCGCTCCTGACAGTCCGGCGAAAAAAGTGGAAAGTACGAAAACTTCCAATTTATTTTTCATTGTTGAGATTCCGATAGTCTGGGCAAGGTCTTCGCTATTGCGAATCGCAATATACGTCCTTCCGGTCAGGGAATGCACGATTCGATAAACTATCAGAATAACGAGAAGCAAGATGGCCAAAACAAGATAATATTGTGACAGGGATGACTCGAATGAGATTGGTCCGATATTTGCCGGTGCAGGGATTCCGATCAATCCGCGGACGCCTTCTGTCAAACTGTCCCATTTATCAATGACCAGATAGATGATATACCCGACACAAAGGGTATAGATGGCGAAGAAATGTTCTTTCGTCCTTAGCGCAATGACACCGACTAAAAATCCAATAATAGAGGTAATGAGAAGCGACAAGACAAAAGCAAGCCAGAAATTCATCTGTGCCTTTACCGTCAGGAGGCCCAATGAATACGCACCGATCGCGAAGAATCCAGCATGCGCCAGCGAGAGATAACCTGTATAACCCGCCAATAGGTTAAGCCCATAGACACCGATCATCCAGATGAACGACAGAGTCATCACATGGATGATATAGTCATTTTGCGAAACGAATGGAAAGGCAATCGCAAATAACAAGAGTGCAAGAATCATAGTACGTTTATTGATTACCTTCGCCATCAGTGTCCCCCCTTGGCAAACAGGCCGGTTGGTTTTACTGTTAAAATGATGACCAGCAGGATGAATGCAATGATGTCTTTGTAATCGTTAGAAATATACGTGGCCCCCAGACTTTCGCTGAAACCTAAAATATAGCCGCCAATAATCGCTCCAGGAATGCTGCCCATGCCGCCCAGGATGATGATGACAAAGGCCTTTAAAATGACCAGCTGGCCCATTCCGGGAAAAACAAGATTAATAGGGGCTGCCAAAGAGCTGGCTATTGCAGCAAGCCCTCCGGAAATCAGGAATGTCAGCATTGCCACTCGGTTTGTATTGATTCCTACAAGATTGGCTCCATCGCGGTCCTGGGACATCGCGATGATCGTGGCACCCGTGAACGTCTTTTTTAGGAACAGGTAAAGCAGTACCATCACACCAATAGCCGCTATGATGATCAGCAATCTTTGCATCGTGAAGGTCAGTCCGAACACCTGGACGACCTGGCCGTAAGGTGTCGGCATCATTTGGTAGTCTGCGCCCCAGATGAATTGCGCGAAGGCTTCCAAGAATAATAGAATTCCGATTGCTGCGATTTTGTCATGGATCGGCGGCGCATGTCTTAATGGGTGAAAGACCAATCGTTCCATAAGAACGCCGATTAATCCGACTGCGATGACAGAAACGAGAATGGCCAGCCAGTAATGAAGGCCATATTGCACCATCATCATCAAGGTGATATATCCACCCATCATGTATAAAGCACCATGGGCAAAATTCGGGATATGAAGGATACCGTAAACAAGAGTGAGTCCAAGAGCGACAAGAGCATAAACACTGCCAATGGTAAGCCCATTGAACAGCTGCTGAACCAAAATCTCCATCAAGATCCTCCTTAAAATTTAATATCTGACGTGACGGAGTCTTTTTACCTCACCTGATTTTCAGCCTTTTCCCTCTCTTCCTCCTGAAGCTTCCGCCACAGGATTTTGCCGCTGCTGGTCATTGGGAATTGTGTCCTGAATTCTACCTCGCGAGGGTACTTATATGCCGCCATATGCTGTTTGGACCATTCGATTATTTCTTCTTCGCTGATTTTGCCTTTATACCCATCATTTAAAATGACAAATGCTTTTACCGATTCGCCTCTTCTTGGGTCAGGTATACCTACTACAACTGCCTGCTGGATGGCTGGATGCTTGTAAAGGTAAGATTCAACCTCTGTAGGCCAAACCTTATAACCAGAAGCATTGATCATCCTTTTAACACGGTCGACCATGAAATAGTAGCCTTCTTCATCATAACGGCCAATATCGCCTGTCCGGAAAAACTTCTTGCCATCAATTTCAATAAAGGAACTTCTGTTCTCATCCTCCCGATTGTAATATCCGACCATCACCTGCGGGCCATTCACGACAATTTCTCCTGCTTCACCAGGACCAAGTTCTTTTCCGGTGGATGGTTCAATAATTCTTGCATCGACGTCGAATGATGGAATGCCCAGGCACTGCATTTTAGGGCGGTCTGGCGGATTGAAATGGGTCTGGGCAATTGTTTCGGAAAGTCCGTATCCCTCTACAAATCGCAGCCCGGTCAATTTGAACAGCTTTTCCCCCACTGCCTCTGGAAGGGCTGCGCCACCGCCGGAGATCGATGTTAGAGTGGCAATGTCTTTTGGATCCAGTTTTGGATTCGCCAGGAAATCGACGATCATCGTAGCGATAGCTACCCAGTGCGTGCACCCTTGGGATTTAATCAATTCGACCGCTGCCTCGCGGTTCCATCTCGTCATAAGGACCATCGTGCTGCCGGAAAAAATCGGCATATGCATGCTGTGTACCATCCCGGTCACATGGAATAATGGCAATGTCGTCAGGTGAACGGCACTTGTTGTCGAGCTGGACCAGTGATAGGCACCGATTGTATTAGCCTGAACGGTCCGATTGGTATGCATGCAGCCTTTTGGAAGTCCGGTTGTCCCGGAAGTATACGGAAGCACTACAATATCATCTGCCTTTGACATATGGGCCCTTGGCTCGTATTGTGCTGCAATAGCTTCTTTCCAATGGAAGTGTCCTGGCTGCTCGTAAACTGCCCTGGCTGCCTCTGTCTCTGGAGGCACGACACCGTTAAAATTTTCCCCTTTGTAATCAGAGTAGGCGGCAACCACTACATTCTGTAATGGGGTAGAACCCATCAGCGGCTCCACTTTGTCATAAAGCTCCTGTCCAACCAAAGCCGAAGTAATCTCACAATCCTTGATGTAAAAGCTCAATTCGTCTGCCGTCAGCATCGGATTGATTGGCACGACAACTGCGTCTGCACGTGAGATTGCATAGAATCCAATGACGAACTGAGGAGAATTTTGCATGAATAATAGCACTCTGTCACCCTTTGAAACCCCAAGTTTCTGCTGAAGGAATCCAGCAAGCGAATTTACTTCTTCATCAAGCTCTCTGTAAGAAATGGCATTTCCGTAGTAATAGATGGCGCTTTGGTCCGGGTATCTCTCCGCACTGACTTTCAGATTTTCATAGAGTGATGTTTCCGGCAATGTCAGAGATTTAGAGATTTTTGGCCAGTGATCAAAGTGTCGATTAGGCATCGTATATTCCTCCTTAAAGATTATTATTCAACCGGCTTAAGAGCGCTTCTTTTTTTAAAGGCTTCCGCAGCAGCCTTGATTGCTTCCTTACCATCTGGCAAATATTCGGTCATCCCAAGGAAACCATGGAGCATCCCGGGAGCGCAGATATACTCGGTCTCTACACCTGCATTCTTTAATTTCGCTGCAAAATGCTCTCCGCCATCACATAATGGATCCAGCTCCGCTGTCAGGATATAAGCAGGAGGCAACAGAGCTGTTTTGTCATCTGGGATCAGCATTGGCGCGGCCAGTGGATTTTGCGTATCATCGGGTGAGTTTAAGTATTGTTCGCGGAACCAATTCATGGTTGACTTAGTCAAATAATAGCCTTCGCCGTACTTTTCATAGGATGGAGTGTATTCGAAGCCTGTAGACGGGTAAAATAGCATCTGATATGCAATCGATGGTGTCTGTCTCTGGACAGCAAGGTAGCTTACGACTGCTGCAAGGTTTCCTCCTGCGCTATCTCCTGCCACAGCGATAAAGTTTTCATCGATGTTCAACTCATCAGCGTTTTCAAACACCCATTTGGCAGCTAGATATGAATCTTCGACTGCAACCGGGAATTTACTTTCAGGTGCGAGACTATAATCCACGGAAACTACGATACATCCAGCTTCATTGGATAATGTGTGGCAAAGGGCATCATGTGTTTCGATATTGCCGATCACCCAGCCGCCTCCATGGTAGTAGACCATTGCCGGAAGCTTGGTTCCTGCTGCTCCCTCTGGTGTATAAATTCTTATCTTAATCTCATCCTTGTACCCTGGGATCTTAAGATCCTTTGTGTTTGAAAGCAGCTCAGCTTTACTCATAAGTTTTGCAGACTGTTCAAAACCCTTCCTTGCTTCCGAAAGCGGGAGCTGCTCCAATGGCGGCACTGGATTTTGGGCATATGCTTCAAGCAATGCTTTTACTTCTGGCTTCAATGACATACGTTCCTCTCCTTTTTTGTAAGCGTTGTCATTTAAAACGTCTATGATTCTCTTTTTGTCCATCAGCATAGGAACCGTATTAAAAATACTTTGCTGTGAGACAAATTCGATTTCCGGATCAAATCCATGTTTACTAAGCATCCGTCCAACTCTGGAGTCTTTTAAAATATCATCACTGTTTTGATTGTGCGCATGGTAGAAACTGTGCGCAGCATAAGCAGAATCGGTCAGGAAAAACTCCTTGTCATATTCCTTAATAAGGCAGTCAATGAAGCATCCCGCCCCATGGAAATCCTCGACATTAAACTCGTTCGAGGAGCCCGAGCAGACGACGACAATTGTCTCTCCCTGATAATCTTTTAAAATATGATTGGCAACTGCCTTACAGTTCATCAGTGACGCTGCATAAACCGCCTTTGCATCCGCCGAATTTTTAAGCGCGACGGTTCCGTTCGTTGTCGACAGGATGACGGACTTCCCCTCGATTTTTTCTTTCAATTCCAGTGGATTTGGTGACAGAAACCCATCGATTGTTTTCCCCTGATACTCGCCGACGAGTACGAAACGATCTTTTTCCCTGCCTTCCGCTTCTTTTTCCGCATCCTTTCCATCAAGGACCGGAATCACTTCTTTGGCACCGAATTCAAGGGCAGACGTGATGGTGGAGGTTGCCAGAAGAACATCAAAGACAACAGCGATCTTGTCGTCGGCCATTTTTTGCTTGTCGATGTCTTCTTTTTTTAGCAAAAGGTGAATCTTCATCATGTCCTTCACCCTTTCTTTTCTGCGGTATATAACGCATATTGAATCAGGCTGCTGACAAATGCATCGAGATCCGCAAACCGGCTATCCTTTGTCTGGCCCTTTTTCCACCTGTAATAAATTTGCTGGCAAATAACGGCAAGCTTGAAATAAGCGAATGTTTGATAGAAATTCATGTTCGCAAGGTCCCTTCCGCTTTTCTTCGCATACCGCTCCATGAATTCATCACGGGTCATAAACCCTGGTATCACTGTGACTGGCGGCTTTCCCATCCCTCTTTTTAGCAGATCGGAATCGTCCGGTTGAATCCAGTAGCTCATCGCCACACCCAGATCTGCCAGCGGGTCACCTACAGTCGTCATCTCCCAGTCAAACAGGCCGACCATCTCTGTCAATGCCTCATTGAACATGGAATTATTCAGTTTATAATCGTAATGAATGATCGCTGGCGTTTTGGATTCCGAGACATTCTTCAGCATCCATTGCTTCAAGTGCTCCACGCCATCGACAATATCCGTTTCCGCCCGCTCATAACGGCGGATCCAGCCTATGACCTGGCGTTCCATGAAGCCTTCGGGTTTCGTCATTTCGGTAAGCCTGGTCTTCGTATAATCGATACTGTGCAGCTCAACAAGGTGGTCCACCATCGTTTCCGATAAGGATCTGCACATTTCTCCAGTCGGTGAGATGCCTTCAGGAAAATCTGTATCAAGGACTATGCCGCGCTTTCTTTCCATCACAAAAAACGGACTTCCGATGACATTTTCATCAGCAAATAAATAGGGCTTCGGAGCAGCCGCAAAGTGTGGGCTGATTTCTTTAAGAATCTTGTATTCCCTTTCCATATCATGTGCTTTTGGCGCAACAGGACCGAGCGGCGGACGCCTTAATACCGCCTCCCATTCTCCGATTTTAAGCTGGTAGGTGAGATTTGATTTACCGAAACTGAATTGATCAATTGTTAAAAGGCCCTCTGGAAGATCAGGCAATTGCTCCCTAAGGTACTTTTCGATAACACTCGTATCCAGTTCTTCTCCTTGCCTGATCGGTATCGTATCAGAAGCCATAAGTGCCATTCCTCCTTTTGAAAATTTCACTCGCGTTCGATAATAGCTGCGATTCCCTGGCCACCGCCGATGCAGGCCGTGATCAATGCGTAACGCCCGCCTCTTCTTTCAAGTTCATAGACAGCTTTTGTCATCAGAATCGCTCCGGTGGCACCCAGCGGATGGCCATGTGCAATCGCACCGCCATTCACGTTGACCTTCTCCATATCCATATGAAGCTCCCGGTCGCATGCAATCACCTGGGCGGCGAAAGCCTCGTTAATTTCAATCAGATCCATGTCGTCAAGTTGGAGGCCAGATCTCTCAAGTACTTTTCTAACCGCAGGTACAGGACCGATGCCCATGATGTTCGGGTCGACCCCGGCAATTGCCTGATCCTTGATGACTGCCATTGGTTTCACACCTAATTCCTGAGCTTTCTCTCTGGACATTATGACTAGTGCAGCAGCAGCATCATTCAAGCCAGAACTGCTGCCGGCTGTAACGGTTCCTCCCTGTAAAAATGCTGCCGGCAACTTGGATAGTGCTTCAATTGTCGTTTGCGGCCTTGGGTGTTCATCCTTTTTAAAAACGATGGGCTCCCCTTTTCGGACCGGAATCGTGATTGGAACGATTTGCTCGTCAAAATGTCCTTCAGCCATCGCGGCAGCCATTCTTTGCTGACTTGCCAGCGCGAATTCATCCTGTTCTTCTCTTGAAATTGAGTACTTTTCTGCAAGGTTTTCTGCTGTGATGCCCATTGGCGGATTGCCGATTTCCTCCGGTGACAGCCGGGACTTCCTGAAGCTTGGTGGAACAGGGCTGTATGGTTTCTCGGGTTTATCCATCAAGTATGGTGCACGGCTCATGCTTTCAATCCCGCCTGCAACATAGACATCACCATCACCTGCCTTGATGGCCTGGGCAGCGAGAGTGACTGCGTTGACTCCCGATCCGCACTGCCGGTCGATCGTCAGGCCGGGCAATTCGAGTGAAAGTCCTGTTTGCAGGGCCGTCAGCCGGGCAATATTCCCACCGCCGCTGATGACATTTCCCATGATCACATCTGCGATCATTTCAGGCTGGACATTCGCCCGCCTGATCGCTTCCTTTATGACTTCAGCTCCAAAAACATGGGCAGGGATCGAGGCGAGCGCTCCGCCCTGCCTGCCGATGGCCGTCCTCACAGCAGAAACGATTACAGCATCTCTTTTCAAAGCAGTATCCCCCTTTTAAAGTACATGTGTCCCGCCATCCACTACGACTACGTCTCCGGTGATGTAGTCTGAAGCCGGTGCCGCCAGGAATACAGCGACCCCCTTTAGGTCAGTATCAGAACCGAATTTCCTTAGTGGCGTTCCTTCGAGGATTGCCTGACCGCCTTTTTCCAGCAGCCCTTTTGACATTTTGGTCGGGAAGAATCCAGGCGCTATTGCATTGACGTAGATGCCGCGCGGTCCCCATTTAACTGCCAGGTCTTTCGTAAAAGTGATCACGGCTCCCTTGCTGGCGTTATAGCCGATTGCATCCATCACCTTTGGATTGGACCCTTTCAATCCAGCCACCGATGCAATATTGATGATTTTTCCTCCACCTTGCTCAAGCATGACTTTTCCGGCTGTCTGGGACATCAGGAATGTTCCAGTCACATTGACATTCATGACCTTTTGCCAGGCCTCAAGCGGCATCTCTTCCGCCGGGGCCCCCCATGATGCGCCGCTGTTATTGACAAGGATATCGATCCGGCCGAATTTCTCAACAGTTTGATCGACGACATTTTTAACGTCCTCAGGGTTCGTGATGTCACATTTCAAAGCAAGAGATTCAACACCAATTTCCTTCAATTTATGGCTGACTTCCTCACATGCTTCGACTCGTCGCGAACAGACGACAACATTGGCTCCTGCTTCAGCAAAACCTACAGCGATCTGTTCTCCGAGACCGCGGCCGCCCCCGGTGACAATGGCTACTTTTCCTTTTAGTGAAAATAGTTCTGATACATGCATTGCTGCTCCCCCTTACATATATTTTTTCAGTTCATACCTTGCGATTGCTCGTTTGTGCACTTCATCCGGTCCATCCGCCAACCTTAGTGTTCGGATATTTGCCCAGGAAGCAGCGAGCGTAGTATCATCGCTTACCCCGGCAGCGCCGAAAGCCTGGATTGCCCTGTCAATGATTTTCAATGCCATATTTGGCGCGACCACCTTGATCATCGCAATTTCCGCCTTCGCTTCTTTGTTTCCAACCGTATCCATCATGTAGGCAGCTTTCAATGTCAGCAGTCTGGACTGCTCAATATCGATTCGTGCTTCCGCAATCCATTCCTGGATGACACCCTGCTCTGCAAGTTTTTTGCCAAAAGAGGTTCTTTCCAGGACCCGTTTTGACATATCCTCAAGAGCCCTTTCAGCCGCTCCAATCGTCCTCATGCAGTGGTGGATCCTGCCAGGGCCAAGACGCCCCTGGGCAATCGCAAAGCCTTTCCCTTCATCCCAAAGCATATAGGAGGCAGGTACTCTGACATTCTTGTATTCTATTTCGGCATGGCCATGCGGAGCATGATCATAGCCAAAGACTGGCAGTATTCTCTTAATTGTTACTCCTGGGCTATCCAGCGGAACGAGAATCATTGATTGCTGCTCATGCTTTGGAGCGTTCGGGTCATTTTTACCCATCACGATCGCAATCTTGCAGCGCGGATCGCCAGCACCTGATGACCACCATTTTGTCCCGTTAATGACATACTCGTCACCATCTCGGACGATGCTTGCCTGGATATTCGTTGCATCAGATGAAGCTACATCCGGCTCCGTCATCGAGAAGCAGGATCGGATCTCACCATCCAAAAGCGGTTTCAGCCATTGTTCCTTTTGCTCTTCAGTTCCGTAGCGGACAAGTACCTCCATATTTCCGGTATCTGGTGCAGCGCAATTGAACACCTCTGGCGCGATGCTGGACCTGCCCATGATTTCGCAAAGGGGAGCGTATTCGAGGTTGGTCAGTCCTTCACCATATTCGCTCTCTGGCAAAAACAGATTCCAAAGACCTTTTTCTTTTGCCTTTGCCTTTAGCTCTTCCATGATCGGTGGAACTTTTGAGAAAGGGTCCTTCTTGTCAATTTGTTCTTTATACACCTGTTCATTCGGATAAATGTATTCATCCATGAACTCTGTCAGCCTGGCCTGGTATTCCTTGACCTTCTCTGTATGGTCAAAATTCATTTTTTCCACCTCTTCCAATTTGTTTCTTACATACTAAACAGTAGGTATGTTCCGCATTTAATATTCTTTTTCCAGCTGTGCTGCTATGATGTTTTTCTGAATTTCGGAAGTACCTTCGTAGATCCTTGTAATCCTGGCATCCCGGAAAAATCTTTCCACAGGATAATCAGAAATATAGCCGAGCCCGCCGTGGATTTGAACGGCTTTATCAGCAACCCGGTTATACACTTCAGAACCATAAAGCTTCAGCATGGCCGCTTCCTTGATGACCTTTTTGCCCGAATCCACCATCCAGGCGACTCGGTATGTAAGTGACCGGAGCGCTTCGATTTCAACCGCCATTTCCGCAAGCATATGGCTGACCGCCTGGTGCTTGATTATTGGTGTACCGAACTGGATTCTTTCCTTTGCATAGGCAACAGACATATCGAGAAGCTTCTGGCAGGACCCAAGATTGCGGGATGCAAGGCCCGCCCTTCCATTGGCAAGTATTTTCAAGGCGTTCACATAACCCTGTCCTTCTTCTCCGAGCACATTTTCAACAGGGACCTCGCAATCCTCGAAAACCAATTCAGCTGAATGAGAACCTTTAAGTCCCATCTTTTTTTCGACTTTGCCAAGCTTGAATCCCGGGAAGTCCTTTTCAACAATGAAGGAAGTGATGCCTTTCGCACCTTTTTCAGGGTCCGTTACCGCCATTACGGTAAAAACACTTGCTTCGACAGCATTTGTAATATAATGCTTCAAACCGTTCAGGACGTATTTATCACCTTTTCTGATCGCAGTCGTCTTAAGGTTCGCCGCATTAGAACCGGCATCAGGCTCAGTGAGGGCGAAAGCGCCAATCTTTTCACCCTTTGCCATCGCCGGCAAGTATTTGCGTTTTTGCTGCTCATCGCCCATTTCGACAATGCCAACCGTGCCGATTCCGGTATGAGCGCCTATTAAAGTGGTGTACCCGTTGTGTGTCTGGCCAATTTCCTCATACAGGGCACATTTTTCAACCATGCCGATGCCGAGTCCCTCGTATTCTTCTGGGATGCTAAGTCCAAACAGCCCCATTTCCTTTGAAAGCTGGATGATCCGCTCAGGGATTCTATCTTCTTCTTCAATTTGCATCGCAACAGGGTCGACTTCACCCTGGATGAAATCACGGACATTGCTTTTTAATGCTAATAAATCCTCATCAAAGTCGAAATTCACCTGTGTTTGTCACCTCGTTTCTGGTAAAAACATAAATTTTTCATCAAAAGTAGATCTTGCTGAATCAATTGGCAGCTGATATTCCTGAATTTTTGATTTTATTCCTTAAAATTGATCATTTATTCCTGACTTTTTCTTTTTATTCCTTAAAAATGAACTTATTTTCCTTAAAATCGATTTATATTCCTATATGCTGCACCACCTATAGCAATAAACCCAGCAACTCTATGCCGGGTTTAATTAGTATCAAGAAGCATACAGCTGGTACAAAACATCTCCCTTAATGACCTCATTACCATTTTGGTTGACTGCTCGGACGAGGAATCGGAGATTGTTTTCATTTTCCTCTGCCAGTTCTGCCTGAAGAGTGACAACGTCATTCAGGAACACCATTCCTTTGAAACGGATTGTGTAGTCTTGAATGAAACCTTCCTCGTAAAAATCAGTGAACAGTTTCGCCAGGTTGCCCATAGTCCACATTCCGTGTGCGATAATCCCCGGCAGTCCCGCCTTCTTTGCTTCTTCGTCTATTGTATGAATCGGATTATAATCCCCGGACGCGCCAGCATATTTAATCAAAGTGATTCGATCCACTGGATCCAGCTGGATTTCCTTAAGAGATTCACCAATCTTCAATTCTGCTAATCTACTCATCCAATCAGCACCTTCCTTACTGCTTCAGTAATAATGACTGTTTGTGTAGAGGTGAAAACAACCTGCCCCATCTCGTCCTCACCAAAGCTTTCTAATACAAGGAAGCCCATTTCTCCCTGGGTGCCTTTCTTTTCAAAGTAATTTTTCACTACCGAGTAGCAGGTGATTTCTTCACCTACCAATAAGGGACGCTCATAATGGTAGGTTTGTTCACCATGGATCAGGCCTTTATTTGGAAGGTTCAATCCGTCGATTGTTCCATAGTCAAATACTCTCGGAAACGTTGGCGGCGCGATGTTTCTGCTGTATCTGGAGTTTTTGCCCGTTTCCTCGTCCACGAAAATGGGATGAAGATCCCCGATGGCTTCCGCGAACTTTTTGACTGCGCCGCGTTCGACTATATTTTTCACTTTATTCGATTGCTTGCCAATATGCTCTTTGAACATGGATCCTTCACCTCGCGTTAATTTTTGGGACCGCCTGCGACATAAATGACCTGGCCATTTACAAAGGATGATTTTTCATCCGCAAAGAAAGCGACCGCATTGGCAATATCCTCCGGTTTTCCGCTTCTACCAACAGGAATTCCCGCTACACTGTGTTTAATCAAATCCTCAAAAGGGATGCCAATTCGAGCTGCAGTTTCTCTTGTCATTTCCGTTTCGATAAACCCTGGAGCTACGGAGTTTGCGGTTATGCCGTAACGCCCCAGCTCAATGGCCAGGGTTTTGGTGAACCCCTGAAGCCCTGCCTTGGCTGCAGCATAGTTTGCCTGTCCTCGGTTTCCAAGTGCGGAAGTCGAAGAAATATTGATGATTCGGCCATATTTCTGTTCAACCATGTACTTCTGGGCAGCCCTGGCTGCATTGAATGATCCCTTCAAGTGGACATCCATGACCGTTTGCCAGTCAGAGTCGGTCATCTTGAAAAGAAGGTTGTCACGAATGACGCCAGCATTATTCACTAGAATATCAACAGAACCGAAGTGATCCTTCACCTCTTTGAATGCCTGTTCAACTTGCTCTGCGTCAGTAACATTCGCTACCTTTGAGTAGACTTCATATCCCTTTTCACGTAGTTCATTCGTTGTCTCAGCCAGAGCTTCCTCGTTCAAATCAATAAAAGCTACTTTAGCTCCTTCTTGCGCGAATAGCTGGACAATCCCTTTTCCAATTCCCCGGCTTCCTCCTGTTACAAAAGCCACTCGGCCATCAAATCTTCCCATCATGATTCCTCCCTATCTAGTAAACTGTTAACGCTTACAAATTCACTTATTAAACAAACTGGCCAATTTTCACATGGCCTTTTAACAGGTCCCTCGCGATGATCATCCGCTGGATTTCATCTGTTCCATCGTAAATTCTCCAAAGCCTTGCTTCACGGTACCAGCGCTCGATTGGCAATTCCCTTGTGTATCCCATACCGCCATGTATTTGCATGACGCGGTCAACTACCCTGTTCCCCATATTGGAGCCGTACAATTTAGCCATCGAGGCCATATGTCTGTTATCTTCACCTGCATCGAGCGTATAGGCGGCGTTCAGTACGAGCCACCTTGCTGCTTCGATTTCTACCGCCGAATCAGCAATCATCCACTGGATGGCTTGTCTTTCAGCAATCGGCTTGCCAAAGGTGATGCGTTCTTTTGAATAGTCAATCGCCATTTGCAGCAGGCGTTCGGCAGATCCGATTGCCCTTGCGCCAACAACCCATCTTGCAAAGCCAATCCATTCAAGTCCCAATTTGTAACCGCCATCGACTTCACCAAGAATGTTTTCTTCTGGTACGCGGACATTATCAAACACAAGCCCGGCTGGACCCCACTCGCCCATCGTATGTATATACTCTGACTTCCAGCCCATATCCCGGTCAACGATAAAGCAGGTCACTCCATCACGGCCGGTTGCTCGGTGCTTCTCTTTATCAGTAATGGCAATGACCATCACAAAGTCTGCTTCATTTCCGCCTGTTATAAATGTCTTTTCACCATTCAAAACCCATTCATTACCATCCTTGACTGCGGTCATTTTAATATTTCTTGTATCCGATCCTGCGCCTGGCTCTGTCATGGCGAAGCAGGACTTTTTCTCCCCATTGATGGTTGGGATTAAATATTTTTGCTTCTGCTCTTCGTTTCCGTAGTAAAGAATATTGTCAGCTGACCCACCGAATTGGAAAGGAACAAAGGTTTTGGAAATTTCCATCAAAACGATGGCCATCATCATCTGCCCTAGGTCGGCACCTCCATATTGTTCCGGCGTGTTGATTCCCCAGAAGCCTGCTTCCTTTGCCTTTAATTGCAGCTCTTTTAATTTTCCAGGCGGAAGGCTTGGACGACCTTCTCTTTCATTCCTTAGTACCTCATTTTCCAGAGGGATCAGTTCTTTTTCCACGAACCTGCGGATGGTCTTCTGTACCATTTTTTGTTCTTCTGTAAGGCGTAAATGCATTCAAGTCACTCCCCTAACTTTTTCTTATTAAACTGCATCTCTATTAAAATTGTATGTTACTACCCTTTTTCACATACCTACCGGTTGGTATGTTAATGTTAATTTTAGATTGAAATTTCAGAAAAATCAAGTTTTTTATGCATGAAACAAAAATAGCAGGGAAAATTCCCTGCTAAAAATCGGGCAGATAATCGAGATTGTTTTCTTTAATTCCGTCTGGCTCACTCCTAAGAATATCCCGTCCGTATTTATGGAATACATCCACATGGGCCAGCCTGCCAGCCTTAGCCTCACTGAGGGCAGTGACATAATCCAGTTCCCTGCCGTTGTCTGTCTTGAACGCGATCAGGTCTCCGTCATCATTTTTCCGGACAGCCACGATTTGCTCTTTCCCGGGCTGGCCAGTGTTTGCTTCGATTTCTGCCTGTGCTTTGCTTTGCTCCTTGTATTCATTGTAGATTTGGTTAAAATCTTTATTATCCAAAATACCACCTCCCGAACATATGTTTAGTTTTTGCCAAAAGGAAGCATTTATACAAAAAAAGAAGTGACACTAAGTCACTCCTCTAAAATGGCTGCCACGCTAATGTTCTGGCCTTGTTGAAACGCTGCTCGACTTCCTTCCAGTTGACGACATTCCACCAGTTTTCAACATATTTAGCTCTTTCGTTTTTATATTGAAGATAGTAGGCGTGCTCCCAAACATCCAAAACGAGGAGTGGAACAACATCCCACTGTGTCAGGTTTTGATGCTTTTCAGCCTGGAGGATTTCGAGGCGGTGGGAACGCGGGGACCAGACAAGAATGGCCCAGCCTACAGCTTCGACATTTTTAGCGGCTTCTGTAAAATGTCTTTTAAATCCCTCAAAGCTGCCGAA
The DNA here is from genome assembly GCF_018613355.1 of Bacillus sp. ISL-35. Lineage (NCBI taxonomy): Bacteria > Bacillati > Bacillota > Bacilli > Caryophanales > Bacillaceae > Bacillus > Bacillus sp. ISL-35. The sequence continues at coordinate 295,438 of NZ_JAGGQK010000006.1, read as the reverse complement.
AGCATCATTGATTGCTTTGCCAAGCTGTCCTTTTGGAGATCCTCCTCCATTCGGGATCATAATGTTCCAGAAAATTGTGTGGAGATAGTGTCCTGATCCGTGGAAAGCTGCTTCCCTTTCCAAATGTTTGATCAAAGAAAAATCACCGGTTTGCCTGGCTTTCTGCATTTCTTTTTCTGCTTTGTTCAAGCCATCTACATAGCTTTGGTGATGCTTTAAGTGATGAAGTCTCATGATTTCTCTATCGATTACAGGCTCGAGCGCATTATAGCCATATGGCAAAGGCGGCAATTTGTGGCCTCCTATTGGCACCGGCTGCAGTCGTTGCGCTTGCTGGCGGTCAATTTCAGGACCATTCACATAATTTGTTAGTTCGTCAAATAATTTTCTCGCTTGTGCATATAAATCTTCCTCATCCACGTTACTTTCTGCTTTCTTTTTCAAGGTGAACAAGTTTTCTTCCCATTGCATTAACGAGTCTTGATCTTCCGATTCTCTAAGCAGAGCTTTCACGGAGTCCCATTTCTCTTCCATTTCCCTGCACCATTCCTGCAATGAATATCTAAACCAATACCCGTTCATTTAACCGCCTCCCCAAAACTACATCCATAATCAAAATATGTCCAGACTGGTTTAGGGATTACAGGAATTAAAGATAAATGGTACTTTGCTTCGGAAAAAAAGCTTATAATATGAATTATGTGAGAATTTATTTTAGGGAGGAATTTCATTATGGCATATCCAAATACGGATGAGACAGTGAACCTGTTAAAGGAACTGGTCAGTATTCCGAGTCCTTCAGGTAATACAAACGAAGTCATTACATATGTAGAAAATTATTTAAAGGAATTGCAGGTAGAAACAAAAAGGAATCGCAAGGGCGGTTTGATTGCTACCTTGCCTGGTAAAGATCAGCAAAACCACAGAATGCTGACTGCCCACGTCGATACTCTTGGCGCCATTGTAAAAGAAATCAAACCAAGCGGACGCCTAAAGCTTGATTTGATCGGCGGTTTTAAGTATAACTCCATTGAAGGTGAGTATTGCGAGATTGAGACGTCCAGCGGCAAAAAGTTCTCAGGAACGATTTTGATGCACCAGACTTCCGTACATGTCTATAAGGATGCCGGGAAAGCAGAGCGCAACCAGGATAACATGGAAGTTCGCGTCGATGAAAAAGTCCATAACGCTGAAGATGTGAGAGCACTTGGCATCGAGGTTGGAGACTTTGTTTCATTTGATCCGCGTGTACAGCTTCCACCATCCGGATATATTAAATCACGTCACCTGGATGATAAAGCAAGCGTAGCGATCCTGCTTCAGCTAATCAAACAAATCAAAAGCGAAAACATTGAATTGCCATATACGACACATTTCCTGATTTCCAATAATGAAGAAATCGGTTATGGAGGCAATTCGAATATCACGCCGGAAACCGTTGAGTACCTGGCGGTGGATATGGGTGCGATGGGCGATGGCCAATCTACCGATGAATACACGGTTTCCATTTGTGTAAAGGATGCGAGCGGCCCATATCATTATGAACTTCGTAAAAGGCTGACACAACTGGCGATCGACAATGGTATCGGCTACAAACTCGATATTTATCCATTTTACGGATCAGACGCTTCAGCTGCAATCCGTTCAGGACATGATATCATCCACGGTCTGATTGGGCCCGGAATCGATTCATCACACGCATTTGAACGAACACATAAGGATTCTATTGAAAATACAGCTAAGCTGCTTTATCACTACGTACAATCTGACATGGTTTTATAATGGTAAAAAGGAGATGCGCTTCGGTATTGAAGCGCATCTCCTTTTTCATCGTTATGACGTGTCTCATTTCATGATTTCTTCCGATACTGACTCGAAAGGCCATTCCGGGAGCATATTCGAGAGTGGTTTATCAACTCGATAGCCTAGCGCATATTCCGCTTGCATAACCGTATGGATTTCTCGCGTTCCTTCATATATCACTGGCGCTTTTGCGTTCCGCAAATATCGTTCGACAGGATATTCGTTTGAGAAACCGTAGGCACCATGGATTTGCACAGCATCATTTGCTGCTTCGTAGGCATAATCGCAGGCCTGCCATTTGGCCAGTGAGGTTTCACGGGTATTCCGCTTGCCATGATTTTTTAGCCAGCCTGCCCGGTAAACAAGCAGGCGCGATTGTACGAGCCCAGCTTCCATCTTCGCGATCATCTGCTGGACGAGCTGGTGCCTGCCGATTTCCTTGCCGAAAGTACTTCTTTCATGACAATACTTCAAGCTTGCTTCAAGACTTGCCATAATCGTTCCGCACGCACCTGCGGCCACCGTGAAACGGCCATTATCCAGGGCGGACATTGCGATCTTAAAGCCGTCACCTTCCTTGCCAAGCAGGTTTTGTTTTGGAACCTTTACATGATCAAAAAAGATTTCACCGGTATTCCCCGCCCTGATCCCAAGCTTCCCTTTTATCGCCTTGGAGGAGAAGCCATCCCAGTTCCTCTCAACGATAAAGGCCGAAATGCCATGGTGTTTTTTACTTTTATCGGTATACGCAAATACGAGGAAATGGTCAGCAACATCACATAATGAAATCCATGTTTTCGACCCATTCAAAATATAATAATCCCCCTCGTTTGTGGCTTTTGTCTGCATAGCCGCTACATCCGATCCTGCATTCGGCTCGGTCAATCCGAACGCCCCTACCTTTTCCCCTTTTGACTGAGGAACTAAATACTTTTGTTTTTGCTCTTCAGTTCCCCATTGCAGGAGAGTCATACTGTTGAGGCCAGTGTGAACGGAGACTGCAGTCCTGAAGGCAGTATCCCCGCGCTCAAGTTCCTCACAAACAATGGCCAAAGAATTATAATCCATCCCGCTGCCGCCATATTGTTCCGGTATGCAGACTCCCATAAGGCCAAGATCCGCAAGCCTTGTCAAAATACTGCTCTCAAAATGCTGCTTTTCATCCCATTCTTTTATATAAGGCATGATTTCCCTGTCAACAAAATTCCTGACCGTTTTCTTTAACAGCTCTTGTTCATCTGTAAAATCAAAATTCATCATTGATGATCACTCCTTAAGAAAAGCGTAAGCGCCTTGCTCAGCCAAGACAAGAGTTGGAGGGCCGACCGGTGAAGTTGTTCTTTGCTTTATTGGTCGGACTGAACGACTCGAGGGGCTAGGGGCGCTGAAGCTAGACGTTTTTATTATACTTTCCTCTGTAAAAAGGGGAAACCAATGATGGATTCCCCTTTTTTTAGTATCTTTACTTTACGCCGATCGGCACAACCTGCTGGCCGACAGCCTGAATCAGTTCCTTCGGCATCGGGAATGAAACCGCCGCAGGGTCTTTCGCTACAGCTCCGGCAACCCTCTCCAGGTCTTCCTCTGTTAGGCTGTACTGTGCAAAATCTGAAGGCAACCCTGTTTTATGCTGAAGGACCCGGATCTTTTCAACGACCTTTGCCAGCACGGTCTCATTGTCCTCGTGTTCATTGAATGTAACACGCAAAGCAGATGCCAGTTCTTTTACCTTCGGAAGGTACAGGCTTGGTACATATTCCATGACTACAGGAAGGAAAACAGCATTCGCCAAGCCATGCGGAATCCTGAAGAGTGCGCCATAGGCATGTGCAAAGTTATGGACTGGAATCGCGTTCAACGCAAAGCTGAACGCGGTGATTCCCATTAAGCTCGCCTGCAGCATTTCCATTCTTGCATGAACATTGGAACCTTCAGATACAGCTACAGGCAGATTCTTTTCGATCAGCCTGATTGCGTGCAATGCATGGGCATCTGTCAGTGCAGTTGCGTTTGGCGATGCGAAGGCTTCAATTGCGTGTGTCAATGCGTCGAATCCTGTGAACGCGGTGATTGCCGGTGGCAGCCCCACAGTAAGGTCCGGATCCAGCACGGCAATGTCCGCGCTGAGGAAAGGATTGATAATATTTCCTTTCATTTGGATATCTTCATTGTATATGACCGCGATCGGCGACACTTCTGAACCGGTACCCGCTGTAGTTGGCACTGCGATGTGCGGGATTGGAATATGGGTTGCCTTCGGGAACTGCTCAAATAAAAAGCCTCCAGGTATGGCTTCCTTTATGTCGGTCAAGCCTTTATGCATGGCGTATTTTACGCCTTTGACCGTGTCAAGTACGCTTCCTCCGCCGACAGCCAGCAAGCCATCCGCACCAACTTCCCTTGCATATCGGAGTGCCTCATTCACTGAACTGCTTTCTGCGTCCTGAGCAATATCCACATAGATACCAGCTAATTCTGGACCCGTGCCTTTGGTCGTCAATTCAAAAATCTGTGCAACCTTTCCGACTACTCCTGCTTTTTCTAAGCCCCTGTCGCTAAAAAGAACCACCCTTTTAGAGCCCAATCCCTTGAATAAATCGGGCACCATTGCCCTTGAATTAGAACCGCTGTAGATCGCTGAGCGGAGCGAGAATTGCGATAATGTTGTACTTTGCATCCTTTTCACCTCATTATTATTTTAGTTTTTTATTCAGCACTGTCGGAAAGCAGCAAGCCATACCATGAACGCTTATGAACTTCTGGTACCATGGAAGTGTGTACATGCTTGACCTGCGTGTAAGCATCAAGTGAATGCTTACCCATCTCGCGGCCGATTCCGCTTTGTTTGTAGCCGCCAAACGGAGCATCATTGCGCAGCATATGCCAGTCGTTGATCCAGACAACTCCTGCCTGCAGCTTGCGTGCGACGTCATATGCTTTATTGACATCCTGTGTCCATACTCCGGCAGCAAGCCCATAGATTGAATCATTCGCCATCCTGATTGCATCATCCAAATCGGTGTATCGAATAACAGACAGCACCGGTCCGAAGATTTCCTCACGGGCGATTTTCATATCATTTGTGACATTCGTGAAAATCGTCGGTTCGATGAAGTGGCCATTTTCGCAGCCGGCCACCTTTCGTTCGTGTCCGCCGCATACGAGTGTTGCACCTTCTGCTTTGCCCGCTTCGATATAGGATAAGATGGTTTCTTTTTGCTTCTGTGAAATGATCGGACCAACATCAGTAGCTGGATCAAGCGGATTGCCAAGCTTGATTTTGCCAGCCAGCTTTACGAGGTTTTCCACAATCACATCATGTAAATGGTCAGGCACAAATAACCTCGTCCCTGATTCACAAAGCTGCCCGGAATGCAAAAACACTCCAAATAAACTTCCAGGCAGTGCGATGCTTAAGTCGGCATCCTCGAGGATGATGTTTGGAGATTTCCCGCCTAGCTCGAGTGTTGTATTTTTAACCGTCCCTGCAGTTAGCTGCATTACCTTGCGTCCGACTTCAGTCGACCCTGTAAAAGCAACCTTATCGACCTTTGGATGGCTTGCCAGCGTTTCACCAACTTCGGCACCTGGTCCAGTGACGACGTTTATGACTCCTGGAGGCACGACCTGGGAAATGATTTCAGCTAGCTTCATCGTCGATAACGGTGTATAGCTCGCAGGCTTGACCACAATCGTGTTGCCCATCGCCAAGGCTGGTGCGATTTTCCAAGTCGCAATCATCATCGGTAGATTCCATGGTGTGATTGCTGCGCAAACGCCTATTGGCTCGCGCCAGATAAAATTGTGAGCCGGTCCAGGGAACGGCGGAATTGGAAGCGTTTCCGAAAATGGGTACTCTTCCACAAACTTGGCCAATGTCTGGAACAAATCAACCATTTGCAGGATGTCGTTTGCCCCAATCCTCCTTATGGTACCGCCCGAGCTGATGGCTTCGAGGTAAGCAAGTTCTTCAGCATGTGCAGCAATTTGATAAGAAATAGCGTATAACACCTTCGATCTGTCCTTCGGCTTCATATCCTTCCAGTCGGTTTCATCGAAAGCCTTCCTAGCCGCATCTACTGCTCTGTCCACATCCGTTGCATTTCCTTTTGCCACTCGTGCCACTAATTCCCCGGTAGCTGGATTAAAGACATCAAATGTTTCCTGGCTGCTCGCAGCCTCCCACTTTCCATTAATGAATAAAGAAAATGTTTTTACATCGACATTGACAGTCATTTTGCGCCCTCCTTATTGGGTTTATATAAATTTATTAAAAAACTAGTTACTAAATCATTGAAGAAGATCCTATTGGAGTCCTTATTTAACATAATCTTGATTATAGCGTCACCAATAGGGCGTATTGGAACCTCGGTTTACCAGTAATTGGATTATCGGGTCATCAATTGGGCTTATTGGAACCTCGGTTTACCAGTAACTGGATTATCGGGTTACCAATAGAGCTTATTGGAACCTCCGTTTACCAGTAACTGGATTATCGGGTTACCAATAGAGCTTATTGGAACCTCCGTTTACCAGTAACTGGATTATCGGGTTACCAATAGAGCTTATTGGAACCTCTGTTTACCAGTAACTGGATTATCGAGTCACCAATAGAGCTTATTGGAACCTCTGTTTACCAGTAACTGGATTATCGCGTCACCAATAGGGATTATTGGAAACTTGGTTTACCAGTAACCGGTTTTTAAGGACACCTATAGGTTTTTTAGATGGCTTGTTTCATTAGTTACGGAAATACCTGACACCACTGTGTCATTTGATGGCTTATCCCTAAAAAAACATAGTAAGTTTTCCTTACAAAACCCCCATTTCAGTCTCAGATACTCTATAAATCTCTTCGATCCGCTTCCCTCTTGCTCTCGAGAGTATTTCCATCCGGACTGAAAGCTGTTTTAATGTAAAGTTCATTGTATCTTCAATCTGGTTTCCAAATGTGCTCACATCCTTGTCACGGAAGCCCTCCTGGTTCAAGCGGATCGCGAGCGGAGTCAGCTCTTGCATTTTTCCTTCAACATATTCGTACAGATGCGGGTGCTCACAGATCAATCTTTGCAGCAGGAAGGTTCCATAACCGATATGTCTTGACTCGTCCCTTTTCAAATTACCGATTCCCTTAAGAAGTCCTGGCATCAGGCCGAGTGTTTCGAGATTTTGATAGAAGGAATAATAGCCGGTTTCGGCAAGTACTCCTTCAACAAACATGTTATAGACGGTGGCTGCTTCGGCGATGGCTTCGGGTGATTGGTCAGTCAGCAGGCGATCCATCGTCGTTGGCAAAATTTCATAAAATATCGTTTTGTAAGTCTCAGTATGGTGTCCTGAAAGGTCGTCTGTTGCTCCCAAAGCGTTCAGAACAAGCCTGAAAAACTCGGTGTGCTTGGCTTCTTCAAACAGGAAGGTTGTTAGGAACATCTCTTCCTCCAGCCTGCCTTCCTTGGCGATAGCCATGATCAGCGGCAGCAGGTCGAGTGTGACAGCTTCCTCACCGGCCTGGAATTGCGAAATAAGCCGTAGAATATCATTTTGCTGTTCGGTGTTCAGCTGCTTCCAATCTTTTTGATCCTGGGTAAAATCAATATCTGCAGGATTCCAGATTCCAAACTTCTTCGCTTTTTGATAGAGGCGGAACGGGAATGAATCCACTTGCAGCCCCCGCTTGCTTGTCGTTAAAATCGTTCTCTGCTCCATTTGTATTCCTCCTTGATTACCAGTTTTAATGTGTATGGATATTTGCAGCAGCTTCTCTTAGTCTAATTTTAAGAATTTTACCGACACCATTGCGTGGCAAGGATTCCATGAAAATAATCCTCTTTGGTGTCTTATTCCTGGCTAGGTGATCCTGGCAGTATTGAATCAGTTCCTCCTCTGATGGATTGGCTTCCGGTTTTTTCACTACACACGCAACAATTTCCTCACCCATCCTTTCATCAGGAACGCCTACGACAGCCGCTTCCGAGACAGATTCATGTGCATTAAGAAGCTCCTCAATATCACGGGGATAGATATTGAAACCGCCCCTGATGACCAGATCTTTTTTCCGGTCGACGATAAAAAGATATCCATCTTCATCAACTCTCGCCATGTCGCCAGTATGCAGCCATCCCCCCTTAATGACACGGTTTGTTTCTTCTTTGTTCTGATAATATCCGGGCGTTACGTTGTCACCGGAAACGAGCAGTTCACCAACTTCTCCGGTCGGCACCTCGCTGCCCTCGTCATTAATGATTTTTATCTGGACCCCTGGAATCGGGATTCCAACAGAGCCAGGCTTTATGGCGATTTTTTTATTATGTGCGGTCACGATAGGGGCAGCTTCCGATAATCCATAGCCCTCCAATACCTTCGCACCAAATCTTTGCCGAAAGCCATTCAACAGTGCTATTGGCAATGGTGCCGAGCCGGAACCGATCCATTCCAGAGAGGAAGTATCATATAGATCAGCCTGTGGACTTCCTACCAAAGCATGAATCATGGCAGGCACTGCTGAGAAGGATCGAACTTTGTATGTCTCTATGGCTTTAAAAATTTCCTGTGGATCAAATCTTGAGAAGACGACAACAGAGCTTCCCGTTATGTAGCACGTATTCGAGATGGTCAGGCCGTATACGTGCGCTAACGGGAGGACGCCGATCGTGACGCCTCTGTCGGTTTCATTATGGGCTGCAGAGTTAACGGCATTGGTGTAGAGATTTTTGTGGGTCAACAGAACGCCTTTTGGATTTCCGGTCGTTCCCGAGGTGTATAAAATGACAGCGGTATCATTTTCATGGACATTGTCTTCGTTGTTAGTTGAATTCACCGACATAAGATCATATAGATTGACCATCTCATCGCTGCCTGGAAGATCAGTTACAACAAGGAGCGGTTTCACTTCGAGCTCCGCGATGGCCTTCTTCATGTTTTCTGCCGTATAAGCAGAGGCAATCACAACTTTAGCCTGGCAATTTTTTATAATATACTGGATTTCCTTTGGGTGAAGGGTGAACATGATTGGGACGATCACGGCACCGCTTCTTGTAATTCCCTGATAGGAGAAAATCACTTCTGGATTGTTCGGCATACAGACGACAACCCTGTCACCATTTTCGACGCCGAGCTTCCTAAGACCATTTGCGATCTGGTCAGCATATTTTTTTGTTTCCACATTGGTAAACTGCTGATCCTGATAAAAAATAAATGGGTATTCACCATATTCGCTGATATTGTTTTCAAGTAGTTCTGCAAGCTTCATATAACCCTCTCCTTTTCAAAAAGAAAGATAGGCCTAGCGACTTTACAGCAATCGATAATAAAAAATGGAGTTTCGTTTCTCTTTCATCACCTCATTTCGTGATTCCATCAAATCTAGATGCCCCTGGATTTGCGAGAGTCCGAGAAAAACAATCGCCCCTTTAAGATGCGGGTAGACTTCCTGGCAAATCTCATAAACATTCTTATCCCGCTCCTTCAACTGTCGATGGATCTGCTGGCAGCGAGTATCGTGTTGGTCTAATCTTTTATCAATCAGTTCAATATGTCCCGTAAAAGGTTTTCCATGTCCGGAGTAACACTTTCCGAGTTGGAGATCTCTGGACCGACGCAGTGAATCCCTATACTGGATCAATGGAGCAGGCCGTTCTTTCTTTCCAGACGGAGGAGGCTCAATAAAAGCATTAACGGCAAGCTCTGGGATAATATGGTCACCAACAAAGGTAATTCCTTTTTGTTCATTTACCAGCAGGATATCCGTCTGGCTATGGCCGGGAACATGCAGGACCTTGTAAGGTTTTCCTCCTATGTAGACTTCTTCCCCTTCGCTAATATAATGGACATCACGCCAGATTTCTTCTTTGTATTTACGGGCATGCTGATGAACGGAAGGATCCGCTCCACACTGTCTGATGAAATCATTAAAAAAATCGTTTAGTCTATTAAACTCTGTTTCGCCTCCGGTGATCACCGGTTCGGCTAGCTCATGTACATAAACCGGGAGTCCGGCTTCCTCTTGAATCAGACTGACACCGCCAGAATGGTCCGTGTGCATATGTGTAACAATCATATGATCAAAATCACTAAATGCCAGTTTATGTTCTTTTAAAAGTGATTTGAGCTGGTAAAAGGATTTCTCACCCGGATTGCCTGTATCGATGAGTGTTGCTGTTTCGCCCAGAACCGCGTATACGACAACGATTCCTTCAGAAAAAGGCGAATCCAGAGTAAGTGGTATGATTTTATGGATAGGTCATCGCCCCTTTCTTATAGAATCAAAGTATTCTAGGAAATTACTTTTACGGAAGATCCCTTGAATAACCCAATTGCATTTCCGCCAAGCATCTTATCGATTTGTGTCTCGGACACACCGTTTTCCCTCAGCTGCGGCAGGATATTGGTGAAAATGTGGCCTGGCTGCCAGTTCTCCATGATTTTTGCTGCCTGTTCAGGCATAACAGGAGGACGGCCGAGCCAGATATTCACAGTATCATGGGCCAGTAAGATCTGGTTCTCATAACCTGCAGTAAGCAAAGCAAGAAGAGTTTGTACACGCTGCTGATCGAATGGTGCTCCCACCATCCCCTGGATTCCAAAGCGGTCAAAGCCGATCCTGACACCCTTGTCAAGCACTTGTTTGTGGTATTCAGGGTCGGTATTCCCGCACATATGGCCAATGATGATTTTTCCTGGATCCGCTCCATTTTCCATCAATAGTCGAACCTGTTCGGGACCCATTGTACCTTCCTGTGTATGGGTCAAGATCACAGCTCCTGTTTCCTGCTGGATACGCGCACCCGCACGGAAGAACATTTTTTCGTATTCTGTGATTTCGTCTTTGCTTGAAGCCAATTTGATGACTCCTGGCTTGATTCCAGTACCGGCAATGCCCTCGGTAAGCTCTTTCTTGAACATTTCGTAGATTTCTTCTTCAGCTGTACCCAATGCCTGCCTGAATTTGAAATAGGGTGTTGCTCCTTCGCCTTCATAATAATAGCCTGTTGCACAGATGATCTTAAGTCCGGTCGCCTCAGATATTTTCTTTAAAAATTCCGGGTTTCTGCCACATTCATTTGGTGTCGGATCGACGACAGTCTGGACACCGAAGCTCTGTATATGCCTGGCAATGTTGATTGCCTCTTCCAAAGCTGCCTCCTCATTGAAAGCACCTAGCGTCACATCGCCCTGGAAGCCTGGATAGCCAAAGATAAAGTGTTCATGAATCAAAGTTTTTCCCAATTGTTCTGCTTGAATTGGACCGGTTACCGTATTGATCATTGCCATACTGCTGCACCCCTTTTTAAGGTTTTAAAATCAGCTTTCCTTTCGTTTTCCGGGACTGTAAAAGGCGGTGGACTTCTGCTGCCTGACCGAGCGGGTAAACACCACCGATTGTCAGCTTTAGATGCCCCTCAGATATAAACCTGAGCATTTCTGCCATGCTTGATTGAATCAATGCCGGCTTTCTCATGATTTGCGGCAGGAAAAAACCAATGACAGATTGGTTCCTGGCCATCAAAGATGATGGATAAAACCTGCTCTGCTCTCCGCTTGCAACGCCGTAAATGACAAGACGGCCAAATGTAGCAAGGCATTTCAGCGTCTTATTGAAAATCTCGCCGCCAGCCATTTCCAGGGCGACATCCACCCCTTTGCCGCCGGTCGCTTCCAGCACCTTTTCTTCCCATCCCGGTTCCGTATAATTTATTAAAACATCCGCTCCCATATCAGCTGCGAGCGCCAGTTTCTCCTGATTGCTAGCGGTTGCTATTACTTTGCCAGCGCCTAATAGCTTGGCAAGTTGGACAGCAAGAGTGCCAACACCTCCGGCTGCAGCATGGACTAAAACTGTTTCACCTTTTTCCAGGCGCCCCATCGTTTTGAGAATGTGATAGGCGCTCAATCCCTGCAGCGGCAGTGCGGCTGCCTGCTCAAATTCCATATTGTCCGGCATGGGGATCAGGCCGCGGCTGTCGGCCAGGGCATACTCTGCATAGCCTCCGGATTCAATCAGCGTCACAACGCGGTCACCAGGCTTTACATTCGTTACTGTTTCCCCAGCTTCAACTACTACACCGGCAATTTCTGCTCCAGGAATAAATGGCAGTTTAGTAGGTACGACATACTGGCCTTCTCTTCTCGCAGTGTCAGCATAATTAACGCCAATCGCATGGATTTCAATCAATACTTGTTGCCCTTTTGGTATTGGCCGTTCCAGTTCGACTGTCTGCAGTACTTCTGGTCCGCCGTATTCTGTGAATTGAATTGCTTTCATCATGATCCTCCTCAGTTGCCTGTAAATTTAGGTTTCCTTTTTTCCTTAAATGCTGCGATTCCTTCTTGATGGTCCTCTGTTGAAACCATCATCGTCTGGGTAATCCGCTCTTGCTCAAGGATTTCCTCTAAAGTTGCGGTCATTGAATGGTCCACCAGCTTCTTGATCATGCCATACGTCCGTGTTGGCCCATTGGCTAGCTTGCCGGCCAGTTTTAACGTTTCCTCTTGAAGGTTTTCCAATGGCACCAGGTAGTTGATGACTCCGAGCTGATACAAGCGTTCTGCTGGAATAGGTTCTGCGGTGAACATAAATTGTTTAGCCAGATGCGGCCCTACCAGTCTCGGGACAAAATAGGAACCGCCGCCATCGGAGACCAGGCCTACCTGGGAAAAGCTCAGGGCAAATTTGCTGTCGTCCGCAGCGATGATCAAATCACATGCCAATGCGAGGTTAAAGCCAGCGCCGGCAGCAAAACCATGTACTGCAGCGATGATTGGCTTCTCAGTATTCTTAATGGTGAGAATACATTCATTCAATTTGCCGATATGGTCATAAACGCCGACGGCATTTGCCTGTCCCATCGTCTTCACATCGCCCCCGGCACTGAAGGATCGGCCAGAGCCAGACAGCACGATTACTTTGACATTGGGGTCCTCTTGGGCCTTACGGATTTCATCTGTCAGTCCGAGGATCATTTCCGGACTGAAAGCATTCAGGCTCTCTGGCCTGTTAAGCGTCAATGAAAGGACCGGGCCGCTACTGTTTACAATTAAATGATCACTTGTTTTAACTTCTGTCATATCGTTCACCCTTTCGAATTATCTATTTAATTAACCATCCGCCATCGACCAGGACATCTGACCCCGTCATATAGGACGCTTCCTGTGATGCAAGAAAAGTGATGACACTTGCGATTTCTTCAGGCCTGCCAGCTCGTTTCATCGCGGTATTTTTCCTGATCGCCTTCACAAATTGTTCATTCTTCATGCCTTCCTCCGTTAAAGGTGTTTCCACAAAACCAGGGGATACAGAATTGACCCTGATTCCGAACGGAGATAATTCCAGAGCCAATGCTCTAGTAAAATTGATGACACCGGCTTTTGCAGCACTATAATGAGGAATATGAGCGCCGGCTTGGTGTCCCGATAACGAGGCGACATTTACAATGGACCGGCTTTGAAACTTCCCTTCTTCCAGATTGGCCTTGTCTGCCATGAAACCGCCTAGTAGTTTTGATACAAGAAATACACTTCTAAGATTCGTATTTTGGACAAAATCCCAGTCGCTTGACGATGTGTCCATGATTTTCGAATGGACCGAGCCGCCCGCATTGTTAACGAGGACGTGCAAGTCTCCAAATTGTTCTTGGACATAGTCGGCTAATTCGCTGATGTCTTCCTCATTGGTCACATCTGCAGGGAAAATTTCTGCTCTCGGGAGTTTATGGGCAATGTTTATTTCTTTAGCTGCTGCTTCTAGCTTTGATTTTGTTCTTCCTACCAAAATCACTTTTGCACCTTCTGCTGCGAGTCTAGAAGCAGCTGCCTTTCCTATCCCGCTTCCGGCTCCTGTAATAAGCGCTACCGTTTCTGTAAACCTCAAGCTGACACCTCCTGATTTGAATTAAATACAAAATATTCAGTTTTTTAAGTGGGTAAAAAATAGCTCTTTAATCCTTCTTTCAGCAATTCAGGCAACACTTCACTCTTTTGATTTTTAAAATCGTAATACACAATGATGGCATTTCCCTTTGCGATTAGCTCATTCGTCTGCGAGCAGACGATGTCATGCTCAAGCTGGAAGCTTTTCGACCCGATTCTTGACACATATGTTTTCACAGTCAAAAGCTGGTCAAAGTATCCCTGGCTGACAAAATCGCATTTGGTTGATGCGAGTATAAATTTCCACTCATCCAATTCCATGGTGTAGCCCAATGATTCGAAAAAGCGGATTCTTGCCTCTTCAAGATAGACAAAATAACTCGTATTGTTGATATGTCCTAAGGCATCCGTCTCGCCAAAACGAGCCTGGACCTGAATTTCCTGCATCCTTTTCTCCTCACTTTCTCCCTACTGACCGGTTGGTATGTAAAAGGTATGGGAAGAGGCTTTTTTCAAGCCCCTTCATACTTTATTCTTCAGTTGATCTCGATTCCCTTTAAGATCATTTCGACAAATATCTCCGCTACTTCCCTGTCAGATACCTTACCATCAGGATTAAACCACTGATAACTCCAGTTAGCAGCACCGAGAATCCCAAACGTAACAATGACCGGGTTTAAATCCTTGCGGAACTCACCATTTTCGATTCCTTCACGGATCAGCCGTTCCGCGTTCAGCCTGAATTCATCTCGTTTGGCGATAATCTGCGCCAGTCTGGCATCGCTTAAATGCCGCATCTCCCTGAAGAAGATTTTTGCTGATGCCCCTTTTGTTTTAATGCTGCTGATCAGCATATAGACGATATCGAACAATTTTTGTTTGCCTGTCGATTGATCAGCCAATATCTGTTCCTGACGGCCGAGCAATTCGTCTATATATCTCAGGTGGATATCCATCAGAAGCTCTTCTTTGCTGGAAAAGTAATAATAGAAAGACCCTTTTGTCACTCCAATTGAATCCACGATATCCTGGATGGATGTTTCACTGAAGCCCTTTTTTTCGAATAATTTTATGCTGTACTCGGTTATTTTTTCTTTCACTTTGCTGTCCTCGCATTCCTACTAGTCTGCACAAAAATTATACCATATTTTACCCCCTGTTCCTTCTAGATCAATGGAGTTATTAGCTTTTTAACATTTCCTCTCTCAGAGCCCTGCGCAATATCTTGCCGACACTTGTTTTTGGCAGCTGTTCACGGAATTCAACCACGTTAGGCACCTTATAGGCCACCATGTTCTTGCGGCAAAACTCCTTGATCCCACGATCATCCGCTTCCTTACCTTCCTTCAGGACGATGACAGCCTTCACCGCTTCACCCCGATACTCATCAGGAATCCCGATGACTACTGCCTCCTGTACCGCAGGATGTTCATAGAGTACCTCCTCTATATCGCGAGGATAAATATTATAGCCGCTGGCAATAATCATGTCTTTTTTCCGGTCGACGATATACAGATAGCCATCTTCATCTACTCTTGCGATATCTCCTGTATATAACCAGCCATCTCGCAAGGTGTTTGCTGTTTCCTCGGGCATATTCCAATAACCCTTCATAATCTGTGGACCTTTAATAAGGACTTCCCCAAGTTCCCCGACAGGTACTTCTTCTGTACCTGAAGCCAGGTCCACGACCTTGTATTCTGTCGATGGCATTCCGATTCCGACACTACCTGGCTTCCTCTCGGCAAAGCTAGGATTGCAGTGTGTTGTCGGCGATGCCTCGGAAAGGCCGTAGCCCTCAAGAATCTTCGAACCCGTTTTCCTTTCGAATTCCCGCAGGAGCTCAACCGGCATGGGTGCGCTGCCGCTGTTGCATATTTCAATGCTGCCGATTCCATACTCCTCGGCTTTTGGATGGTTTGTGATGGCAACATACATGGTCGGCACGCCTGGGAACATCGTCGGCTGCTCATTTTTAATCGTATTAAGAACCTCTTCCAGATCAAACCGAGGCAGCAAAATAATCTCGGCTCCCGTATAGATTGACAGATTCATACAAGCGGTCATGCCAAAAACATGGAATAATGGAATGACAGTCAAAGAACGTTCTTTTCCAAATTCAATATCATGCTTGAAAAATTCATGTGACTGTAGTACATTGGCAAACAGATTCTGGTGGGTCAGCATGGCACCTATGGATCTACCCGTTGTCCCGCCTGTATATTGCAATACAGCCACATCCTCTGCAGGGTTCACATCCACGACTGAGGTCCTGCCGCTGCTTTCTGATAGAAAAGCTTCAAACCTTGTGTCAGGATCAAAATTATGCTCTGATGGCTGGAGGCTGGCGACTATAATATTCTTTAATTTGGTAGTTGCCTGAACACTCTTTACTTTTTGATAAAGTGCATCAAAAACAACAATCGTTTCTGCGCCGGAATCATTTAAGATGTATTCCAGCTCACGTTCCACAGACATTGGGTTAACCTGAGTAACAACTGCCCCGGCCGTCAATATGCCATAGTAGGAAATAACATATTGAGGACAGTTTGGCAACATGATCGCTACCCTGTCGCCAGGTTCCACACCTCTGTTCTGCAGAGCTGATGCAAAATGGGTTGCATTTTGTAATAATTGTTGATAGCTGATCTTCCTGCCATAAAACGAAAGTGCATTGTTTTGAGGGTGTTTTTCTGCAGATTCACGAAGCATTTGCGGCAAAGATTTTTCAGGCAGAGTGATAGTGGTTGCAATGGAGTCAGGGTACTTGGAAAGCCAGACGTTTTTCTCGCTCATTTCTATTCCTCCATTCATAAATTATATGCTAAAATGTCAGCCCACCGCCGTCGACTGACAACGTCGCACCAGTAATAAAAGATGCTTCATCAGAGGCAAGGAACAGGACCGCGTTCGCAACCTCTTCGGGTGTACCGATTCTTCCCAGCGCATTTGCCCTCGAGATGATCGGCCACTTTCTTTCATCATTCTTCCATCCTTGGATGATTTGAGTATCGATGACCCCTGGTGCAATGGCATTTACACGAATGTTGTCACGGCCGTATTCCAGTGCTGCATTTTTGGTCAGCAGAACCACCCCTGCTTTCGATGCGTTATAGGCAGCGAGATATTTCTGACCTTTGAGCCCAAGCAAGCTTGATGTATTGATGATTGCACCGCCGCCAGCCTTTTTCAGATGAGGAACAGCATGTTTTATTCCAAGAAATACACCCTTAAGATTTACACCGATGATTCGATCCCATTCTTCTTCATCGAGATCGACACTTTTAACATTAGGATGCCCGATGCCAGCATTATTAAAGAGGATATCCAGTTGTCCGAAATAATCCACAGTGGCAGAAACAAGATTTTTCATCTGGTTGGAATCGCTTACATTGGTTTCGTAAAAAAAAGCTCTCCCACCCTGCTGCTCAATCAGCTTTACTGTTTCCCTTCCACCTTCTACATTTAAGTCTGCGATGGCAACCTTCGCACCTTCTCTTGCAAAGACCATGGCGGCTGCTCGGCCAATTCCGCTGGCACCACCAGTTATGATGGCTGTTTTGTTGGCTAATCTCATTAACTTCCCCCTTATATCAATCTACTAACCGGTCGGTATGTATTTTCAACTTTATTATAACGTTTATATTGAAATATTCAACTATTAGTCTAAATATTCTAAAAATAAATACCGCCTAAGAAAAGATCTAAGGCGGCAGTAATGAAATTATACATTTAGTTTAACTGCTTTGGTAGCGACAAAACACTTAATAAATTCATCCAGCGGCCTTCTGCCCCCGAAATCATCCTCGTATAATCCGGTTATCACCAGGCCGGCATCAATCTGGCCTTGTATTTGGTCCTCTAATGTATGCCAGAATTCTACTGTTTCATTTAATCTGATATATTCTTCTTTTTGTTGATTGGTCAAATGATCAAGTGTCGATCCTGGTATTTTGTTTTTAACCACCAGGTTTCCTTTTCTGTCTTCATCATCATCAAAGATGAATAACAGCGGATTTGTGAATCCAGAAATTAACGTCCCTTTGTTTTTCAACACTCTTGAAGCTTCGTTCCAGACTTGTCTTACATCTTCTACAAATACATTGGCCACAGGATGGACGATGAGGTCAAACTCCTCATCACTGAAGGCTGAAAGATCGGTCATACTGCATTGCAGTGTCTTCAGGTTAAGTCCATCTCTTTTTGCAACGAATTCATCCTGTTCCAGCTGCTTTGCAGAAATGTCGACAACTGTTACATTAGCTCCAGCTGCTGCCAAAACTGGCCCCTGCTGTCCGCCGCCTGAAGCAAGACAAAGTATCTTTAATCCTGCCAGAGAATCTGGAAACCAGTCTCGCGGAACGGGCTCACCGGTAGTTACTGTGATCTGCCAATCGCCTGCCCGGCTCTTTTCAATCACCTCTTTTGATACTGCCTTGGTATAAACAGCTCCTTCTTCAACCTTCTTATCCCAGGCACGGCTGTTTTGTTTAATTGCATCCATACATTTCACCCTAACTATCTTAATCTCGTATTTTTTCTGGCACAGCCTAAAATATGTGCATATAGCTCATGCCAGTCGTGATAATAATCCTGGACCCTATTGTGATCGATAAAAATCCTTTCAGTAGATTCAAATCCTGCTTCAAAATCATGGACTTCGGTAATGTCCATTGAGTAAAAAACCTGGAAACCAATCTTTGGATATGGACTTTTTTCGTTCCATTGAGGATTTTCACTATGATCTACAATCATATGTCCCAGCAGGCTGCAGTCTCCTGCCACATAGGCCTCTTCCAGCGTCTCACGCTTGAAACACTCTTCGGGAGACTCGTCTGGTTCTATATGTCCGCCGGTCATATCCCAGCCGCGGTGTTTAAGCTTTACCAACAGCAGCTTATTGTCAAGAAAGCAAAAACCGTGGACACTGGTGATGAGATTCACCGGTGGAAGCTCGTCAGATTCTTTCCATGTCAATTTTACTTTCGACTCTCCCCAATTCACATATGTAGAGACCAATCTATGCCACCTCTTACTAACTTTTATACTATCAACCTACTTACCAAGTATACCCATATAATGGAATGGTTGACAATATAAAATAAAGAGCATCAAATCTATCGATGCCCTATGAATCTTGAATTATGAACTTTTATTTAGCCTTTTTGCCTGATTCTTTCCACTACTGTACCGATTTCATCCGGTTTTGCAAATTCGACTGGAGAAAAGCCTTTTTCAAATGTAACCGTATCTGCTTCGATCATTAAGACATATTTTCCATTTAGTTTTGCCAGGTGGATGCTGTCACCATAGTCTGCAAGCAATCCTTTTACCGAAACATGATCAAGCTTCATTTTCAATTCGAGCTCAGGAGTATGCTCGATTAGCTGTGCGGCAGCCTCGATGACTTGTTCAGGTTCAAATCGCTCCTGAAGCTCCCTTTTTTCGCTGGCAGCCCAGATTTCCATGGCGTTTTCAAGCTGTTCGCGCTCTTCACTTTCCGGCTCGAAGGTTTCCTCCATGTGGCCGCGAACCATCTCGATGACTTGCGTTTTCACAATTTCGGGCATCGACTGGCCATATTCTACATATTTCAGGAAATCCTCAAAATACCGTGCATGAGAAGACTGGTTGATTTTCAATTCATTATCCTGGATCATGCCTTCCTCAGGCATAAAAGGATACTGGATTGACTTCATATTCTTCGTCGTAATGGCCATTTCAACCTGACGGATCAAGGTAGATTCATCAGAAATAGAAGCTACTTTCGGTTCGAAATCACATTTCAGGATGAACACAAAAGCGTCATCAAAATATTTACGAAGCTTTGCCCTGGCTACAATGAATGCACCTCCGCGGACAGCACTTGTATCCACATAGGCAATTGCGAACTTCTCACTCTCCTGCTGGAAATCCTCCTTTGATTCTGCAAAGCGGGCCCGGTGAAAAAGATTATAGTTTGGGTTTGAGGTCAGGTCATGACCTTCCTCAACAATGAAGTAGCCGATCTTTGTCGGAACTTCATCTGTTTTGGGGTGCCTTTCGACCTTTCGTTTGACGATTTTTGAGAATTCACCATCCAGGAAATCTTTTAAAGGACTATTTTCATACTCTTCCTCGTTCAATGTCTGGAAATGCTTATACCTTTTATCTGCCTGATCGCCTTTGCCTTCTACCTGTACAACGTAGAATGAAAGGTATTGAACTTCAAATTCCATGATCTATCTCCCTGCTGACTATATTTGATATTTCTCTATCAAAAGATGTTTTAACTTTGTTAAGTTTTATAGATTTCCCTTTAAGCGTGAAAATACAGCACCTATTTCAGGATGCTGTATTCTCCGTTAATTCATTAACACAAATTGAGTTTTGCTTCCTGTTTGTGTGGAGATAACCTCCAGTCGTGCATCAATTCGTTCTTTTAGTTCCGGAACGTGAGATATGATACCGACAAGGCGTCCGCTGCTCTGGATATCAATCAAGGCTTCGATCGCCTGATCGAGCGATTCTGGATCAAGCGTTCCGAACCCTTCATCAATGAACATGGTCTCAAGCGATACTCCGCCAGCGTAATTCTGTACCACATCCGCAAGCCCAAGTGCCAGTGAGAGTGCCGCTTTGAAGCTTTCACCGCCAGACAGGGTCTTGACATGCCTTTCCTGCCCAGTGTAAGCATCAAGCACCAGCAGTTCCAGGCCACTCTGGACATTACCTTTTGAGCGGTCCGTTTTCCTCAATAATCTGTATCGGCCGCTTGTCATCTTATGCAGCCTGACATTTGCCTCCCGAAGAATGTCATCGAGGAACGCAGCGAGGACGAAGCGTTCAAATGTAACTCTGTATGTGTTCTGTCCTTTGGAGATTTCATATAGATGGCCGACCAGTTTGTATTTTTCCTCAAGCTGCTTCATTTGTTCATTTAATGAGACAACCTGTTTAAAAATAGACTGGTTATCGCGTTTTTTGAGATTCAAATCCTGATATGTCTCATCAGCTTCTTTAATCTTTAGATTCAGTTCTGCGAAACCGGTTTGAAGTGTTTCCATAGCAGGCTTTTTAACATCCTTCAACATTTCCGAGAGTTCTGTAAAACGGTCCCTGACAGATCTCACTTCTTCACGGTAATTTCTTACTTCCGTTTCAAGGCGCAGGATTGCCTGTTCAGGGACCTTCGCCTGGTGATATGCCTGGTAATTTTCGAATCCCTGGGCTGCCATGTTGTTTTTAAACGTTACCCGTTCTTCGGCCAACTTTGCATCGATTTCTTTCAATCTTTTTTCCGCTTCTTCAAGACGGGCTTTCTCTGTTCCTAGCAATTCCCTGGCATCCTGGAAGTTCTTTCGGGCCTGCTCCATTTCCATGTCAAGCTGTTTCTGCTGCAGTTCTGCAGATTGAAGCTTTGCTTCGAATGCTTGCAGTGATCGAATTTGTTCCGGGATTTTCTCTGTCATTCTCTCCAGCGTGGTCTTCTTTTCGGTATACTCGATGATCAGTTTTTGGAATCCGTCTTCAAGCTCTTTCAATTGCTGTTGCAGTTTTCCTCTGCCTTCATCATACCTCTTGATTTCTGCTTTGATTTTTTCAAGCCCTTTTTGCTTTATAGCAAGTTGACTCTGCTCCTTTTTCAGCTTTTCAATATCACCCTCTGTCATCAGGATGACATCCGGAGTCTGTTCAGCTTCAAAGCCTGGATGGAAACCGATGATTTCAGTCATTAATTCATCGCCATTAGCGTTTAAAGATCGTAAAGTTGTTTCTGCTTCAATAAAAGCTTTTTCAACAGTGCTCTTTTCTTTCTCCAGAAGGGAAACCTGCTCACGTGCAGCCTTTAAATCCTCTTCGGTGGGGATGAAGCCATCACTTGCTTGTGCTGGTGCAGGATGATGTTCAGAACCGCACACCGGGCAGGCACTGCCTTCCTGCAGCTTCCCGGCCAAAACGGCAGCCTGGGAATGCAGCCATCTTTCCTCCAGCTCTTCTGCTGCGGCTTTACCATCATTATGATGGGAAACAGCCTGGTTAAGCCGCCCTTTGGTTGTTTCATATTTTGCTTGTGCTAAATGCGTTTTTTGTGTGTGGTTTTTAAATTTAATTAGCTTGTCCAACTCGCGAATCAGCTTTTCTAATTGCCGGTCATTCTCAAGATAAGTGAGTTGTGCCTTTTCCGTCTCTTCCTTCTCCATCTGCAGAACCTTTAGACGCTCCTCTGCTGTCTTCAGGGCATGTTCGCCCTTTTCACGGTCCTGTTTTTTGGAATCAAGGGATGCTTTCATTTCCTTTACCTGGGTATCAATACTGTCAAATGCCATGACTTCTTCCCTTATATTCTCAAGCCGGTTCACTTGTTCTGCTGCGGCTTTCCTTTCAGGTTCCCGTTCTATTTGTCTTTGGTGCTCATGTTCAGCCTCTTTCAATTTCCCTGATAACTGTTCAATTCGCTCTGTAATCTGTGAGACCTGGAAGGTCATTCTATCGAAATCTGCCTTCAAGCTGTGGCAAAGCTGTTCCTGGGCATCTAGCAGGGCAGCTTTTTTGGCAAGTACAGCCTGCGTTTCTTTTTCTGCAAACAAGGCTTGTTGGGATTCAAGTTTTTCCTTTGCTGTTTTCAAGGTCTCAAGGGATTGGATCTGTTTCAAAGTAGCTTCGGCCTCGAATAAGCGCTGCTGCATTTGATCACGGTCTATTTGAAGCTTTTCACGGTCTTTCACAAGTTCCTGAAGCTTACTCTCCATTGCGTCGATCTCGTTTTTCAAAAGCGGAAGAATAAGGGTGTCATTTACACTTCCTGCATCAACCAGTTCCTTGAGTTCATCGTTTTCAACTGCTTTAATGCTCCGCAGCTGGGCGTTCCTTTTTTCTACCTGGTCCTCTACCGTCTTTTTTAAGAGTGTTGCTTCTTCTTTTAATTTTTCTTCCACCCTTTTATAAATTTCAGTATGGAATAATCTTTGCAGGATGACTTCCTTTTCTTTGCTGTCAGAAGTCAGGAGCTTCCGGAATTCTCCCTGCGGAATCATCAGGATCTGGCGGAATTGATTGCTGTCAATGATCATGATTTCCTTTATTTTTTCATCTGCTTCACGAACATTTGAAGCCAGCAGCTGCATTTCCCCATTTCCGTCGATCAGATAAAGCTCAGCCTTTGCTCCGACTGTGGTTGTTCCTTCCCCCGACTTCTTTTTCCTTTCTTGTTGCGGGGACCTGGTGATCCGGTATGTCTTTTGACGCAGGGAAAAATCTAGGGAGACCTCAGTCAGTACATCATCTTCAGCGAATTGGCTGCGCAGGTCAGGACCATTCCTGTCCTCCCCGCTTGCCTTTCCATAAATCGCATAACTGATCCCATCGAATATTGTTGTCTTTCCTGCACCAGTTTTACCCGAAATGACAAACATTGTCCTATTTTCCAGCTCTTTAAAATCAATCGTTTCCGAACCGGCATAAGGACCGAAAGCCTGCATCGTCAGTTTAAGAGGTTTCATTTTTGCCCCTCCTCTTTTAACACTTTGCCAATCACGTCAGTCATGACACTCTGTTTTTCCTCAGTGAATTCGCTTGTCGTCATTTCCTTGTAAAACTGTTCAAAAAGTTCAAGCTCAGATTTTTTTTCTTCCCTTAAGGAGGTGAAGTGCTGCCTATGCTTCTGGTCGATGGATTCTATTTTCCGTTCAAGATGCAGGACATTAGGAAAGACCTGACGCAGC
The DNA here is from genome assembly GCF_018613355.1 of Bacillus sp. ISL-35. Lineage (NCBI taxonomy): Bacteria > Bacillati > Bacillota > Bacilli > Caryophanales > Bacillaceae > Bacillus > Bacillus sp. ISL-35. The sequence goes on along the minus strand of NZ_JAGGQK010000006.1, from coordinate 272,066 downwards.
TTGCCCATTGGGTCAATCATCGCACCGTCATCTAGCAAAGTTACTTTCAAATAATCCATGGTGTTTTCTTTTTCATAGAAAGAAGGATCCAAAAGCTGGTCAAGATGTCCTTCCAGCTCACGCATATCCTGCTTCGGTTTAAGACTCTTATACTTCATTTCGAAGCTGCCATTATCATTCATTTCGACAATCGAGACGGACTTTCGCTGTTTTGCCTCTGAAAATGAATATTTTAAGAGTGATCCAGAATATTTGACCTTGTCATGTTTTATCGCATCAGGACTGTGAAGGTGACCCAGCGCGGTAAAAGAGAATGGATCAAATAAATCCTGTGTCACACAGCCAGAACCGCCCACTGAAAGTGCCCGTTCAGAATCACAAGAATCCCCTCCAAGAACGAAAGCATGTCCGACAAAAACATTCGGTTCGTTCGGATTCATATTTTCTTCTATTTTACCGATGACTGCTTTCATCGCATCCTGATGAGAATGGATCGAAGAATCGCCAAGCAGGTGTCGGACTACACCAGGTTCAGCGTACGGAATCAGATGGAAATTGACCCCGTTGATATGTACAGGGTTAAAATCATTCGTCAATTTGCCGGTAAGGTAAAAATGATTATGGCGGTACCATGAGCTCCCGAATGACAGCCTTTCTGCACTGTCGTGGTTCCCGGCTATCGCTACGACCGGCGTGTTCAACTCAACATTGATCCTGAACAGAATTTCATCGAGAAGCTCCACTGCATCAGTCGGCGGTACCGATCTGTCATATAAATCCCCGGCAATCACAACTGCGTCAGGCTGTTCCTCAGCAACAAGATCAACAAATTGATTCAATACCTCCCGCTGGTCTTCTGTCATGTAGATGCCATGGACAAGCTTCCCAAGATGCCAGTCACCTGTATGGATAAATTTCATGTTCATCCTCCCCCTAATAAAATTTCCTTATCTATATCTCTTGTTTTGTACTGCGTAATTTTGAATGTTATTATTATATCAAACACATAAATTTAATGCGCACTCAAATTAAGGAAACAATAGCGAACTAGTGTTCTCATTTAATTTTATCAGATGATCAAACCGTCTTCCACCGTAAAAAACATTGAAATTTGACTTTTAGGAAGCAGTCTTGAAGAATAGAGTTATCCAATAACCAATAAAGCAGGGATGGAAATGGATCAAAAAACAGAAGCGTTATACCAGTTTTTGGTGGATCATGCGACAGACTTCACCCAGGATTGGCTCAAACGCCAGCGGATTATAACAGGATCAGATTACTCAGCAGATGCTCCGCCTGAAATCATGAACAGGGTAAAGGAACAAAACTCGAATTATGTACGCCTGGTGGCTAAGTCGCTTTACCAGACTGAGGAAGAGATGAAGGAGACCATTTCGGCTTGGACAAGCCAGACTGCTTCAGACCGGATTAAGTCCAAAACAGACTTGACGGAAGTAGCCTGGAATTCAGGTGTATTCCGGCGCGTCTATTGGGAGTATGTGCAAAAGTTTGTCAGTGAAACGGATCTGGAAATTACATTGGATGATGTCTTTACCTGGGAAAAAAAGCTGAATTATACACTTGATTATGTATTTGAAACCTTTATTATCGTTTTCATGGAAATTCTCATGAACAGACTTGCCTCCCAGGCAACTTTGATCAAGGAGTTAAGTGCACCTGTCATAACCCTTACAAAAGAAGTTGGCCTTCTTCCGTTAATCGGAGAAATTGACACAACCAGAGCAAAAGGATTAATGGAGTCCACGCTTTCTCAGAGTATCGATGCCAAAATTAAATCACTGATCCTCGACCTTTCAGGAGTTGTCATGGTCGATACGATGGTCGCCCATGAGATTTTTAAATTAATGGACGCCTTGAAACTGATTGGGGTGCGAACAATTGTAACAGGCATTCGGCCCGAAGTGGCACAAACGGCGGTGCAGCTCGGAATTAACTTTTCGGATATTACAACCGAAGGAAATCTTCAGAATGTCATCAGGAAAATCATTCAACGTTAAAAGCCTGCCAGTTTTTCTGGCAGGCTTTTTCCTTCAGGAAGAGCAGCCTCCACCGCAGCTGGAACAACTGCTGGAACAACTGCTGGAACAGCTGCTTGAGCAGTTGTTTCCTCCTCCGTTATCATGTGAATCATGAACACCGCCTGATCCGCAAAATACCGCACTGCAACCCGAAGTTCCATGTGATTGATTCATATAGGCATATTCCTCTGCATGGTCCCAGTATTCCTCAAAGTAAAAATAAGAATAAAAAACCATCATCAAACTCAATCCTGACATATCGCCATATAAAGCCGGCTTTTCAAAATTGCCTTTTTTATCGGATGTGAAGATTTTATGGACTTCTTCAATCTGTGTCCGTAATTGTGAGACCAAATAATCGACAAGCTCCTGATTTTCGGGATTTACCTTGAAATATCGCTGTTTCAGTTGTTCATCACTTAGCGAATTTATGGTTTTTAACATTTCCGCATCCAATGGATAATGGAAAAAGTCCCCCCAGGCCTGCCAGGTGTACTCTGTGATCTCGAATAACTGGGAGAACACCCAGTCAAAAAAAGCGCGTTGCTGTGGAGCTGGCTCAGGCTCAAGATTTGGTGTATGGTGTAGCATTTTGCCTAGATATTTCTCAGAGAATGACTCATATTGTTTCGTGAACATCAGCATTTCATGCCAGATCTCATCAACTTTGCTGCTGAACATCGGTGTGTTATGCATAACAGAATTGAGGATAAAATACCTCTTTAATTCAAATAGCCGCCACTCAAATTCATCTTCTGTGATTTCCGGGTGGTCGCTTAAATAACGGATTTTCACTTGATTGACATACTCATAAGGCAGTGCTGCTTCCATTTTACGGAGAAGTTTTTCTGCAGGTACCCCTTCTAGCAAACCGAAATCCTCTGGTATATTCTCTTTCAGTAAAGTTTTCTTTTTTCTTTTATCGGTGGAGAAGAACGCTATTGCCATTAGGATCCCTGCTCCGACGACAATTGTAAGGAAAATTCCCATTCAAAAGCACCTCACCTTCCAAATTAGCTTTATCGATAATACGATTGCCATATTGAAAAGGTTTCAAATTATCAGGTAAATTTTGTATGTGAAAAGCTCAGACTTTAAGACTGAGCTTTTCATTCGAGTTGATTTAGTTTGAAAGGGTAAAGCTTGAAGACTTCATTGGGGACTGAATAATTCTTGGTTGAAAATCTGCTTGGTTCTTGTCGTAATCGGCTGGTTTACTCTAATCAGGCATATTCTCAAAATGATTAAAACGGATATGAAAAGTCGCCCCTTTGCCGACCTGGCTTTTTATTTCGACTTTCCCCTTCATTGCCCGAATGATGCTGAATGTCACCATCATTCCCAGACCTGTTCCTTGCTGTCCTTTTGTTGTGTAGTACGGCTCACCAAGACGGGTAATCTGTTCGTTGGTCATTCCGATCCCGGTATCCCTGACGAGAATATGGACAACAGTCCCTGTACGGAAGGTCTGCAACGTCAATTCTCCACCATCCGGCATCGCCTCAAGGGCATTTTTCACCAGATTGATGAATGCTTGTTGAAACTTTGACCGGTCCCCCGAAATGATCAGCCCTGAAGTATATTTTTTCTTGACTTCCACTCCATTAAGATTAGCGAGTGGATTTAAGACATTAAGTACTTGATTCAATTCTTTTTCTATATCGATTTCTTCGACCTTTTCAAACGCAGGCCTGGCAAAAGTAAGATAATCATTGATGACTTCTTCTGCGCGATTCAGTTCCTCGACTGCAATATGGATAAATTCCTTTTTCTTTTCATCAGGATAATCCTGTTCGCCGAGCAGCTGCAAGAATCCCTTTACTGTGGTAAGAGGATTGCGGATTTCATGGGAAATTGCGGCACTCAAATGGCTGACAGCTTCAATTTTATCAGCCTTTGCAAGCCGCTGGCGAATAATCAATGTTTGTTTGATGGTTTCAATTGAGTAACTGATCAGGCCAGTTGTAAGGGCCGGGATTAAAATAAAGCTGAGCCAGGCCTCAGGATGCCCGATTGGTTGATTGACCACCGTCACCATTTGCATCAAAACGAACGAGGACATGACAGTCAGAATAATTGATACACCGACCCGCTGATTGATGGTAAGCCTGTTAAACCAGGGATGCATCCATTTTAATATGAAAGCAAGAGTGGTAAATACTGCGACAGATATCCAAAACCCGTCATTAATGCCTAAAAGTCCTCTCATCAATATGGTTAAACCCGCAAACAAAAAGCTATGGCCAGCATAAAGACTTCCCAGGATCATGGGCACCTGGCGAAGGTCAAAGTGGATACCATCCTGGACCTGCACCGAAAAAATATAACATGTAAAAATGGCAATTATGAAATAGACTAATTGAAGCCTCTGACGACTTTCTTCTTTCACTTGCCTCTCCATGATCAACTGCGTAAAAAAAAGCAGGACAAGAAGAAGCGAAAGATTCATTAATAAATGCTTGGTAATTTCCACTGCAACACCACCATAAAGAGTCATTAAAATAGTATTATAAACCAGGGTCCAGCGCAAACTTTATCCATGTTAGCCTATCCATTCCACAATTTTTACCTTATATTAGAAATTATAGAAGGGGGATGTATCGATGTCTTGGATATTACTTGTATTACTGTTGCTGATTTTGATCGATGTCGTAAGATTACATAGAAAAATAGATAAACTCACCCAATTTTTGAAACCAGAGACACCGCCAACCAATGAGGAAATTGAGAACATGCTAATTTCACAGAATCATAAGATCAAATAATGAGTTTTCGAGCTTAAGATTTGTTTATTAAAATGTCCGTCAACATTATCGTTGACGGACATTTTTGCGAGTATTCCGGAGATTTTTGTCCATCATGCTCTCGATGAGGGACAGTTTTTTCGGAATCCTGAGTTCTTTATCATCATGACCGTCTGCGCTTGTTACTCTTTAAAAGATGAAGTAATTCTACAAGTAATAAAAACAATGTTACGTAGCACAAAAATGCGTAGAGAATTCCAAGCGATAGGTTAAGCCACCATTTTTCACTCCACATTCGGTGGGCGATCAGTGTTCGTTTTCCAAGGGCTTTATTCAATGGGACTGTCAGATAAAAGAACAGCGCGAACAAAAGGCCGCTTAAAAATCCACATTCGAGCTCGTCAGCATCTTTTGACCCTTCGTCTTCTTTTGGAGAATCGTCTGCAGAATCTTTCGGACGGGTTGTGTTACCTCGTCCATCATACATTCCTTTTCTGTTTTCTTTTGCAAATTCCATTGCTGACAAGATCCGGCTTTCGTATTTATAGTTGCCGTAGTCGTAAAAGTCTTCAACGAGACCTGCCTTTGTGATTGCTTCCTGATGGAGCGTGTCACCTACCCAAACCCAGGCAAGGAGTCGATCGTATTTATCGAACAGGCTGGAGCCATCTGTTTCTAGTGTAATTCCCCCCTTTTTTAAAAAGGAACAGGTATACTGAGCGGCCTCAGGACCAAATGGCTCCTTTGTTCTTGTGCTTTCAGGTGTGTCTATGTAAAGAAAACGAGTTTTATAGTCTTTCCCGTTGATAGTAAAGACTGCTGTATCACCATCTGTACACTCTTTTAATTCTGCTTCATACGTTTTCCCAAGCTGCAATTTGCCAGTTGCGAGCGGTGCTTTAGGAACCGAATCTTCAGGTGGTTTTGATGCTGTACTTCCTTCCCCCTGAAAAGTATATCCCTCCAATTCGATTTTACCTTCACTCAATCCATCGGCACAATCAGAATTACTGCTATAGACCTGGATCAGCCGGATCAGTTCATCTATATTGGCAGCACTTTTCGCCAGTGAAGTCGGTTCATGAAGAAAATACGTGCAATCCGCATTACGGAAATGACCTCCAAGTTCATCTCGAGAACCATTATGGGCTGAAACTAGATTTGGCAAAATAAAATATGCCATAAGGATGGCGAGTAACATTTTTATCGTTTTGTTGTGGTTCACTGCTGCACCTCCCTTTAACCCCTCCTAATATACCAAAATAGTCCTGATGTTGAATATAAAAAAACAGCCTCACCCGGAAGCTGTCTCAAGTCAAGTCAATTTTTTTTGAATTTGTTCTCTTGTCATCTCTATTTTTCCTGGTAAGACAAACAGGTATTGAATTAAATTTTCCAGCAGATCCATAACTAATTCTGCCATTTCATCATCCATCTCTGCTTCAAGCTCGAGCATCCGGTGGAGCCCTTTGTCTGATGCCATCAAAGGGCTTAAAGATGTAACAGAATTTACTAAATTGATATGTTCTGGCAGTATTTCGAACTGCTTGTCAAGGGGCTGGGCATTCGCTTTGTCTGCCAAAAAGTTTTTTAATACATTTTCCAGCACTCTCTTTGCCAATACAGCAGTCGCCGAATTTTCTTTCGACAGGTAGACGCTCACGGCAGATTTATAAGCCCGGATTAACTCTTCCGGCATGCCCGGGATATGTTCGATTTGGCTTAAAGCGTCTGTCGCACGCTGCGGATCATATATGTACACATCAAGATGCGTGTCATTTTCTTTCGTAATAATAATAAACGGAACACTATTTTTACACGAAGGGCAGGCACTTTCGGTCATCAAACCATGTTTGCTGCTCTGATAAGTCGATTTGAGGACAAATTCCACTTTCTCTTTACAAACAGGGCAAACGTTTTTAATGCTTTTCGGGACTTTCAAATGTCCGAACTGGCTATATGATGCAATCGACCCAGGAAAAATCCGTCTCATACTTCGCGCCCCTTTCTCTTCAGCATTTGTTCTGCTCCTTTTACTTCAATAATTATCCATGTAGTTATATAACCCTAATAATGGAAGGGAAAACGTTAATGGTTATGATGGATATATAAAGTTTCAATTTGCTTCTCTAAAAGAGCAGAAATATGTTCGAGAATGGCTAAGGATGAAATATCGTGTTCAAGGAGAGGAAGAAATATTTGTTTCTTATGTTCGAATTTCTCTTTGATTTCATCCAGATACAATCTTTCGTTTGTTCTTCTTTGTTCCATGAATCTGCCATCTGCTTCCTCAGGAATAACTTTATTGACAACGATTGAATTCACATGGATTCCATGCTGATGCAAGGTTTCGATTGCCTTTCCAGTTTCAAGAATTGGCAGCCGTTCAGCGTTCAAAACAAAAATATATTCCGTTTGTGTTTCATCAAGAAGGAGTTCCCTGACTCGCTTGAAGCGATTTTTCCGTTCATTCAACTTGTCATATAATGGATCCTCGCTGATTTCACCATCATTCATCCACTGCGCATAATTCTCATTCACTTTTTTCCGCCGTTCCAACAGCCCGTCCATCCAAACACCCATCAATTCTGGGAGAGTCAATAGCCTGATTGTATGCCCTGTTGGCGCTGTATCGAATACGATTGCATCATAGTTTGCAATTTCCTCAAGAATCAGCGAGGTGATTTTATCAAACAATGCTGCTTCCTCTGCTCCAGGGGAAGCGGCAGCCATATCAATCTGTCTGTTCACTTCGTCCAGCATGGTCGCTTTGACAAGTCCTTTTAGATTCCCTTTTACCCCATTTATATAATTTCTTGATTCCTGTTCCGAGTCAATCTCCAGTACATCAAGATTCTTTGTTGCTTTTTCAATTTTACCGCCGCTAAAATTTTTGTGGAATAAATCCCCGGTATTATGGGCGGGATCCGTTGAAACAAGCAGGACCTTTTTTCCTTTTTGACCGAGAAAAAGCGCCATTGCCGCTGACGTTGTGCTTTTGCCAACCCCGCCTTTTCCGCCGATAAAATAAATTCTCTTCTCAAGCATATCCATAAAATCTCCTCCTAACAGCAGCGTATCCCATCAAACGGGGACTTCTCCATCCCTGCCCTCAGATGCCAATCATGGAATCTTTCAATGATGACCGGATAAAGTTCAAGTGAATAGTAAAAAGCCGGGTTAGGCAGTCCCAACATTTCTGAAAAGCAAAGCAGCATAAACAAATCCTCTTCGTCTCTTAATTCCCTGGCAATCTCTGTTCTGTGCGGCAGTTTGAGAATTTCATCATACACTGCGATGGCACGTTTGAATTGTTCGTAAAACCCCATACTATTACCTCCTTGCAAAAATAACAATAGAGACCGGTCGCCCGGCCTCCAGTGTATTACATTTCCTTGCTTAATGGCGGAGGATTATTCCTGCTGAAGGCTGCAATTGCCTCGAGGATGATCCAGAATACAAAGATCAGGATGAGTCCGCCGATTCCAAAGAGCAGCATATTCAACTCGCTGCTTCCATATCCAGACCACTGAAATACTACCTGCTGAATCATGGCCCAAAGTGTCATGAAGAAGACGAACACCATAGGAATGAAGGTGACAAGATAGTTTCTTCCCTGCCGCTTCAGCCAGATGGAAATAAGCAGCAGGCTGACACCCGCCAGAAGCTGATTACTAGTTCCGAACAGTGGCCACAATAAATATCCACCAGAACCAAACCCGTTTGGACCTTTTGGCAGTAATACTAGCGCCGCACTGGAAACAACTGCAACTGTTGTAGCTACATGAGGATTAGTCAAAGACTGGACATTATATTCACTTCCAATTTCAGCAATGATGTAACGCATCAATCTTACCGAAGTATCAAGAGTGGTAGCAGCAAAGCTGACCACAATGATCGATACGATAGTCCTTGCGATGTCTGCAGGAATCCAAATTCCAGTCGCAAGCTGGGCAGCACCATTGATGAAGTTGCCAAGACCTCCAGAGCTTGCAGCTGCAAAACTTGAATATGCAGCACTAAAGTCAGCTTTAGTTGCAAAGACGGTGACAACTGAAATAATGGCGATCAAAGCGAGAATACCTTCACCTACTGCACCTGCATAGCCAACAAAGCGGGCGTCAGTTTCTTTTTCCAGTTGCTTGGATGATGTCCCTGAAGAAACAAGTCCATGGAATCCGGAAATGGCTCCGCAAGCAATGGTAATGAACAATAACGGGAACCAGGAAACATCGGTTGCCGCTGCATTCATTGCCGGAGCAGTAACATCAGGCTGTAAGAAAACAAGGCCTGCATATAGGATGAATAAGCCCACAACCAACTGGTGTGAATTGATATAATCGCGAGGCTGGAGAAGCTTCCAAACCGGCAGAGTTGAAGCGATATATACATAAACCATCAGTACAAGGATCCATACAAAGAATGCCATTGATACGCCGCTTAAACCGAACATGACGGTATTATCGGCACCGCCGAAGTATTTCACTAAATCGATTTGCAATACTGGTACACGACTGGCAAGAACGGCTGCTCCATACATGACGACAAGCGCTACCAAGGAAGGCAGAAGCATCCCTTTTTTCTTTTTATAAACAGCGTAGCCAATCCAGATTGCAAGCGGAATTTGCAGGAATATTGACAGGACGCTTGCTGGGAAGCTGACAAACAAGTTCGCTATTACCCATGCAAAAACGGCGTTGACCATCAAAACAAGTATTAAAATAATGAATAAGAACATGATTTTTGCACGTTTGCCAATCAGCTTGTTTGTGATTGTACCTACTGATTGCCCCTTATTCCTGACGGAAAGAACCAGAGTTCCAAAGTCGTGCACACCTGCTGCAAAGACCGTACCTAAAGTAACCCACAGGAATGCAGGAAGCCAGCCCCAGTACACAGCGATTGCCGGCCCAACAATTGGTGCAGCCCCGGCTACAGACGTAAAATGGTGTCCCCAAAGGATCATTTTCTTTGTTGGAACAAAGTCCACGCCATCTGAATACTGGTGTGCCGGTGTCACATAGTTCGGATCAAGACGGTAAATCTTTTCAGCTACCCACTTAGAATAGAAGCGGTAGCCAATCGCAAATACAATCATTCCGATTACAGCTAACCATAAAGAATTCATTTAATTAACCCTCCCTTTTTATGAGTTGGTACTACAACTTAATAATAAAAATATATTAGTTGATTAGTCAATAAATTCTGACTTCTTTTTAAAAAAAGGATAAATGATTATTTAATGAATGTAAGGTTGCTTAATAAAAATTCCAATTATCCCCCCAAAAAATTTTCCCAACATGGTGATTCGACATTTTTAGACTTCATTGTTGAAATGTTCAGACAACTAAAGTATAACTATGATAATCTACTAATTTTTATTAGCTAGAATTCGATTTTAGGAGGAGTTCATTTGAAGAAGAAAGTCGTATCATTAAGTTTAACAGCAAGCTTGGCATTGAGCGGAATGGTTGCAGCTACGGGCTTTGCAGCACCATCAGCAGATTCTCCAGCCAAGAAATTCACAAAAACACATGGATCACCTGAATTTGTTGCAGGCAATCTGACTAATCCATCGGAAAAAGCAGCAAAGGATGTTGTTCTTGGATATTTAAATTCTTCAAAAGGAAAATATAACCTCAGTGCAAATGATAGTTTCGTAGTCAAATCACAGGAAACAGATCAGCTTGGCGGAGATGTAGTCCGCCTTCAGCAAGTATTTAACGGTGTTCCTGTCTGGGGAGCTGACCAGGCTGCCCGAGTGGATGAATCAGGAGTGCTTCAAGTCTTCAGCGGTACTGTCAGCAAAGGCTTGGGCGAAAAGCTAGTAAAGGCCTCAAATAAGAAGTCACAGAGAGATGCAATTGCAGCAGCTGAAAAAGATCTTGGCTTCAAACCAGATTACGAAGCAGCTCCATCTGCTGAATTGGTTGTTTTTCCTGCTGAGGACCAGGCAGTATATGCCTACCATGTGACATTGAACTTCCTCAGTCCGGAACCTGGCAATTACCAGTACTTTATCAATGCGGTAACAGGTGAAATCATTAATAAGTACAATGCCATTCATACTGCCGGCAAAGTCAATCCTTCTTTAACCGGTACTAATACTGTTGGTTCTGGTGTCGGGGTGCTGGGCGACCAGAAATCATTGAATACTCTACTTTCGAATGGTTCTTATTACCTACAGGACAATACTCGTGGAAATGGTATATTCACTTACGATGCACAAAACCGTCAAAGGACTCCAGGTACCCTTTGGGCTGATGCCGATAATAATTTGAATGCATCCTATGATGGTGCGGCAGTGGATGCTCATTACTATGCAGGTCTGACTTATGATTACTATAAAAACAAGTTTGGCCGGAATTCGTATGACAACAAAGGAGCAGCACTGAAATCCACTGTTCACTATAGCAGAAGTTACAACAATGCTTTCTGGAACGGGCAGCAAATGGTTTATGGTGACGGCGATGGAACTACCTTCATCCCGCTTTCCGGAGGCCTTGATGTTGTCGCGCATGAATTGACTCACGCTGTGACAGATTTTAGTTCGGATCTGGTTTACCAGTATGAATCGGGCGCACTGAACGAAGCGATTTCGGATATCTTCGGTACACTCGCTGAATTCCATGACAACAATAATCCTGATTTCGAAATCGGCGAAGACATCTATACACCAAACAAGACTGGTGACGCACTCCGCTCCATGAGCGACCCGACCAAATACGGCGATCCAGATCACTACTCCAAGCGTTATACTGGAACGTCCGATAATGGCGGAGTCCACACAAACAGCGGAATCATCAACAAAGCGGCCTACCTTCTTAGCCAGGGCGGCACACATTACGGTGTGACGGTTTCTGGAGTCGGTACTGAAAAATTGGGTGCAATCTTCTATCGTGCAAACACGGTCTATTACACATCTTCAACGAACTTCAGCCAGGCGCGTGCTGGAGCTGTACAAGCTGCTAAAGACCTGTACGGATCAACTTCTCCAGAAGTCGATGCAGTCAATAAAGCTTTTGATGCAGTGGGAATAAACTAATAGCTTCATATTCATTCAGACTGGCTCTTGTTCGAGGAGAGCCAGTCTTTTTATGTGGTCCCTTTTGAAAAACCGTTGTTTTCCGATTAAGGTCAAATGCTGCATTGGTGACCTTTTTTATAATATCCCTAGATTTTTGGTCCCCAATCTCCTTTATTGGTGCCCTCTTTTATGGATTCCTAAATTTTTGGTCTGCAATCCCTCCTTTTGAGGCCTGTTGTCCCTCATGATTCTCGTACAAAATCAAAATCCTATTTTGTGACACACGCCATTATCGATAAACGCCTTTGTCCGGCTATCTTCTGCAGTAAGTTCAATCACCAATACTTCACCGCTTTAATTAAATGATTGACAATCTTCTATAACAGCGTTAATATTTAGAGAAATTTAATAATTCAATTTATGTAATCTTATCGAGAGAAGCTGAGGGTCCTGGCCCAATGAAGCTTCAGCAACCATCAACTTTGTTGAAAAGGTGCTAATTCCAGCAAGTTTTTTAAAAACTTGGCAGATAAGAAGTTGGCTGATATTTTAAAAGTCTTCTTCTTGAGAAGGCTTTTTTGTTTTTAGTTTTCATTTTTCGCAATTATTCTGTGAGTTACTAGTTTAAAAGCGATCATTTTTAAAACAAACATTGCCTCCTGCCAATCAATCATTAGGAGTGAGTATATTGGTGAAAATTGATACCAAGTTAGCACAGCTAGGCAATAGGAGTGAATCTGCAACTGGTGCGGTGAATCCTCCCATTTATTTAACGACAGCGTATCGTCATGAAGGGATTGGACAGTCCAGCGGTTACGATTATGTCCGTACCGGCAACCCAACTCGCGAAATTTTGGAAAAGGCGATTGCCGATCTTGAAGAAGGCACACGGGGATATGCATGCAGTTCCGGAATGGCGGCAATTTGGACCGTTCTCTCGTTATTCCAGTCTGGCGATGAATGGATTGTCTCAAAAGATTTATACGGAGGTACTTACAGGCTTCTTGAGCAAGGTTTCAAAAAATGGGGATTACTTAGTACATACGCAGACATGTCTAATTTAAATGAAATCAAAGCAGCCATCAATCCTAATACGAAGGCGCTGTTTGTGGAAACACCGACAAATCCTTTGATGGAACAGGCTGATATCCAGGCGATCGCGCAAATAGCGAAAGAGAACGAGATATTGCTGATCGTGGATAATACCTTCTACACTCCCCTTCTGCAAAAACCATTGACTCTAGGTGCGGATATTGTGATCCACAGTGCGACGAAATACCTTGGCGGCCATAATGATGTGCTGGCAGGATTGATCGTTGCCAGGGGCGAAAAAATCTGTGATTCCCTTTTCCTCCATCATAATGGGGGCGGAGCGGTGTTAAGCCCGTTCGATTCTTGGCTTCTCCTTCGCGGCATGAAGACATTGTCATTAAGGATGGAGCGGCATGAGCGGAATGCCACGGCACTGGTTGAATTCTTGGAGAATCATGAAGCCGTAAAGGATGTCCTTTATCCCGGCAGAGGCGGAATGATTTCGTTCCGCGTCCAGTCTCCTGCCATGGTCAATCCGTTTTTAAAAAGTCTTTCCACGATCACTTTTGCAGAAAGTCTTGGAGGCGTTGAAAGTTTCATTACCTACCCAGCTACACAGACACATGCTGATATTCCGGCTGAAGTCCGTGAACAAACCGGCGTTTGTGACCGGCTGTTGCGATTCTCTGTCGGAATTGAGGACTGTGATGATTTGATTGATGATTTGCAAGCGGCACTTAAGAAAGCGATTGAGGAGGCTGGAGTTAAATGAGCCATCCATATACCTTCGAAACCCAGCTGCTCCATAATAAATATAAGGTGGATCCTGCAACTGGCGGAGTAAGTGTTCCAATCCAGCACGCTTCTACCTTCCATCAGTCTTCTATCGATCACTTTGGAAAATATGATTACAGCCGCAGCCTCAACCCTACCAGAGAAGCTCTAGAGGATATAATCGCAGAATTGGAGGGCGGTGTCAGGGGATTTGCTTTTTCATCGGGTATGGCTGCGATTTCTACTGCCTTTATGCTGCTTTCGCAGGGAGACCATGTAGTGATTACCGAGGATGTTTACGGTGGTACATACAGGATGGTAACTCAGGTTCTGAACCGTTTTGGAATTGAACACACATTTGTGGACATGACAGACCTAAATGCCGTGGAACAGGCGATCCGCCCTCACACCGCATTGCTCTATGCAGAAACACCTTCGAACCCTTTATTAAAAATAACGGATATCCGTGCACTTAGCTCAATTGCCAAAAAGCATGGAGCCTATACTTTTGTGGACAATACCTTCATGACCCCCTACCTCCAGCGGCCACTGGATCTGGGAGCTGATATCGTGCTTCATAGCGCCACAAAGTTTCTGTCCGGCCACAGTGACACAGTTGCTGGCCTGGCGGTTGTAAAGGATGAAAAATTGGCAAACAAGCTATATTCCCTTCAGAACTCCTTCGGCGCAGTCCTCGGTGTCCAGGATGCCTGGCTGGTGATGAGAGGAATGAAGACATTATCTGTAAGGATGGACCAATCCCAGGAAAGTGCAAGGAAGATTGCACAATTTCTAAAAGGCCAGCCTTTAATCAAGAATGTATTTTACCCAGGCCTGGCAAGTCATGCTCAGTCGGACCTTCAAGCTCAGCAGGCGGGTGGTCCTGGGGCTGTCCTTTCTTTTGAGTTTGCAAACGAAGGCCTCCTTCCTGGATTTATTAATTCTGTTAAGTTACCGGTTTTTGCAGTCAGCCTCGGGGCGGTAGAGTCCATCCTCTCCTATCCCGCAAAGATGTCACATGCAGCAATGCCTCTTGAAGAACGCAAGCTAAGAGGAATCAGTGATGGTCTCCTCCGGCTTTCAGTGGGACTTGAAAACGCCGAAGACTTGATTTCGGACTTTCAGCAGGCCTTATATGCGATTGAAGCGGTACCTGCTAACAGGGAGGGATTATAATGAATTTCCTGAAACGTATGGAAAATGAAATTTTAATAGCTGATGGTGCGATTGGTACCCTCCTCCATTCCTATGGAGCTGGTACCTGTTTCGAAGAGTTGAATCTCTCTCAGCCAGAAGCGATTGTAAAAATCCATAAGGCCTATATGAACGCCGGAGCCGACCTGATCCAGACGAATACATATGCTGCCAATTATATAAAACTTGAAAGATATGGACTTGAAGACCAGGTGAAGGAAATAAACAGTGCAGCAGTCCGGCTTGCCCGTCGAGCTGCAGGCAGCGAAGCTTATGTGCTCGGCACTATGGGCGGCAATCGCGGAATCAGGCCGTCAGCCATTCCCATCGAAGAGATCAGGAGGAGCTTCCGGGAACAGCTCTATTGCCTGCTTCTTGAAGGCGTGGACGGACTGTTGCTTGAAACCTTTTACGATATGGAAGAAATAGAGACAGTACTTGAAATTGCCAGAAAGGAAACAGATTTGCCGATTATTGCCCAGGTATCGCTTCAGGAAATAGGCATCATGCAGGACCAGACCCCTCTCCAGGAAGTTTTCAATAGACTGGAGGAGCTTGGTGCTGATATTGTCGGGCTTAATTGCAGATTAGGTCCCCACCATATGATTTCAAGCCTTGAACAAATTGAGCTTCCGACAAAAGCGTTCCTATCAGCGTATCCCAATGCTGGTTTGCCATCCTACACGGATGGAAAGTTCCACTATGAGGGAGACCCGGAATATTTCAGGAAAGCCGCCCGCAGCTTCCGTGACCAGGGCGTCAGGCTAATCGGCGGCTGTTGCGGAACCACCCCTGAACATATTGAAGCATTAGCTGATGAGCTAAAGGGTTTGCAGCCAGTCATTGATAAGAAAATTTCGGCAAAAAAAGCCAGGGTTGTGGTCGCTCCAGTAGATGTTAAACGGCCAGAAGCTCCCCTGCATGAATTAGTAAAAGAACGCCCTTCGGTGATCGTCGAGCTGGACTCTCCGCGGAAACTTGATACTACCCGCTTTTTTGAAGGAGCGAAGGCTTTAAAAGAAACTGGAATCGATGCCCTGACACTGGCGGATAATTCTCTTGCGTCACCAAGAATTTCAAATTCCGCCATCGGCCATTTGGTAAAAGAAAAGATCGGAATGCGGCCGCTTGTCCACCTGACTTGCAGGGACCGGAACATTATAGGGCTGCAGTCACATTTAATGGGGCTGCACACACTTGGCCTTCATGATGTCTTGGCAGTTACCGGAGACCCCGCCCGTGTGGGTGATTTTCCAGGAGCCTCTTCTGTTTTTGATGTTTCTTCCTTTGAATTGATCGAGATGATCAAACAGTTCAATTCAGGACTCTCCTACTCTGGCAAAGATTTAGGCCAAAAAGGCGCCTTTTCCATCGGAGCGGCCTTCAATCCAAATGTGCGCTCCATTGATAAAGCTGTCATGAGGATGGAAAAGAAAATCAAGGCTGGTGCAGATTATTTCATTACCCAGCCGGTCTACTCAGAAAAAATGCTTCTGGCAGTCCATGAAGCCACAAAGCATCTGGATACACCAGTCTATATTGGACTGATGCCGCTTACGAGCAGCAGGAATGCAGAATTTCTCCATAATGAAGTTCCTGGCATCAAGATTTCACAGGAAATACTCGAAACGATGGCGAAATTCAATAATGAACCCCTTCAATCCAAGAAAGAAGGCATTGCCATCACGAAGGGTTTGATCGAGGCTGCCGCAGAACTATTTAACGGGATCTATTTAATCACCCCTTTCATGAACTATGAAATGAGTGTCGAATTATCTGGATATGCCAATGAATACAGCAGCCTTCTAAAGAGGAGGAAACAAAATGTCAACTTTGTTAATTGAGCAGATGAAGCAAAAAATCCTCATCATGGATGGTGCAATGGGAACAATGCTCCAGCAGGCTAATCTTTCCGCAGATGACTTTGGCGGTGAAGAATTCGAAGGCTGTAATGAAATCCTGAATCTTACTGCACCCGAAGTGATTGAACATATACATCGAGAATATTTCGCTGCTGGCGCAGATATCGTAGAAACCAATACATTCGGTGCCACGAGCCTGGTCCTTGACGAATACGGTTTAGGCCATAAAGCTTATGAAATCAACAAGAAAGCCGCATTGATCGCCAGGGCAGTTGCAGACGAGGGATCTTCTCCTTCCCAGCCCCGATTTGTGGCTGGCTCGATGGGACCCACAACGAAAACATTGAGTGTTACCGGGGGTTCCACTTTCGAGGAAATGTCGAAAGCATACGAAGAACAGGCCCTCGGCTTGATCGATGGCAAGGTGGACATGCTGCTTCTTGAGACCAGCCAGGATCTGCTAAACGTCAAAGCAGCATATAGCGGTATCAAGCGCGCTTTCGAACAAAGCGGCAAAGAACTTCCGATCATGATTTCTGCCACAATCGAACCCATGGGTACTACACTAGCCGGCCAATCGATTGAAGCATTTTATATTTCGGTTCAGCATATGAATCCCATTGCCATAGGGCTGAACTGTGCAACAGGCCCTGAATTCATGCAAGAGCACCTTCGCTCTTTGTCTTCCCTCTCCCAGTCCGCAGTCAGCTGTTATCCTAACGCTGGACTGCCGGATGAAGAAGGTCAATATCATGAAACTCCAGATACTCTTGCACAGAAACTTTCCGATTTTGCCACACAAGGCTGGCTGAATATCGTCGGTGGCTGCTGCGGTACCACTCCGGCCCATATAAAGGCGATTTCGGAAAAAATGAAAGAACGGGCGCCAAGGCAGACAGAAGTAAACCCGCTTCATATGGTATCTGGAATCGAACCTTTCATCTATGATGATCCAACCTTAAGACCGATCATGGTTGGTGAACGGACGAATGTTATCGGTTCGCGGAAATTCAAACGCTTGATTTCCGAGGGGAAAATAGAAGAAGCAGCTGAAATTGCAAGAGCTCAGGTTAAAAATGGAGCCCATGTCATCGATATTTGCCTGGCGGACCCTGACAGGGATGAACTAGAAGATATGGAAAAGTTCATTAAGGAAGTTGTCAAAAAGGTGAAGGTTCCGCTGGTAATCGATTCGACTGATGATGCAGTCATTGAAAAGGCGCTAAGCTATTCTCAGGGGAAGGCAATCATCAATTCCATCAATCTGGAAGATGGCGAGGATCGCTTTGAAGCAGTTGCTGAACTGATCCACAAATATGGTGCAGCAGTGGTGGTCGGCACGATTGAAGAAGAAGGTATGGGTGTATCCGCTGAGAGAAAATTGGCGATTGCCAAACGTTCATATGACCTGCTTGTCAATAAATATAAGGTTCCACCGCAGGATTTGATATTTGATCCGCTTGTCTTCCCGGTCGGTACCGGGGATGAACAATATATCGGTTCAGCCAAAGCGACTGTCGACGGCATCAGGATGATTAAGGAAACGTTTCCGGAGACCCAAACTATTCTTGGAATCAGCAATGTTTCATTTGGTCTTCCTCCTGTGGGCCGTGAAGTATTGAACTCTGTCTTTCTTTATCACTGCACCCAGGCTGGCCTGGACTATGCAATTGTGAATACGGAAAAGCTCGAGCGTTTTGCTTCAATTAGTCCAGAAGAAGTAAAAATGGCTGAAGATTTATTGTTCCATACTACAGATCAAACACTTGCTGACTTTACTGATTTTTACCGGGATAAAAAGAAGGAAGCAAAAAGCACCCTTCCTGATATGACACTTGAAGAAAGGCTGGCCTACTATGTGGTCGAAGGTACGAAAGAAGGCCTTCTGCCTGATCTGGATATTGCACTTGAAACATACCCTGCCCCGCTGGATATCATTAACGGTCCATTGATGGACGGGATGAAAGAAGTCGGCCGACTGTTCAATGATAATCAATTGATCGTGGCGGAAGTTCTTCAAAGCGCCGAGGTCATGAAAGCGGCTGTCTCTCACCTGGAGCCGCATATGGAAAAAAATGAAACAACCGCTGCTAAGGGTAAAGTGCTTCTTGCTACTGTAAAAGGCGATGTCCATGATATTGGAAAAAACCTTGTCGATATCATTCTCAGCAACAATGGCTATGATGTCGTCGATCTTGGAATCAAGGTTGCCCCGACTGCGCTCATTGAGGCGATCAAAAAAGAAAAGCCAG
This sequence comes from Bacillus sp. ISL-35, assembly GCF_018613355.1. Classification (NCBI taxonomy): domain Bacteria; kingdom Bacillati; phylum Bacillota; class Bacilli; order Caryophanales; family Bacillaceae; genus Bacillus; species Bacillus sp. ISL-35. The sequence goes on along the minus strand of NZ_JAGGQK010000006.1, from coordinate 253,142 downwards.
ACATTGTCGGTCTTTCGGGTCTGCTTGTAAAATCTGCGCAGCAGATGGTGCTCACCGCACAGGATATGAAGCAAGCAGGTATCAACCTTCCGATAATGGTTGGAGGCGCAGCCCTTTCAAGGAAGTTTACTGATACAAAAATCGCGCAGCAATATGACGGACTTGTGTTATATGCAAAAGATGCAATGAACGGTCTGTCTCTCGCCAATCGACTAAGGGAACCAGACGGCTATGAAGGTTTGTTGCAAGAACAAAAAGAAAAGCAGGAAGCTGCATTAAACAAGCAAGAAATTATCATACCTGGCAGGAAATCTGCTACCGCTGTCCTTGAACGTCCAAAAGTGATCGAAAAGGCACCGGTATTTATCCCACAGGATTTGAATAGGCATCTCGTTAAATCCTACTCCCTTTCCCATATCGAGCCCTATATCAATCAACAAATGCTGTTGGGACATCACCTTGGTTTGAAAGGGAAAGTGGAAAAATTGCTCGCTGAATCAAATGAAAAGGCAGTCAAGCTGCAAGAGGTTGTCCAATCGTTGTTAAAAGAGGCAAAAACAAATGGATGGATCAAACCAGCAGCTGTTTATCAATTCTTCCCTGCTCAGTCCGAAGGGGATAAACTCTATATTTTCGACCCTCAGCAGCAGGACCAAATTATTGAAACATTTGAGTTCCCGCGTCAAGAAGTTTCTCCAGGACTTTGCCTGGCGGATTTCGTCCGGCCTGTAACAGATGGTGAAAAAGATTATGTCGGAATGTTTGCGGTAACGGCAGGTGCTGGAATTCGACAGGCAGCAGAAGAGTTGAAACATAAAGGTAACTTCCTTGAAAGCCATGCCCTTCAAGCCCTGGCTCTTGAGACCGCCGAAGGCTTTGCAGAGCTGCTTCACCGACAAATCCGCGACCGTTGGGGATTCCCCGATACACCGGATATGACGATGAAAGACCGATTTGCCGCCAAATATCAGGGTCAGCGTTTTTCCTTCGGCTATCCTGCCTGTCCTGATCTAGAAGACCAGAAGAAACTGTTCAACCTGCTTAAACCAGAGGAAATCGGCATTCAATTGACCGAAGGATTCATGATGGAACCCGAAGCATCTGTCACAGCGATTGTATTTTCACATCCAGAAGCAAGGTATTTCAATGTATTGAAGAATTAACAGAAGTTGCAAGAGGGGTTCCTCCCTCTTGCTTTTTTATGTTAGGAATAAGGGCTAAAAGAAAATCTCGAAAAAGGAAACTCTCGTTTAAACTATTTATTTGCCTGATACGATCTGTATCTTGTATTATTTCTGGAAAATGAACCTTCAACGTCTCTTGAATCGTCTAAACATAAGCAAACTTGAATTGAGGTGGGATATTGGAGCCCGGCAATAGAATGATACATTACGAGGAGTTACTGGAGACGTTAGTCAATGACTATGCTGAACGCGTGAAACGATTGGCTTATACATACGTGAAAAGCTGGCAAGCTGCTGAAGATATTACCCAGGAAGTGTTCATTTCCTGTTATAACAATCTTGACTCATTCCGTGGTGAGAGTTCATATAAAACCTGGATTTTTAAAATTACTGTTAATAAAAGCAAGGATTACTTAAAAAGCAGATGGTACCGATCAATTGTTCCCTTTGATTTTGGAAGGTCATTGCTTCCTGGAATTAAAGCGTCACCTGAGGATGAAGTGATTGAAAAAAATGGTGACTACACACTATCAACTCATGTGCTTAATTTACCTGCAAAATATCGTGAGGTTATCATTTTATACTATTACGAGGATTTAAATATTACAGAAATAAGCAAGATGACCAATATAAAAATTGATACGGTGAAGACAAGATTAAGGCGTGCAAAATCATTGCTTCGTAAATTGTACGAAGGAGTTGAACAGGATGGAGAATAAATTAAAAAACTTGCGTTCAAGCATGGATCAGACTGTCTTAAAGGATGGCCGGATGAGCAGTACAGAAAAACAAAGGATAATAGAACATGCATTGAATAACGATTCTCACAAGAAAAACAGGAATTTAATGGGGCCTTTTCTTTCTGTGGCGGCTACAATGATTTTCTTTTTCTCTATTGGTTCTTTTACATATTATAATCTTCTGCCTGACAAAACTTCTTCTTCCGATTCATCTGCAACAGAAACAATAAGAGAAACAGAAAAAATAGTGAATGAAAATGAGCAATCCACGCAAAAATCAAGTGAAAAAGCCTGGAGGGATGTTACTGTCCTGGAACCAGGTGCAAAATATGACATGCCGACGAATGCCAGGGATTATATCGCCAGTGCAAATAGATCCATCCATACAAGTCCTGCTCCTGACTCCAAACTTATTGAGCGTGGATTTGATGAAATGTACTATTATTATTTGGAGGCAATGGCTTTACAGAATGGATTAAATATAATAAAGGTAGAAGGCACTGATCTTGAAAAAGATTTTAATAATCTCTATATCCTGTCCCAAATCATCCAGGAAGAACAAGGAAAACGGTTAGATGGAGTCAATATAGAAGGTGTTAGCAAGTTTGATGCCCATAAATATTGGAAAGAACCTACTGATGAAATGGAGCAATCACTTGTATATCTGCAAAATTTGCTCAATGATCTAGATTTGATCATTAATCACGACGGAAAAGGGAAATTATTTGGATACTCCTATCAAGCAGATGGCAATAAAACAGCTGAGCTGCAAAAATTCATAGATGATTATAATGGTTTTTAAAAATGGATAATTCATCTGTTTCTGGCAAATATTATATCCATAAAGAAATCCTGGAGGGTTTTTAATGGAATATAAACATAATATGGAGTTTGAAATCAGGCATGGGTTTATGCCGAATATGTATAACTCTGACCGGTTAAAGGTTTTAGAGGTTTCAGAAAGCAGTGTGATCATCCAAATGAACAATGCTGAAAATCGAAGTGTCTTTCCTGTTGACCATCTGGATTATTGGATTAAGCGTGGACTGTTGGTGAATGTAAACGAAAAGAAACGTTCCTCATAAAATCTCCAAATGAATGAATAAGGAAAAACAGCGGATGTCTTCTCATCCGCTGTTTTCTTTTTCAATACTATTCATGAAGATGAAGCCTGCCCCAATCATTGCCAACTTAAATGTTAAATGGGTATCTACCAAAAAATCCGGGATTGGATAAGAGAAAGGAATGAACCAGAAAGAGAATTTTCAGCCAATTTACTTTCCAATTACCGTTACGCTGGGTTTCCTTAAGCAGTCCCGGAATTCCAAGATAAACACCTAATGGAAAATACAATAATACAGAAAGGAAGCTCCAGGGATAGAGTCTAAATGTCTCCATTCCGACAGTCTCAAAAAATTGCTGGAACTTCCCAATCACGATCTGCAAAATCACAAAACCTGACGTAAACATTAGGTATTTAATTATTTTTATTTATTCTCCCTCCTTATTGCACGGATACAGTCGAACTGGTTAGATTTTGAATAAAGCTGGTAAGTTTCTCTAAAGCTAGCTTTCCGCTTTAATTCTTCCTGTTTTGAATTCCAAATATATTCTAATGCAAGATAATTCATTTCCATTTAAACCGCCTCCCTATTCTTAATTCAAGAATACAGGAAGGCGAAAATGGAAACATTCACCATTGGATTGATTCTTTCTACGTCTTATGACGGATTATTTTTAAGCCCTTAGATTCCCTTTTTCATTTGGGGCTGATAGTCTTTTGAAGTTCTCACTTCAACAGTGAGGCTGCCCTTGCTGACAATTGCTTTTAACAATAATGGCACACCAGTTGTGTTTTCAAACCTGAAATCCTTGCCTCCGTATGAAACAGTGGCGTCCCTTCCCTTTGGCACATAACCGACTGAAAGCGAATGATGATGTTTTTCTACATATCCAACCCCAAGAACATCGACCGCATTGAATAAGGTTGAAGAAGTCTGGCAGATTCCTCCCCCAATGCCCATTACCAGTTTTTTGTTCACTATTTCCTCTGCAGGCTGGTAACCATGTGCTTCATCACTCGGACCGACCGTTGTGTTGAATGAAAAGACATCCCCTACTCCCAAAATGACATTGTTAATCGCCTTGGCTGACAACTCGATGTTCTTTGTCCTTCCGGCAACACCCGCATTAAAAAATGTTGTATATTTACCGACAACGACCTCATCGAGCCTGGCTGCATCATTCAATTCGTAGCTGCTTGCCGTCACATAGAGCGGCAGTTCGACAGTCCCTCCTTTTTCAGAAACCTCAATGATGCTCTCTACCAGTTCCGCCTCTTCCAAAATAATGAGTGGGCTCCCCTTGATTACCTGGCCGTCTGGCCCCAGCTTATCGGGAATCATTCGTCTGTCAAAACCAGGATCCGTTTCTGTACCTCGGGCCAGTTCACGCGCCCACTTTTCCAGCTCGGACCTATATTTTTCATCATCTGTACCAAAACCCAACTCAATTGGCGTCAGCGACTTGATAACTTCTTGTGTTGTGGGTTCAATGACATTCACTACAATTGGCTCAACGACTTCTGGTTCCTGTTCTTCTTGTACCTCTTCTTCTTCTTCTTCGGCTATTTGATCATCAGATGGCTCGACAACTTTCTGTTCCGTTTCATCCTTCGTCGAAGTCTGTTGAGCACAGCCAGACACTCCAATGCATGCTGCCAGAATTAAAATCCATACACCCTTAATAAATCGCCCCATACCTTCCCCCATCATTCCTATATATAATTTATGCAGCATTCCATTATATTCAGGAATACTTTTCCATATTTCAAGGTCAGCGATGTTTTATTATTTTTTTTCTTATGCTTAACATTTCATATAAAAAAAGGTAAAATACTTATAAACCAATAAGAAAGGTCGGATTTGTTTTGACTGATAAAATACAATCGGTTCCTCAGCCTTTAGTAAGGACAAATCAATGGTTCATCGTCATTAGTGTGGTTGCTGCCTGGTTAACAGGTTTTGAATGGATATTGAGTTTACCATTAGCGGCAGGATTATCAGGATTATTATTTGGATACAACCCAGTCATGAGGGCTGCCAGGCATTTTTTGAAAAAAGATTCTTCCAAATATATTCCTGAAGATTGGGAACAGCAACAGTTCAACCAAAAAATTGCTGTCATTTGTTTAGCAGGAGGCCTTGTTTCTTTCGCGAGTGGATATACAGGGCTTGGTTACTTCTTCACCATCATGGTTGCAATGGCAGCATTTATAGCCATTCTTGGATTCTGCATCGGCTGTTTCATTCGTTTCCAATGGAGCAAATACAAAGCAAAGCACGCATCCACCTCTTGAGAGAGACCCCTTGTTGGTCTCTCTTTCTTATTTCTCCCCCTGATTCATGGTTTTGTTGAATTGCTGTGACTTTCCTCTTGGGATGCTGAGTGTTTCCCATTCGTCATTTTTAAGCATCTTCGCCAGATAGACAATTTGTCCAGAATGACTTGACTGATGGACAATTTGGCGTTGGATGGCTTGCATGGCATTATGTGGCTCACTTCTTATATATACCGTTGAAGTAAGATCGTCTTCTGTTAATTTTGAAAGTGTTTCAAAAAGGATAGACCAGCCCTCATTCCAGGAATGGAGTAAATCTTCTTTCGAGTGAAAAGCGCCTTCGAATTCTCCATCCCGGTCACGGTCGGGTTTTTCGCCGTCGGTAGTCAAGAAATCCCGAAACCTTGATTTGAGGTTACCGCTCATATGTTTGGCAATGATCGCTATGCTGTTTGATTCTTTGTTAGGAGAATAAATTAGCTGTTCAATACTCAATTGAGACATGGCTCTTTCCGCTTGATTCTTAATACTTTGGAAATTTTCATAAGCAATTTTTAAATATGCCATTAAATTCACCTCCCTTGTTTTAAATATTCCTCACAAGGACCATTAATTCCTTCGGAAGTACCAAATAAAGGAATATAAAAAAGAGATTCCAAAAGGAACCTCTTTAAACAGCCTCGGCCATATCGGTACCGAATCTTCTTTTTTGGATATAGATCAATCTTAGTGACAAAGAGATCCCGGCTGCCAGCAATCCCGTCGTAAGGCCAACCCAATATCCGGAAGCTTCAAGACCGGTATTGTGTGCTAGCAGGTAACCTACCGGCAGGCAGATGAGCCAGTAGGCAATCAGCGTGATGACGAAGGATATATTCACATCCTTATATCCACGAAGGGCCGCCAGCGCAGTAGCCTGAATGGCGTCAGAAATCATAAAGAATAACGCATAAATCAAAAATTGGCCGGTTAACGCAATAACGGCGGGCTCATTTGAGTAAAAACCTGCCACCTTATAACGGAATAACACGACAAGCAATCCTGCACCAATAGCAATTAGCGCTGCCAAATAAATCCCCAGCCAGCTGTATATTTTGGCATCCTTGTAACGGCGGGCACCTACTTCGAACCCAACCAATACAGTTAATGCCATCGAAATACTCATCGGGATCATATAAAGAAATGAGACAATATTCAACGCCGATTGATAGGCTGCAATCGTCGTGATATTGAACTTACTGATTAATATCGTGACGACAGCAAACATGCTCGTTTCAAAAAAGATGGACAAACCCATCGGAACACCGATTTTCAATATTTCTTTTACTTTCTCTCCCGAAAATTCCTTGAAGTATTCCAGCCCAACAAAATCTGAAAATGGCTGTTGTTTGATAATGACTACGGCTGTCATTGCAGCAATTACATAATAGGTAATGGACGTGGCATAACCAGCACCCGCACCTCCAAGCTCCGGGAAGCCCCAATATCCAAAAATCAGGACATAATTAAGGAAAAAGTTGATTGGCAGGGACATGAGCAGGATATACATGACCACTCTTGTTTTACCAAGAGCATATATGAATGACCGCAAGACATTAAAAATAAACAGGGGAATAATCCCGTAACCTAATCCTGCAAGGTACCGATACGCCGTTTCATGTACACTTTCAGGTAAATTCATTGCATATAAGATAGGATTTAGCAGAAAAACACCCAAGATAATAACTATTATGGCGATGATAAAAGCTAAATATATTCCATGTGTCAGTATGGAAGCTACCTCTTTTCCCTTCTTTTCACCAAAACGCTGGGCTGCAATTGGTGATACCGCCAGCAGAATCCCGCTAAGGCCTGTGAATACAGGGCTCCAGATTGATGATCCAATCGCTACACCAGCCAGGTCCGAGGAATTATATTTTCCTGACATAATGGTATTGAAAAAGACCATTGAGAACATCCCCAATTGCGTAATCAGGATAGGGATCAGCAAGACAAAAATCTGCTTTATTTTTTCTTTTGTCGAAAAAGTCTGGTACATCTGTGTACTCCTTGAATATAGTAGTAATATAAGTCTCTTTTCCTATATATGACTGCATAAGTGGCTTTGCGACAGTAAAACTTCAAGTCAAAGCAGTCTTGTCTAGTATAACAAAATCTAACCAGTTCGATGGGATTTTTTTTGGATAACTAAATATTATTATTATTTTAAAAAATGGAAATACCCCCCTAATTATTTTCTGCGAAATCCTTGATACAATAGACATATATCGAGGAGTGAACATCATGAAAATCATAAAGTACTTTCTGCTCTTATCTCTCATTTCTGCCTTGTCTATTTCCGCATGGATTTACTATCCCCAATACCAGCTTAATAAGATGAAACAGGAAAGTGCTCCTGTAACTGAAAAAACCAATAAGCTTACTTATATAGATTATTACCGTACATCACCTGACAGTACAATCAACCATCTTGCGCTCGGGGACTCAATCATCCGCGGGTATCGAATTTCTGAAGAAGAAAATTTCATCAGTCAATTTTCAAGCAAGCTTGGTGTTGAAACCGGCAAACAAGTCATATCTCAAAATGAAGGAATTATAGGGATCACCAGCGAACGATTGAACGTGCTGGTACAGGACGGAGTATATGATGAGGAAATAAAAGAGGCGGATCTAATTACCCTAAACGTAGGCGGTAATGACATCCTAAAACTCGTCAAGAAAAGTGATATCTATAGTGCACTTAAGTCTTTTGACAGTCTTCAAGGAGGATTTTCAAAAAATCTTACCGAAATCACCACTCGAATCAAAGAATTGAATCCAGCAGCGACTATTGTTTTTCTTGAGCTGTATAATCCAATGCCAACTGATCATCAATTTTACTCATTAGCAGACAAACTGCTTCCAAAATGGAATTTAATGATTTATGAAACAGCAAAAGAAACACCATATTCCATCGTGGTCCAAACAACGAACGTCATCAACAGTGAGAATTTGCAATATCTGTCCACTGACGGAGTTCATCCCAATCCGTTAGGGAACACAGCGATTTCAAACCAGATGCTGGAACAATTCCAACAACAGCATAAAGCGGATGCCGTATTGGCAAACCGCGAAAAATAAGCTGGGCTATATGCCTGGCTTTCTTTATTTTTGAGGATCTTCCTGAAAATGTTCATTTAACAGAACACTTTCTGTTGTAGCAAAATTGACAGATTGCAGACTCGTTTCTTTATCGAGACCAAATAATTGGGCGATTCCATTTTTATCATCTGGATCTTCCCAATCTTTCTTCATGTTCATCATCTTCAGACACCTCCTTTAACATTCTTTGTTTTATATATTTTTTGAATCGATAAATTTCGTCGCGTCAGCCTGACTCTGATTGCCAAACCCTAAAAAAGATTAATTTAGGGTTGTAACAATTAGACTCCCTCGCAGATAAAAAATTATAACGGGATACCAATACCGAAAATGGATTGCTTTAACAGGTTTGAATAACAAGCCAGACCCATAGTCATACAACGTCTGGCTCGTTTTTCAGGTATGATTTCTGCCGTTATAGTTTATAAAAACCAAACCTTCGCTATTTTCTCTTCAGTCATTTCATAAATGGCAACAGCTTTTTTGGGTTCGCTGTTCCCCCTGCCAGTTACAAGCTCATGATCGACTACCTTGTTATCATGTACAATCCTTGCCAATAATTCAGCATGGTTGTTGGGATGGTCCTCAAATAACTTTTTGTAGCGAACCCTCATTTCTTCGATTCCGTTTGTGGTGATAGCATTTGATGGAAACTCCATTATTAGCACATCATCGCTGTAAACCGACAAAAACTCTTCCAAATCTTGTTTATTGTAAGCATCAAGTTGTTGCTGTGCGAGCATTTCGGGCGTCTTTTTCATACTAGCCATCCTTTCCCAAGCGTATTTTAGATTATTATACTAAAAAACCCCCTGACATCCAGGGGGTTCATCTTAATTATTGGCTAATTTATGAGAGTGTTTCTTGGCAGGAGCTTTTTTGCCAATTGTATCTTCTGCCTGAGTTGCTCGTTTGATAAAGAAAGCAAGCACCAACGCAAGGGCTGAAAGGAATACTGTCACATAAAAGGCATCATTGATTCCATGCAGCATTGCCTGCATGGCAATTTGCTGTTCCATTTCAGCCTTGGCAGCCGGAGTTACAGCTTTCCCTGCTGCAGCAGCCTGTTTAAAAGCATTCGCTGCCAGCTCTGTACCATAACTTTTTGCACGCGTAGTCATTACTGTAACCAACAACGCCGTACCAATTGCACCTGACACCTGCTGCATCGTATTATTCATAGCTGTGCCATGTGGATAATATTTTGCAGGTAATTGGTTTAAGCCATTTGTGGAAACTGGCATATTGACCATTGACATCCCGAACATACGAAGGGTGTAAAGAATGATCAACTGGGTATACGTTGTTTCCAATGATAGCTGGCTGAAATAATAGCTCGTTACTAGTGTAATCGTTAGACCAATAATCGCCAGAGCACGTCCGCCGAATTTATCAAATAAACGTCCGGTAATAGGTGACATGATTGCCATTATTATTGCTCCTGGCAAAAGCATCAACCCAGCATCCATTGGAGAAATTCCCCTAATGGTCTGCACGTAAATCGGTAATAAAAGCATAGCTGAGAACATCGCCATGGTTACAATCATCGAAATAGCTGATGATAAGGCGAACATTGGGTATTTATAAATCCTGAAATTAAGCATTGGATTATCTTGTCTCAACTGGCGAAGAATAAATGTAACCAATGACACAGTACCGATTGTTAATGTTACGTAAACATTCGGACTATCCCAGCCTTTTGAACCCGCAGAGCTAAATCCATACAGCAGTCCGCCAAAACCGATACTGGATAATGTAAGAGAAATGACATCCAGATTCATATTTACTTTTTCCTTTTTATCTTTAAGCATTATGAAGCCGAGCAATAAAACCAAGGCTGCGATTGGTGTCACAAAATGGAATAGCATTCTCCAGTCGTAATGTTCTATTAGCCAGCCGGAAAGTGTTGGACCAATTGCAGGTGCGAACATCAATACCAGGCCAAAAACACCCATGGCAGTTCCCCGTTTTTCAATCGGGAAACTGACGAGCATGACATTCATCAATAATGGCATCATGATGGCAGTACCTGATGCCTGGATCATCCTGCCTGCTAATAATAATGGGAAAACATGTGCTGCACCAGCCAAAATAGTACCTGCAGTGAATAAACCCATTGCGACTAAGAATAAACGCCTTACTGAGTACTTCTGAATCAAATAGGCACTAAGCGGAATCATGACTCCGCTGACAAGCATGAAGCCTGTTGTCAGCCACTGTACTGTTGTAGCCTCCACTTTTAAGTCTGCCATGATGGATGGCAAGGCTATATTAAGCAATGTATTATTTAAAAATGCTATAAAAGCTCCGACAATCAATACCGCGAGAATACCGTACTGCGGTTTTTCGGGCGCTTGAAAGTTTTTTTCCATTCTGAATTTCCCCCTCTATTGTTCACAAATTTGTCAACAATGTGTTTGCATAGACAATAGCATATACCATCGGTCCATTTTTTGCAATACTTTTAAACCGCTGTTATTAAAGGGTTTGTAAAGTCCGAAAATTTAATGTAGTATATTTTTTATACAACCGGTTCAAAAAGGGTTAAGGTGATGAAATGAACGATAGAAAACGTAATGTTATCGATAAAGCTCACGAGCTTTTCATAGAAAAAGGATTCCACTCCACCTCTATTCAGGATATCCTTGATTACAGCGGAATATCAAAAGGAACCTTTTATAATTATTTTTTATCGAAAAATGAGCTGCTCATGGAAATCTTCAGGGCCGCTTTCAGGAAAATGGAAATGGCCCGGGACGCCTTATTGCTTGGTCAGGATCCAAGTGATCCTGAAGTTTTCATAAGGCAAATCGAGCTCCAGATGACAGCCAACAGGGAAAATAAAATCATCCCGCTTTTTGAGGAAGTCTATTTTTCCGGAGATAAAGAACTGAAGAAATTCATTGAAATAGGCCAAATGAAAACTTTGCGATGGTATTCAGACCGGCTTGAAAACATTACTGATGATCTTTGCAGGCCATATCTTCTGGACGCTGCTATCATGCTAAATGGGATTCTAATACAAAACGTCCGGTTTTATCGTAAAGCCAACGGTGATTCGGCGAGCATGCTTCCCGTTGTTCGCTTTAGTGTAACCCGAATTCTAAACCTGATTGAGGAAGTGACGATGTCTCAGGAATACTTACTGTCTCCCGAACTCCTTGATGCATGGCTTCCTGTTTCAAATAGAGAAGCCCTCGACTGGAGGTCCAAAATCCATTCTGTTATTTCTCGGTTAAAAAAGCTTGATTGCGAAAATAAAGATCATCTCCTAAAGCTCAATTTTATTGAAGAAGAACTTCGCTCCAAGGCACCGAGAAAGTTTTTAGTCGATAGTATCCTTTTCTCAATGTCAGCTGATTTTGATCGAGAAATAAAGGAATTGCAGGGTTTAATAGACGAACATTTGCTTGAAAAAGCATAAAGAACTTTGAAAGCAAAAAAAGCACGGCAGAAATCAACATTTGATTTACTGTCCGTGCTTTTTTAATTAGGCTCTGTTAAAAAAGGCTGTTGATTTTCGTTCCAGGCGCTGAGCCTCCTCGTCGCTTTTGCTCCTGCGGGGTCTCACCTGACCAGCTGCGCCCGCAGGACATTGATTAGCTTCCTGAATCAGCCCACGCACGATGGAAATGCGTTAGCATTTTCGGAGGAGTCTACGCGCCTTCCACTACAATCAACAGGGTTTAAAAATCACATTCAGCTTTAACAGAGCATTTTTTTAAAATCTTTCTTTATGTGATACATTTTTGCGATCTGCTTCAGCCCAGGCTTATATTCTTCTTTATGTGCCCCGTTTTTTGATTCCTCGTCAGTCTGGGCACATATCCTTCTTTTATGTGCCCCGTTTTGGCGATTCCCCGTCAATCCGGGCAAATACCTTGTTTTATGTGTCCGCTTTTGGCGATTCCCCGTCAATCTGGGTACATATCATTGACCCGGTTCTTCCAGTGTCGCTGAATAATACGCTACGAGTTCAGGATAATCCTTGAGTTCTGCCTTTCCCTGATCTGATAGTACGTATATGCCTCTCTCAACTCTTTCAAACCATTTATAATAGTTTTTCTGAAGGATTGATGGGGTCTTTTCGCCTGTACCGAGGGCAACGAGTGCTTTTGGTGACATCTGTCCAAGTTTTTCAAGATAACAGGCTATTTGGATGCAATTTTCTTTATAGGCGGTCATGATCTTGCTTTTGTTGCTGCCGCCGACATTGAAGTCAGCACTTCTTCCCTCAATTTCCTTAATCAATGCTGCTTTTTTTCGCCGGTTCTTGGTTGCCTTGCGATTGAATGGTTCGGGATGAACCTTAAATTCAACAGTTTTCCGATTTCCGGCAAACGTAACGACAATCAGGCCGATTTCCAGCCTCTTTACCAGGTGAATAACATCATTCCAGCGTTTCCTGGACATCCTCTTCGGTTTTGGGATTGCTATGTACACCATATCAGTTAAGCGCAGCCTTCTCGTTGCCTGAAGGAGCAGTTCAATATTTAGTATAAGCTTTAATTCCACGATGATAAGTTCTTCATCTTTTAATGCTGTTAAATCACAATCATGGACCTCTCCATTAACCCGGTACCCCTGTTTTGTGAAGTGCTTCCGAATCGGCTCGTATAAATCGGCTTCAAATAATTTAGTCATGCTCCAACCTCTGTCCATCCTGCAGTTTTCCTATAATTATAGCAAACTTTATAAAGTGAGAGGTCATTTAGACAAGCAATGGGCATATACTGTTTGGTGATGAAGTGTTGGAGGAAAAGTTATGAGAGGTCTTGTCTTATTTTTATTAACACTCCTTCTGGGTCTGATGGTTTTTCTGAATATCGAAATGGACCAAGCCAGGAAAAGCTCGAACGAAGTTAAATATGAATATTTTACAGAAGAATATACAATCAACAAGGTTGATTCGTCAGGTTATTATGGGGAAGGTAACGGTAAAACCATTTATTTTAAAAAGGAAAAAGTGCAGCCTGGAGAAACTATTGGCAACGGCGACAAGGTTATCGTCTATTTCGATAAAAGCGGGCGTATTGATGGTCCGGTAAGAATTGAAAAAACTGAATAGGGAGCCTGCAAAGATGCGAGGCTCCCTGTTTTTATACCTGTCAAATTGCTTTACGTCCCTCGAGTTCCTCAGCGATTGCGGTGGTTAATTCCTGGCCGCTTTTTGGCAATGAAGTTTTCATTACCGCATTCATGACCGGGGCTAGGGCTCCTTCTGCCGTCATCTCTAGATATCCAGTCATCCTCGTCTTGTTCACCCCAATCGGCTCTGCCTTAAAATAACCATTCCCTGACAGGTTTTCATTGATTCCTTTAAGGTCGAATGTAACCCTGCTAGGCTCTACCCATTCTTTAATGGTGACTTGCAAACTGATTTTTTTCTTCAGAACACCAACTGTTTCCTTAAAGGTCCAAATTGATTGTTTTTCATTCAATTTTTCATGACTGATATACCCTGGCAATAACGGGGCCCAGTTATCCATATCCTTTACGAAATCCCATACATTTTCTATTGGTACATCAATTGTAATTTCATGTTTCCCTTCAGGCATTGCTCCCTCTCCTTTTCGGTGAAAAATTTGCTCCTCTACCAGATATATGTCTTCTGACGTTTTTTATACTTTGTTCCTTATTGAGCCTAAATCAAACATTAAATGAAAAAACACACCACTAATAGGTGTGTTCACTTCAACTATTTTTCATCGATTTAATTTCCTATTGCTGAAGACCAGAATGACTTCAATTTGTCCTGATATTCCTGCTCGGCAATGGTATATGCCTCAGTGTGACCTGCTCCAGGGACAATCCATAGCTCCTTGGGGCTGTTTGCTTTATCATAGATTCTCTTCCCCATTTCTGTTGGGACCAATTGATCCTGATCACCGTGAATAATGAATAGAGGAAGGTGATTTTTTTTAATACTTTCAATGGCTGAAGCTTCTGGAAAAGAATAGCCTGCCCTGATTTTCGTTACTGCGCTGGTAACCTGCATGACCGGGAATGAGGGTAGATTGTAGAGGTATTTCAGCTGATGGCTCAGCTCCTCTTGAACTGTTGTATAGCCACTGTCAGCAATAATTCCTTTAACCTGCTGAGGAAGCTTTTCGCCACTGGCCATCAGTACTGTTGCAGCACCCATAGAGAAGCCGTGCAGGAAGATAGTATCCTCCTCCTTCTGATCAACTAAATATTGTGACCATCTTACCAAATCCTTGCGGTCATGCCAGCCATACCCTATATAATCCCCTTCACTCAACCCGTGACCACGGGCATCCGGTTTAAGTACATCGTAACCCTGTTCATAATAATATTTTGTTATGCCAGGCATTTGTTCGCTGTTCCCTTTATAACCGTGAGCAAGAATCACAGCTTTGGATCCTGGTTTTTCATTTTTTAAAAAACGGGCTTTCAGCTTAAGACCATCTTCGGATTCTATTTCAACCATTTCAAACTTCTGCTTTTCGGTCCATTCCATAATCTCCTCAAGTTTCCTCTGCTTCTCGTCATCGCTTGTAAGAGTCGCAGCTGTTACACTCTCGCCCCCTCCATGCAGGTCCACAGCATCATGGCTGCGGTTAATCGCCACACCATAAAAATAATTACCTGCAGCAATCAATAGTATGACTATGGTTAAAAACACCCCGCTGATTGTCCAAATGATTTTCTTCTTCAATTCTTCGTCCCCTTTATCCCAACTTTTCTTTTAAAAATATTTTACCAGATTAACAGATGAAAATGACCCATCTGGCAAAAAATACAAAACGTTAAGACAAGTATTTTATTGGGTATAAGTAATTAAAACCGTTAGGAGGCTGATCGGTATGGAAATCGAGAAAAAGCATATCCTTAAATCTTATAAAAATGAGAAAGAAGAGATAGAATCCATCGAAGGCATTAAGGGAAAAAAACAAAACCAGGTCAATAGTTCGATTTCAGGCTATAACGTTGAGAAGAAAAGGACGAAGGAATACCCTGTGAATGCCTTCAGTCCAGGAGAACTTGATATGGGAGAATCTGCATTTAAGGATTACGAAGATGATCCATCCGAAAATCCGGCAATTGAAACCGATAAACAGATCGATATAGACAGGCCGCTGCCTGAACGGGAAATGAATAATCGAATAAGGTAAAGGTTGGTGCACGGGAATGAACTGCTCCCCGTCAAGTAGACAGTGTAAATAATATAAACAATCTAAGCGGCTTTAGCCCTAAATTCTAGGGGGCTAAGGCCGTTTAATCTTTTTTGGTAACGTTCATGATTATAAAAGTATATGTACTCATCAATCGCCGCAGATAGTTCTTCAAAGGTCTTATATTTCTCCAGGTAATACTTTTCGCTTTTCAGTGATCCCCAAAAGGATTCCATTGGACTATTGTCAATACATCTTCCGACTCGGGACATACTTTGAGTCATCTGTGCTTCATCTATTCTTCGTTTGAATCCGAGATGGGTATACTGAAAACTACAGGTAGTGGATTCTTTTAATCCATCCACTCCGTATTTTTCATATCTATATACCCAATTATAGATTGCTCTTTTAGCTACCTTATATGTGTATACAAGCTCAGAAATGGTGTGACTTCCACTTTCCAATGCCTTTATGATTGTGATTTTGTTTTGGAGGAAATGGGCCCTTTTTGACATAATAAATATTCCTCTTTAAATAAACAGATTTTTATTTTTTAATCTGTCTACCTAAAGGGGAGCATATCAGAAATCGTGCACCTTTTATTTATTTAGATAGCTATCAATTTCACTTAAGGTTCTTCCAATGGAATCCCGGATGACAAAAGTGTCAGGGGCAAAGTCATATGGTGTGTCCCCTTTATTGATGATGATCATAGGAGTATCATTGTTTTTATATTGAGGAAATGCTGAAAACGGTGTTACTTTTAGGCTTGTGCCTAAAATGACTAAACAATCGGCTTCTGCGATTCTATTTAAAATTTTTTCAAATCCCCCAGCTGTAAACCATTCACCTGCATCTCCAAACAAAACAACATCTGGTTTAATAAGAGGAGAAAAATCTTGATCAGCCTCACATTCCCTGCAAACAAAAAACTTTTCATCAGTTTGCTTCCTAATCAGCAAATCATCTGAAGTATACTTTTTGCCACAATTTTGGCAAGTTGCTGTTTTCATCGTCCCATGGAATTCTATAACCTTCTTACTTCCTGCTTTTTGATGCAGTCCGTCAATATTTTGAGTGATGATCCAATCAATACGCCCTTCCTGCTCCCACTTTGCCAGAATTTGATGGCCTTTATTGGGCAAGGCATTCGGATGGTAAAGATTGGAGAAAGCAAATTCATAAAAAGACTTGGGTTGCTCATGAAAATAATCGATTGAAAGGATATATTCCGGAGCATGATGATAGATTCCAGTCCGTGAACGAAAGTCTTTAATACCAGACTCTGTACTTATTCCAGCACCTGTCAATACGACAATATTTTTTGAATTGGCAACTATTTCGCTACATGATTGGATTGTGTCCATAATACCATCCCCTGTCATTTCTGGAAGTTTATAATCTAAATTATAAATTAAATACTTGAGTGGCAAAAGTGTTTGGTTTCGCTTTCATTATAATTGTTAACTTAAATAATTTTTGGTTGACATAAATAATTCAGAAAGTTTATCCTGAATTTAGATTATAGAAAAGGAGAGCAAATAACATGAAGTTTAAAGCACTTGATCTCACTCTGGCTTCCATGTTCGTCGGTCTTATGGCGATTGGGGCAAATATTACTTCGTTTGTACCTTTTATGGTAGTGGGCGGAGTACCAATCACTCTTCAAACCTTCTTTGCGATTTTAGCAGGGATTATCCTGGGAAGCAGGCTGGGAGCTATATCAATGACTGTCTACGCCTTCGTAGGATTGGTAGGCGTCCCTATATTTGCTAAGTTTGGAGCAGGATTTTCTACAGTGATCAGTCCAACCTTTGGATTTATTCTATCATTCATTCTAACAGCCTATGTTGCAGGCAAAATGGTTGAGAAGCATAGGACACTTTCTGCTTTCATCATCGCATCCCTGGTTGGCCTCGTGATCAACTATGTATTCGGAACGAACTGGATGTATTTTGCCTATAAATTCTGGGCTGCTGCTCCAGAAGGATTTACTTATAAATTGGCATGGCTTTGGATGGTCGCTCCTCTTCCAAAAGACATAATCCTTGCTGTGTTTGCTGGTATGATGGCTCACAGACTGGAAAAAACAGTACTTTCCAAGCCAAACTTTAAACATTTAAGAAAAGCGGCTTAAAAAAACAAAAGGGGGTCCATGATGTCATACTGGAAAAAGTTAGCCTTTAGCGTTCTTGAAGGCGGCGAACTGACGGATGAAGAAGCAATCAGTATACTGGATTGTCCGGACCAAGAACTGCTGGAATTGCTCCAGGCTGCATACACAATTCGCCACCATCATTTTGGCAATAAAGTTAAGCTTAATATGATAATTAATACAAAATCAGGTCTATGCCCTGAAAACTGCGGTTACTGTGCGCAATCAAGCGTCTCGAATGCCCCTATCGATAAGTATCGAATGATGGACAAAGAAACCATCCTCCAGGGTGCTGAACAAGCTTACAATCTCAACGCAGGTACTTATTGTATTGTAGCCAGCGGCAGAGGGCCAAGCGAAAAAGAACTTGATACAGTATCCTCAGCTGTTCAGGAAATTAAAGTGAAGTTTGGCCTTAAAGTATGCGCATGCCTGGGAATCCTTAAACCATCCCAGGCAGAAAAGCTAAAAGCGGCTGGTGTGGATCGATATAATCACAATCTTAATACATCTGCAAGTCATCATGAGTCAATCACCACATCACATACATATCAGGATCGAGTAAATACGGTTGAACTAATTAAAAACAGCGGAATTTCCCCTTGCTCTGGAGTTATTATTGGAATGAGGGAATCAAAGATAGATGTCGTTGATATGGCCAGGAGCCTGAAGGTTCTAGATGCCGATTCCATCCCGGTTAATTTCCTCCATGCAATTGAGGGTACCCCGCTTGCAGGGACGGATGAATTAAATCCGCGCTACTGCCTAAAAGTCCTATGCCTGATGCGATTCATTAACCCGTCAAAAGAAATCAGGATATCAGGCGGCCGAGAGGTTAACCTAAGAAGCTTACAGTCTTTAGGCCTCTATCCTGCCAACTCAATCTTTGTTGGCGATTATCTGACAACAGCAGGACAAGATACAACTGCTGACCATAAAATGCTTCAAGACCTTGGATTTGAAATTGAATTTAACAAAGAGAAAAATGGAGTTGAAATTTAAAACAGCCCAGAGAGGTTGCTTTGAAACCGACTCTCAAATTAATAAAAGAAAGATGCCTGGCACCTAAAAGCCAGGCATCTTTTCAATTCATTTCTTCTTTTTATTGTTTTGATTGATCTTCTGGTGTTCCGGCCGTTTAGGATAATCAGCCGCACCCTCAGGAGGTGCAGTGAAGTCTCCCCTTTTATCCATATATCGATTCTCTTTTTTCATTCCTGTCTTCCTTTCTTGTTTACATTCCCGGCTGGTGTTGCTTTAATTGTTCGTCGATGGCTTTATTCCTCTCTCCCCCATCCGAAAGTTCTTCCGAAAACTCGTGCGCTTCCAGTCCTTCTTTTCCTACAAGCTTGGAACTTGCTATTGTCCCTGCAGACAAATTGTTATTAGGTGCTCCCTCTTCATTCCATTTTCCCAATATACTCACCCTCCTTTTCTGTTTATTATTTGTTATTTTCAGGGTGACATTCTCTTGAATTGAATAACAAGTATTCGTCCTCCATCCTCCAAAAGATAGAAAAAAGTGGTTATCTGAAAGTTGAATGAAAGAATCATTATCTGAAATTAGGACAATAGGACGAAATCTCTTTTTTGCGTTTGCTATTGATTCCAGTATCTGTTATGATGAAATAGAATTATTTTTGTTCGGTGTAAAGGATAGAAATTATTTCGTCTTAATGATCACTTTGGGCAAGGATAGTAACATTTGTGCGAATTGCACTAGGAGGTAACAGTAATGGAACAAGGTACAGTAAAATGGTTTAACGCAGAAAAAGGTTTTGGATTCATCGAGCGCGAAGGTGGAGACGACGTATTCGTACACTTCTCTGCTATCCAATCTGAAGGTTTCAAATCATTAGACGAAGGTCAAAAAGTATCTTTCGACGTTGAGCAAGGCGCTCGCGGACCACAAGCTGCTAACGTAACAAAACTATAATTTTAGTTTTGCTGAAAAGAAGAAGGTTCCCTAAGGGACCTTCTTTTTATTTTGCCCTCTCCCCTTCAAAGATCCTTCGATTAACTGCGTAAAATTCACATATTCCATTCATACAGAATAAATGTAATAAAGGGTTGCTTTTTGGGAGGTATTAAACATGGCTAATAGTGTTTTATTTAATTGTATAAATGTCAATTCTATGCAAAGTAATGCCGGAGTATTCATCGGAGGAAATACCCAAACAGGATGGAATTCACCGACCAAGCAAAACAACGGCATTTTCGGCACCGGACAGGGAAATGTTTATTTTGGGAACCTGGATTTGATCAGTGATAATGACGGTATAGACCAGCCTAATGCAGATCCGGATATCCAGCCTTCCAGCCAGGGCCAGGCTTTTTAATGGCAGGGTAAGCCATGAATACAATAAAAATTACTTTTGGAATCATTAATGTCAATAGTATCAACAGTTCTTCAGGAGTATTTTTTGGTTCGAATTTTAATATGAATTTTGTTACAACCTCAAAGTCAAATAACGGTTTTACGGTCACAGGTGATCAAAATGAATTATTCCGGAACTTGAGCATTGTTAAGGATGAAAATGGATTTGAGGTCATAAAAACTGTCACCTAGAATAATCCCCCGCCCATACGCAAATAATTTACAAGAAAATCGAAAAAGGCGGGATTATAATTGAATCAGTTAGAATTAATTCTAAGAATTGCAATTGGCTTTATTGTCTTATTTTCGATGGCAAGGTGGTCTGGCCGAAAAGAAATCAGCCAGATGACCTTCTTTAACCTTGTATCCGCCATTGCGTTTGGGTCAATAGCAGCCGCACTGGTCGTAAATCCAAGTGTAAGCATACTTAATGGAATTATTGCGTTGCTTGGATGGGCTGTTTTTACGGTTTTCACCGACTTTATTCATATAAAATCTAAAAAAGCAAGAAAGCTGCTAATGGGTGATCCTGTTATCGTAATCAAAAAGGGAAAAATAATGGAGGATGCCTTAAGGCAAACACGGCTGGATACAGACTCACTGCAAGCTTTACTGCGTCAGCAAAGCATATTTTCTTTGAACGATGTGGAATATGCCATCTTTGAAACAGACGGGAAATTGTCGGTCATGAAAAAAGATAATAAACAAACAGTCACGAAAAGTGACATGAACATTGCGATGCCTCAAGGGAATTTTGTTCCACTATCTACAGAGCTTGTAGCGGACGGAAAAATGAATCTTAAGAACCTGGCCAAGATGAATAAGGATCAAACCTGGCTTCATGAACAGCTGCAGCTGGCTGGAGTCCAGTCAGTGGATGATGTCTTCTATGCGGAAGTACAGCCTGATGGAAATCTGTATATCGATAAAAGAGATGATTTATTGCATTGAAAAAAGAGGTCCCGCTTCATCATCGCGCAGGACCTTTTCATTTTTGTTCAATTTCTACCTCCTGGGATTTCAAAAGAGCCTCCAGCCATTCTGGCTGCTCAGTTTCCCCGTCATCCCCGAAAATCTCAGCAAAATTTCTTTGAGTAAGCCTTGATATAATATCATGTATGTCATTATTGTCACCACTTATACTCCCGAAACCCTGTTTTTGACTTTTTTGGCTTGAAAAATCCATTGGAAAGCTGTTGCCAAAATTAACACAAGAAGCATCCTGTATAGTCCCAATCTTAATCGAGCCTATATAAAAGGCAGGGCTCAGCGTTTTCATTTTCCCGCCCCCTTCAGTCCAACAAGATTTCTTTTCCATTGATGTTAACACTCAAAACCGGTTCATCCTTCTTCAGCGGCTTGCTATGACTATTCGGCTTTTCCTTGGAATCATTTTTTTCATTTTTGTATTGTGGGCTTTTAGATTGGGATTTTACAGTTTCTAGATTTGGACTAAAAGAATTCCCCAAGTTCATCATACCGCTGAGTTCTTTTATATCTATTTTATCAAGATGATAGGCTAGCTCATCTAATTGAAGGTGATCCACGGTGACTTTTTCAATATGAATATGAAACTCGTTTTTCTGCATTGCGTCAATTTTTTCAGTGAGATTTTGAATCATTTTTACAAGAGCCTGATTATCCATGTGGGATATCACCGTTTTTTCGTTCAGAAACGGAAACATTTTTTGAAATTTTGTTCAACTTTCCATTAATATTCCCAAATCCCTCAGCAATGTTGGCTCTTTTTTTTCGGTTATATTGAATGTTGACGCCAGTATGCAGCCCGGAACTATTTGTGATATTATTTATGTCTATTTTTTTGAAATGGATCTTGGTCATATCATCATCTCCTGGTCAGCTGTGGAAGTTGATTTGGATTGACTCCCGACTATGAGTAGAATGCTGTTGAACATATGGTATACGGATAAAAAGAAGCCCATTTAAAAAGTCAGCCTGAATATGATTAAGGTTACACTCATGAGGGATTTTCAGATTTCTCTCGAATGGTCCGCCAGCCCGTTCGTTAATCAACAGTTTTTCTTCATCTGACACATAAGGGCGCTTTAATTCTCCCTTAATGGATAAATTGTATCCATCTAAAGACAGATTCACATCCTCCCTCGCTACAAGTCCGGGTAACTCGGCAACGATTATCACTTCATGTTCACCCTGGAACATATCGATTCTCGGTCCCACAAGGGGAAGAATATCAGAAACCGCTTCGAAAAAATCCTGACCAAGTATTCTCCTGGCTTCCGCCATTGAATGATCGCTTTTCCTTCGGCTCATACTTCCTCCAGACAATAATTAGTTACTGTATATATATTTTAAAGAGTGGAAATTAGACCTTATTCGAAAAGATCCTCCCAACGATGTTCATCAAATTGTAACCACGGAAAATATGACTGCAAAAAGGATGGAACAAGTTGTTCCACCCTTCTATCCGTTATATTCCCTTAAAAGCGGAACGATAAATTTCGGCGAGCTCTGATACCAGCGGAAGTTTAGGGTTAGCCGTTGTACATTGGTCCTCAAATGCACGATCTGCAAGCTGATCGACCTTCGATTCGAATTCAGCTTTGACAACTCCGTTCGCTTCGATGCTCATCGGGATTTCCATTTCGCTCGCGAGCCTGATGATTGCCTGGACAAGGCTTTCGACTCCTTCTTCAATAGTTCGTGCAGGCAAGCCGAGAATCCGCGCGATTTCCGCATAACGCTGGTCTGCGACAAAGCTTTCGTATTTAGGGAAAGCTGTGAACTTTTTCGGTTTGGTTGCGTTATAACGTATGACATGCGGCATCAGAATAGTGTTTGCACGGCCATGCGCAATATGGAATTCAGCTCCCAGCTTATGGGCAAGACTGTGGTTAATTCCAAGGAACGCATTGGCAAATGCCATTCCGGCAATCGTGGAGGCATTGTGCACCTTCTCTCGGGCCAGTTCATCCTGTCCGTTTCGGTAGGCTCTTGGCAGATATTCAAATATTAACTGGATTGCTTTGATTGCAAGGCCGTCAGTATAGTCATTGGCCATGCAGCTGACATAGGCTTCGATTGCATGTGTCAAAACGTCCATACCGGTATCTGCAGTGATATGCTTTGGCACTGTCATGACAAATTGCGGGTCGATAATAGCCACATCAGGTGTCAACTCATAATCGGCGAGCGGATATTTAATGTTCGCCTTTTTATCAGTAATCACCGAGAAGGAAGTCACTTCAGAACCCGTACCCGATGTTGTTGGGATAGCCACAAATTGGGCTTTCCGTCCCAAGTGGGGGTATTTGACTATCCGTTTGCGAATATCCAGGAATTTTTGTTTCAATCCATGGAAGTCCGCTTCTGGGTACTCATAAAACAGCCACATCCCTTTTGCTGCGTCCATTGCTGATCCGCCGCCAAGTGCGATGATGACATCCGGCTCGAAGTTTGCCATCATATCAGCGCCCTTCATAACGGTTTCGATTGATGGATCTGGTTCCACTTCTGAGAAGATCTCACAGTGAACATAATCCGGACGCTTTCTTAAGTGGTATAGGACTCGGTCGACATAACCTAGCTTCACCATTCCCGGATCTGTGACAATAAAGGCCTTCGATATTTTGGGCATTTTTGCCAGGTATTGTGTCGAGTTTTTCTCAAAATAGATCTTTGAAGGCACTTTAAACCACTGCATATTCACATTCCTTCTCGCTACTTTTTTCACATTGATCAGGTTGGCGGCACCGACGTTTGTGGATACGGAGTTGCCTCCATATGTGCCACAGCCAAGTGTCAGGGATGGGAGGTAGGCATTATAGATATCGCCGATTGCGCCTTGAGATGATGGGGCATTGACAATTATACGCCCCGCCTTCATTCGCAGGCCGAATGATTTAATTACCTCATCGCTTGTCGAGTGTATGACAGCTGAATGGCCAAGGCCACCGAACTCCAGCATTTCTTCCGCACGCTTCAGGCCTTCTTCCGTTCCGTTCACTTTATAGCAAGCAAGTACAGGACTTAATTTTTCGCGTGATAGTGGAAATTCCGGCCCGACACCTTTAAGCTCTGCAATAAGGATTTTTGTATCATCCGGCACCTCCACACCTGCCATTGCCGCAATTTTATGTGCTGGCATGCCCACGATGTCAGCATTTACGGCACAAGATTGTTCATTGATGACCAGCTTCTCTATTTTTGTCCTTTCTTCCTCATTTAAAAAGTAGCAGCTGTTCGCAATCATTTCAGATTTGACATCGTGATAGATTTCCTTGTCAATGATGACTGCCTGTTCAGAAGCACAAATCATTCCATTATCGAATGTTTTGGATAAAATCAGATCATTGACTGCCCTCTTCACATTTGCTGTCCGTTCAATATAACAAGGGACATTGCCTGGTCCCACGCCCAGTGCAGGTTTTCCTGAGCTGTATGCTGACTTTACCATCCCTGCGCCGCCAGTAGCCAGAATCATCGATATTTTAGGATGATTCATCAATGCCTGAGTGGCTTCAAGTGAAGGCTGTTCGATCCATTGCACACAGTCTTCAGGAGCCCCTGCCTTAATGGCAGCATCGCGAAGAATTTTTGCCGCTTCACTGCTGCATTTTTGAGCAGATGGATGGAAAGCGAAAATGATTGGGTTGCGTGTTTTGATGGATATAAGGGCTTTGAACATGGTTGTCGAGGTTGGATTCGTCACAGGTGTCACTCCGGCAATCACTCCAACAGGCTCCGCAATGGTAATCATGCCTTCATGCTCATTTTCATCTATGATCCCAGCAGTTTTATCGTACTTTATATTGTGGTAAACATATTCAGTAGCAAACATGTTCTTGATAATCTTGTCTTCATAAACTCCGCGTTTTGTTTCTTCGACTGCCATCTTTGCGAGTTGCATGTGCTGGTCAAGTCCTGCCAGCGCCATTTCCTTCACAATCCGGTTGACTGCTTCCTGGTCCAGCTCACGCATTTTTGCTAAGGCGTTCAAGCCTTTCACGACTAAACCATCAATCATTTCAGCAACGGAAGGTTGCGATTTAACCACTTTTTCAACTGTGCCCATTTTTCAGGACCTCCTTAAAACATTGGGATGATTGTTCAATTTGCTATTCCTTTTTTTTTGCAGAAGTCTTTGTTTATGTGTTTACAAAACTAAAGAAGTTTTCTTGTGAAATATTTCACAAATAGTCTCAAAAAAAATCACTCACAAACTGGATTCCTGGGGATCTTTTCAAAGCTGATGTCTGTTAGAAATTTTGTACTTCTTTTGACTATGACCACAAAATTGACTGTCCAGATATAGGCTGGAATTTTCTCATCATCCTTGAACATCATTGCTTCGAATTCATCACCGATTAGCTCCTCAAGCATTTCCTGTGTATAAGTCTCAGTATCGGTGGAGAATGGTTTGAATTCGCAGTACATCATTTTGATCACTCCTTTTTTTCTTTCTAATTAAAGATTATCATATTGAAAGAATAATAGTATGTGAAATATTGAACAATATTTGAACTATAATTTACCAATGTGAACAACACCATTGTCAGTTAGTATGATAACGCTTACATTTTTATTGCTATTTTAAAATAATAAGGCTCTATTATAGAGCCTTTTAAAAAGTATATCTAACATCTGTTAATTCTTCAGAAACAGTCCATAGTTTTTTCATGATCTCTTTGTTGTACACTCCTGCTGCTGGAACTTCAATTGCTGGATTCCCCTTGCGGTTCCCTCTACCATCTGGACCGATATATTCACCGCCCTGCAGACATTCTTCAGTAGCAGCAAAAATGGTGGGCATAGCTCCCTTCTCGGCAGGTTGAGTAAAGAATTTCACCATCCCTTTCCGAAGTGCGGGAGTTTGGCCCTTCCCTAGATGGAATAGATTCGTATTGGAAATCCCCGGATGGCAGGCAACACTGATACACTCCAGTCCGTGCTGTTTGAAGCGGTTATCCAACTCTTTGGCAAATAAAAGGTTGGCAAGCTTACTCTGTCCATAAAACTTCATTGCCTTATATCCTTTTGAGCCATCTAAATTGTCAAAGTCTATTTTGGCTCCTCTATGGGCAATACTGCTTAAAGTCACCACACGGGATCCAGGGGTTGTTTTTAAAAACGGCAACAGGAGCCCCGTTAATGCAAAATGGCCAAGGTGATTGCTGCCAAACTGAAGTTCAAATCCATCCTTAGTCTTTCCATAAGGCGGAATCATGACTCCGGCATTATTGATTAAAAGATCCAGAGAATCGTATTCTTCCACGAAGTCCTTGGTGAAACCGCGAACACTTTGCAAGTCTGCGAGATCAAGCTTCATAAGTTTTATTTTTGCCTGGGGATTCCCCTGGAGGATAGCTTCGACCGCTGCCTTACCCTTTTCCATGTTCCTAACAGCCAGGATGACAAATGCTCCTTTTGCAGAAAAATCCTTCGCTGCCTCAAAGCCTATCCCGCTGTTTGCACCAGTGATGATGGCGGTTTTTCCTGTTAAATTCTCTAATAACATGATTACACCTCTACTCCGATTAAGACCTGTTCTCAGTCTTTTTAATCGTACCATAATTGGGCTTATTAACCATTGAAATTGCACTCTGAAAATTCTATGGAATTATGGGAGATATATAATATGAAAAAAATGCACCCTACTGCTTGGGAGCTTTGGCACATAAAAAACAGCTTGCAAGCAAGACGATCATTAAAAGATTGTCGCTAGTTTATGTGAGTAGGATGAGAGAAATAATAGAAAAATATATATAGAATCGTTAAAAAGTAAAATAAAAAATAGAATTTAGCCTGGAATTGCAATAAGGCCCACCTTTTATTCGTCAATATGTGCATGACGAAATTCACTAATATGACATTTTTTGTTTTCATAATTTGTTCACATTTGTCTTCAAATCCGTAACAATTTCCATGTTAGAATGATTACAAATAAAGCAGTGTGATATTTATCACACCTTTTTGCCACAACTTACCGTTCATTTTCGGTTAACTTTTGACAACATTGTGAACAAATGAACATAAGTTTGTGATAAAATGAACAATGTTGAAATTTGAAAGGAGCTGCAGTGATGAAGAAATCAAAACTTTTTTTGGTCTCCCTCACCTCGATCATGGCTATGCTGTTGCTTAGCGGCTGTGAAAACAATATGGTGGTATTCAACCCAGAGGGACCAATCGCAAGGCAAATTCTTGAGTTAATCAACTTTTCGATTGCTTTGATGCTGCTTGTTACAGTGGTTGTATTCGGGCTTTTCGCTTTCATTGTCTGGAAATACCGTGAGCGAAAAGACAATTTGGAGTATGAGCCACCAGAAGAACACGGCAGCACAGTGTTGGAGATTATTTGGACAGTGATTCCAATTTTGATTATCGTTGCTTTGACCATTCCAACAGTCAAAACAATTTATGCAATAGATGAAATACCTAAAGGCTACGAAGATAAAGAACCGCTTGTCATTAATGTTACTTCTGCTGACTGGAAATGGATTTTCAGCTATCCAGAACAAGGGATCGAGACAGTCAACTATGTGAACATCCCTGAAGACCGTCCGATCGACTTTAAGCTGACTTCAGCGGGAACGATGCAGAGCTTTTGGATTCCTGCGCTCGGAGGTCAAAAGTACTCTATGGCCCATGCCGAGACTCAGCTCTACCTTGTCGCTGACAATCCTGGCTCATATGTAGGCCGAAATACAAACTTCAATGGCCAGGGCTATGCAGGAATGGAATTCGAAGTCCTCTCCCAGACACAGGAAGATTTTGACCAATGGATTAAGGACGTAAAAGAAACAGCACCAAAAATGACTCTTGAAGAGTATGAAAAAATGCTTGAGCCATCACACTTTGGCCGCAAGACATTCTCAAATACCCATCTTGAATGGGTCGATCATTCCGATCCTCACTCAAAGAACTACACAAATCCTGAAATGTATGACAGAGGACATGGATGGCCAGGTAAGATCTTTGAGGACAAGGATAATTACAAAAATAAAGACGGTAAAGACTCTGAAACTATGAATCATAAAGAATCAGAAACTGAGGATTCTCACGGAGGTGAGCACAGTGGGCATTAAATGGGATGAATTTTTCGTAACCGGCGATCCACTGATTTTTGCATCACAGATTGGTATTGCTCTAACACTAGTAGGTGCCATAGCTGCAATCACTTATTTTAAAAAATGGAATTACCTTTGGACTGAATGGCTGACAACCGTTGACCATAAGAAGATCGGGATCATGTATATCCTGCTTGGTGTCGTGATGTTTTTCCGTGGCGGAATTGACGGATTGATGATGAAAGGCCAGACGGCAGTACCGGAAAACGAATTCCTGAATGCACAACATTACAATGAAGTCTTTACGACCCACGGTGTCATCATGATCCTTTTTGTGGCGATGCCGCTATTGATCGGTCTCATGAACTTTGCTGTTCCATTGCAGATCGGCGCTCGTGACGTCGCTTTTCCACAACTGAATGCACTTAGCTTCTGGCTGACTGTAAGTGGTGCTGCGCTCTTTAACATTTCATTCATTATCGGTGGTTCACCCGATGCAGGCTGGACTTCCTACTTCCCTCTTGCCGGAAAAGAATTTAGTCCGGGCATTGGGAATAACTTCTATGCAGTTGCCTTGCAAATTGCCGGTGCAGGTACATTGATGACAGGTATTAACTTCGTTGTCACAGTATTAAAAATGAGAACTAAAGGCATGACCTTGATGAAGATGCCAATGTTCACATGGACATCATTCATTACATCAATCATTATCGTTGCCAGCTTCCCTATTTTTACTGTGGCGCTTGCATTGATGACATTTGACCGCACATTCGGGACACACTTCTTCACGATTTCCGGCGGCGGCATGGATATGCTATGGGCAAACCTGTTCTGGTTATGGGGACACCCTGAAGTTTATATTGTCGTCCTGCCAGCTTTCGGGATGTTATCAGATATTATCTCGACTTTCGCCCGCAAAACTCTTTACGGTTATAAATCAATGGTCATCTCAATTGTGATGATATCCGTCTTGAGTATGCTTGTTTGGGTTCACCATTTCTTCACAATGGGCAATAATGCTGCAGTGAACTCGTTCTTCTCGATCACAACAATGGCGATTGCCATTCCGACCGGAGTGAAGGTGTTTAACTGGTTGTTCACCATGAGAAAAGGACGGATCAAGTTTACGACATCCATGCTCTGGGCACTTGCATTCGTTCCTAACTTTGTTATCGGCGGTGTGACTGGCGTCATGCTTGCTATGGCTGCAGCCGATTACCAGTACCACAACACATTGTTCCTGGTAGCACACTTCCACTATGTATTGATTCCTGGAGTTGTGTTCCCGATCTTTGCCGGCCTTTACTACTGGTGGCCTAAGATGTTCGGCTATATGCTGAATGAAAAAATCGGTAAATGGCATTTCTGGCTGTTTGTAGTGGGCTTTAATGTCACATTCATGCCAATGTTCTTCTTGGGACTTGATGGTGCGGTCCGCCGTGCGTACACATATTCTGCCGAAACAGGATTTGGTCCATTGATGATGCTTTCTGCAGCAGGTTCAATCATTCTTGCAGCCGGCTTTGCGGCACTTGTCTACAATATTTACTGGAGCGCCCGTAACGCAGACCGCAACATCGGCAATGACCCTTGGGATGCAAGAACACTTGAATGGGCTACTGCTACACCTGTACAGCATTATAACTTTGCTTCCCTTCCGGAAGTAACAAAGCTTGATGCTTTCTGGCATATGAAAAAGAACAATGAAATTCAGCCTTTGAATGAAGATGAGATTGAAGAAATCCACTTGCCTAGCAACACCTGGATCCCGATTTATATGGGTGCAGTATTCGGAATCTCAGGGTTCCTGCTTGTATTTGAATGGACAATTGCTGCCGGCATTGCCGCACTTGGAATTTTTGCCGGATTGGCTTTCCGTTCATTCGATTATGATGAAGGATTCCATGTTCACAAAGATGAAATTTCTGAAACGGAACGCAAATGGAGAAAAGGCGCGAACAAAGGAGTGAAGAACCATGTCAGCTAAAGTCAACGCCGCTTTGCCGCTTGAATACCAGACAGAACAAAATAGGATGAATATCCTTGGCTTTTGGATCTTCCTTGGAGCAGAAATTGTCCTTTTCGCTACCCTTTTCGGCGTGTATGGTGTGCTCGGTGAGCGCCATGCGGGAGGTCCCACACAGAGTGATATTTTTATCGTAAAAGACGTGTTAATTCAAACCTTCCTGCTGTTGACAAGCAGTTTTACGATGGGCATTTCGATTTTCGAGATGCGCCGAAGCAATATCAAGGGCATGCTGATGTGGCTAGTCTTTACATTATTGCTCGGCGGCGGATTCTTATTCATGGAGATCCGCGAATTCATGCACTATGTACATGAAGGGGCAACGATGCAAACAAGCGCATTCCTGTCCAGCTTCTTCGTCCTGCTGGGAACGCACGGATTGCACGTCACAATCGGGATCGGCTGGGCAATCCTGCTGATCATCCAGATGCTGCAAAGAGGTTTGACACCTGTGACAGCCCGCAAGACGTTCATCTTTGGACTGTACTGGCACTTCCTTGATGTAGTCTGGATCTTCATCTTTACTTTCGTATATCTAAGAGGGTTGGTGATGTAATATGGATAATCAATCTAAAGGCTTCCCAATCAGCCATGTCATTGGATTCTTCATGTCACTCGTATTGACTTTCGGCGCAGCATGGATTGCCCTTCAAAGCTCTCTCTCGATGAAGGCAGTTATGTGGATCATCGGCACACTCGCAGTTGTCCAGGCCGGTATCCAGCTATATATGTTCATGCACATCAATGAAGGCGATGATAAAGTAACCAACAATATCAATATTATCTATTCAGCATTCATTGCAGTCGTCATAGTGGCAGGCTCCATCTGGGTCATGACATCTGGACACTCGCATTAATAAACCGAAACCAGGCTCTTTAATTAGGAGCCTGGTTTTTTTGTTTATCGATTTCAATATTTTGGCCAGTAGCGTCCAAGCCATGGATAAAAATCGATGGAACTATGCTATTTCGCTTTTATGTCCTTTAATCAAACGCAGCCGAGGCAGCTTCCCTTCTTTCTTGAACAAGGAAAACATCGCAAAATTGAAGACCGCCAGGAATAATGACAGGACTGCATGCTGGAACCCATGTGAAACAACAGCAAGGAATCCGCTTACAATACAATAAATACCAACTAATAAATAAAAGTACATAAGAAGTTTACCCACTTCTCATTCCCCCACTTTTTCGTATGTACTGTTTATATTAACAGAATTTACGAAAAAATGTCACATAATGTTCACAATTAACTTATTATTTTTCACAATTAATTCATATTTCTTGAAAATCTAATCATCTTTTTATTTAAACTCACTAAAATGACGGTTTGGAAAGGGAACAATTTCCGATTTCACCCTTCAGCCTCGGCTCAAAGTAACTTAGATTCGTCAGGAAATAACAGGTTTCAGGAAAATGGTGCTCCAGGAATCGAAGGGTAGATTTATTCAGCAGCGTATCTTCTTTATACCTTTCAACCATATTCTTGATAAATTGATTCATTTCCAGTGTCGTTTTCCCCACTTCATAAACAAAGGCCTTTTGTCTTGCAAAGCCGGGTTCTTTCACCCTTAGATAATTTTTCAGATGATGGTTCTGGACGATGTACAACTGATATCTTCTCTTAAATTCCTGTGCTGCCGCATTGGCTCCTGCTTCTATTGGATCAAGCAAATTTTCAAAAAGCACCGCATGTCCGAGCTGATCCTCGAGCCAAAGGTCCATAAGCTCGACAATTGAAAGCCTGACTGGCTCCTGCCCATGTACGAGGTACTGTAATATCCTTAAATATTCCTGATTTTCACTAAGAGTTCCATTTAAGTATGTGGGTGAAAGATTTAAATTGATCTGGTTGTCAATACGCATCGCCTGCAGGGTTCCTTCAAAATCAAAATAGTTTTTTGCAACCGTCCATGCCATCCTTGCAAAATCAATCATCTGGCTGTCTTCGTAATCAGCATTTCGGGGTATCCCCTGAAGCCTGTTTAGCAAATCAGCGTATAGTTCAATATACTGCTCTGCCTGAAGTACGTACTCTTTTTCAACCGGCGATAATGCATCTCTGACAAAATAGGCATGATCCTGCAGCATTTCCAGCCAAAACGAATGTTCATCCCAAAGAGAAATCATCCATATCTCCTCCTTTATCTTCTAAATACATACTGTTTAAAATAAGAAGAAATGAATGAACGGCTAATAAATTTTTATAGATACTCATCATTTAGACCTTAATAGAGATAATAACAGTAATGCAGTAGACATTATATTACTTATAAAAGGAGGGCTTATGAAAAATTTAAAACTCTACATTGTGATCATGGCCATACTGCCTTGGTTTTCACTGCCCTTTCTTGATAAAAGAACTATCCGTAAATTTCTCCCTGGCACAGTGTTTATGGGCATCTATTTAATGTTCGAAGGAAGATTGGCGGAAAAAAGGAAATGGTGGTGGTTTCCTTTTAAAATAAAACCAAATGTACTTGCGGAACTGCCGTTGATTTGGGGTCCTTTTTTCATCGGATCTTTTTGGATTTTGAAGTACACCTATAAAAAGTTCAACTTATATTTGCTGGTCAATATCCTGATTGACTCACTGTTTACTTATTACGTTTTGGATTTTTTTAAGAAATTCGGCTATGTCACCCTGGTCCGGCTGACAAAGTTCCAGTTATCCATCGTCTTTTTATTCAAAACCTTCGTTTTATATGGATTCCAGGTTTTCTACGATAAAGTGATCAGAGGAGTCTCAAACTAAAAGTATAAAATGGGGACAGATACAAAGATTAATTCAAGGAAAGCGGGGTGATATTGATGGCAAGGCAAGGAATGAAGAATAGGGATCAAACAAGGGAACAAACCGAAAAGCATGATCAAAGGAATGACATTGAATTAGGATCTGAATTCCAGGTCGGAAATTCAAAATCACAGAGCCAGAAAAAAAGCGGCAAGCAAATCAATAAAAAATAGCTGAAAGGCGCTCATTACCGAGCGCCTTTTTACTTTATTTTACAACGTGGGAATTTCATGTTTTACTCCCCATTTCACAGGGAACGAAGGTAATATGAATGACAAGCAAATAGGAGGTGTGGAAAATGAGCTTACTTTACAGCAAGGCAATGGAAGAATTTAAGAAGGATGCAAAACGCCAGGCTGAGTATCAGAATAACAATACACGAAAGTCAAAATAGGTTTACTTTTTGAACTGCACATTCGGTTTTTTTCATCCTGATATCGAGGATGATTTTTTTTTGTTTTTTTAGGCTCTTTTCTCAAACTTTGTTGCTATTGCCTAAATAATAGGATTGAATTTCCTAAGATTATTCACACAATTAACGCTTATGCTGAGAAAAGAGCTTGCAAACTTAGTACGACATACAAAAGGGCTATTATCACGTAAAAATCGGCTTTAGGATTTTAACAACAATCTTTACGAAAACAGCCTTTTTTTAAGATCAATGCCTTAAGAATTTGATTGATAATTCGTTTATTTAATTACTTTTTGCCCAAAACTGCAATAGTATGATATTGTCTTGAATTTGGTCCTTTTACTACTTCTACCTCTAAAAAGCCCTGGTTCTTCATAATCGGGATTAATTGCTCTTCTATAATATTTCTTATTCCATCCCATATAACATCGTTTTTGCCATCACACAGGGTCAGTGTAATGCGACCATCAGGCTTTAAAACTCTATATATTTCCGATACTGTAGTAAATAATTCATCCCAAAAATAAATAGTATGGATGCTAAAAACTTTGTCGAATTGTTCATCTTGAAAAGGCAAACAATTTACATTTCCTTGTACAAAATCTGCTTTTTCTTCCATAAATGCTTTTTTATTTCGCATCTTAGCTGACCGAATCACAGTTGGAGACAGGTCCAATCCAACTACTCTAGTTTTATCTTGTTCCAAAATAAGTTTCATTGCATAACCAGAACCACATCCAAGTTCTAGAACACTTTCACCCTGTTGAATATTTAATAATTCAATGGTCCATAATGTTTCGGGCTTATGCTGCTTTACCATTTTTTCACCGATCACAGTACCAATTAGTCCTTTTGGTGTTCTGTACTGGTTATCTATATATTCTTGTATTCTCTCCATTAACTTCATAATTCACCAGCTTATTTTAGATATAAGATTTATATAAATTATTAATTCTCTTACACTACTCTTTATTCCTTCTTCAACGATTTGTCTTGCTAGCTATCCATGCTGTGATTGGATGGCTAATTCATTTTTACTTGGTAGTTGAAGACCTTCGAAAATAAAAAAAGAAGCAGTTCAATTCTGTAGCGAAATGAACTGCTAATTGGCGTTATTTTTACAGCATTGTACTCGTATTCATGATCCTCTTCAGTGCTCCTAGAGATTTTCGAGGAATACCCTGATGACATCGGCACCGCCAATGAAGGTCCCGAAAGAGCTTCCCAGGTTGGCGAGCACAACAATCAGTAAAATCCGGCTGACTTTGTTTCCCCAGAATCCTTTTACACTAAAAACATCTTCAGAAAGGGTTTCAAAGTCCTTCACATTTGGCCTGCGGATATACGCCTGTGTCAGACCGGCAAACCAGCCTGCTGCAAGCAAAGGGTTCAACGATGTGATCGGGGCTGCTATAAAGGCCGTCAGGATGGTCAGTGGGTGTCCCATGGCAATAGCTGCTCCCAGGGCAGAAAGGCTGCCATTCCATAAAATCCAACTGACTGTCTGGGAAAAACCCGCAGACGGATTTGCTACAAATGTGTAGATGATGATGGCCATAATAAACACAGGAATGCTCCAGCCTATGATTTTTGGCCATTTGGATTTTGGCGGAACCTCCCTTAGTTTTTTCAGGTCATGTTCTTTTTTAATCTGTTCCTTGATGCCTGGTACGTGGGCAGCACCGAGGACAGCGACGATTTTTTCTCCTGGGGCATCCTTGATTTTTTGGGCTAAATACTGATCTCTTTCATCGATCAACGGCTTTTTCAAACGAGGAAAAGTTTCCGTGAACTCATTCAGCATCGCGTTGATTGTGTCCTGTTCCTTCAGCTTTTCAAGATCTTCCTCAGATATGCTCTCCTTGCTGAAGATGCTTGTGATAATCTGGCTAAGCAGAAGGGCTTTTCCTTTCAAGCCCAGATTTCCCCAGATCCGTGAAAAAGTGATCTGGATATTACGGTCGGCAAGAACAAGGCGTGCTCCGACTTCCTTTGCGGATTCAATCCCCTGGATCATTTCCTGACCCGCTTTGATACCAAGATCCTTGGCCATCCGATTTTGGAAGGATGAAATAGCCAGATTCATCAATAACAGCGATGCCCTTTTTTCCTTAATGACCTGGATAATATCCATTTCCTGCCACTTGGAGCCTTCCGTAATCGTTTTGTATCGCTGCTCGTCCAGTTCGACACATACGGAATCCGGCCTCTCAGCCTCAATAACTTCCTTCACCTGCTCTGCACTGTGCCTTGATACATGCGCAGTCCCGATTAATATGTATTCCTTGCCATTCATGTCAATTCTCGTTATATTATCCTCAACCATAGATACCTTCCTTTTAAGAGACCAATGAAAGCCAACTATATGTATTTTATTCCACTATTATAACATGAACAATAGGTCCAAATAGAAAGAATATTTATGTATACAGAGAAAGGCCACACATCTTCATTACCTGACAATGTGCGGCCTCCTGAAAGACTTATTTTGAGTAGCTGCTTTTCAGTTTTGAAGATTTCCTGCTGTCCATCATTTTCTTGACGATTGGATACAGGACAGGTCCCCATTTAATAGCAGTTTTTATAAGTTTATTCATGAGTCATCCCTCCTCATTCTTAAAGGTTATATACCCAGACTTCCGGAAGGACAATCGTGCATATTTTGGAAATAACATAGCTTATTCAGCAGAAGTCAGCTCGTCTTCAGTAACCCACTTGTGATTCGTTACCCTATCCGATCCGTCTGTCGGCGTGAAATCGACCATGTAAACAGTCGTTGAAACAGCTGAATCGATCACTGCTTCTGCCCCTTTCATTCCCTCCATATGGTCCGTATTGATGATCGCTTTATCCCCTGGCTCCAAAGGCTTTTCACCTGCGTCCTTCAATTCTTCATGGATTACCCACTTATGGTTCTCCACTCGCTCGCCTCCATTTGTCGGGTCATAAGACAGCGAGTAGACGACTGTGTCATAAGCACCAACAATTGTTGCTTCCGCTCCGTCCATTCCTTGCATGTGATCAGCGGTGATGATAGCCTTGCTGCCCAATTCAAATTTTGGATTTTCCGCTACTTTCAAACCCTCAGGCAGTTCTCCTGAACCTGAATGCTCCATATTTTCATGAGCACTGTGACCGCCCGTTCCTGATTGATCTTCCTCCCCTGTGCACCCTGTTAAAAATAGTGCCGCCGACAATGAAACTATGACCATTAGTCCTTTGATACGTATACTCACTGTTTAAATACCTCCTTTTTTTTATATAAGAATTTATATCAAATAAATATGGAGATTTTATCGAGGAAGCAAGATTTCGCTTAAAAAAATGCTCTGTTTAACAATGCTGTTGATTTTCGTTCCGTGCATCGCTTTCCGCTGGAAGAATAATGAAAAAGCCCAACTGCCGGCTTTTTCAAAAGGCAATTCTTCCTGGCTGGCGCTGAGCCTCAGGACATTTATTAGCTTCCTCGAACCTGCCCACGCACGAAGGAAATGCGGTAGCATTTTCGGAGGAGTCTACGCGCCTTCCACTACAATCAAGAGGAGGTAAAACAAAATTAGGCTATAACAGAGCAAAAAACTAAAGAACTAATTTTCTAAAAGTTTTACAAGCCTGGAAAAAAGGTAAATTCCTTCTATAACATCAGCGAGGGAGAGTTTATGACAACAAGAATCTTTAAATTCATCGTCTTTATTATTTTTTTATCAGGTATGTGCGGTACAAATGCAAATGCAGAAAACAAAAAGCAGGTCGTCCTGATTTCATTTGATGGCATGAGAAATGACCTAACAAGGAGTTATGTAAAAGACGGCAAGCTGCCTAATATAGAACAAGTGGTCAAAAATGGAACTATCGCGAAATATTCCACTACCGTAAGTCCTTCTCTCACGGCACCTTCGCACGCAGCGATCGCAACAGGAGCGACTCCTCTTAAAACATCCATCGTCAGCAATATCTGGCAGCAGAAAGATGCAGCAATGACAAACCAGAAGGATGCTTTTATGAGTGAACTTGAAGTAGATCCGTTATGGGTATCAGCCAGGAAACAGGGAAAAACGACGGCCACGGTCGCTTTTGCCGGTGCCAATCCGGCCATCGGGAAACAGGCAGACTACACGATTTATTATGGAGATACATGGTCCCCTAGCAAACAGGAGAAGCTTCAGTTCACGGAGGCTTCGGGGTGGAGTGACCCTCCTGAGAGTTACAGCCCATTAAAGGAATCATCTTTTCACATTAAAGTCAAAGACGGTAAAAGTCAAAAAGTTCATGTGCTAGCCGTTGATTCAACCAATGACCAGGAAAAAAATTATGATTCATTCATGGTCACTGATCAAAAAGCCGAAAGAAACAACCCGGTCAAACCCAAGGGCTGGGGATCACTAGAACTGCGGGTTCAAGAAAACAAGAATGCAGGATTTTGGTTTAAGATCACTTCTGAGGACCCAACTCTGGACAATGGGGCCGTGATATACCAATCAGCAGTAACATCTGGTTTGATTGATGGACCACAAGGTTTTTCAGAACAAATCAGGGGAAAATTCGGTTTCTTTCCACCACAGGAAGATGACCGTGCACTTGAAGAGGGCTGGATATCAAGGAAAGAATATGAACAAATATCAGAAAGATTTGCAAACTGGGTAACTGACGTGTCCCTTTTTATCAAAAACGAGTTTGAGCCTGATTTACTGATGTTCTACGCTCCGCAAATTGACCATCAGGAGCATAAGTATTTACTGACAGACCCAAGACAACCTGGTTTTACAAAGAATGAATCAAAGAAAAACGCTGAATACATTCGATGGGCGTATAAGACAGCTGATAAGACAGTAGGCAAAACAGTCAAAGCTCTCGATGAAAATGACTACCTGTTCATCGTTTCGGATCATGGAATGGAACCCGCACATTCGGCG
Organism: Bacillus sp. ISL-35; assembly: GCF_018613355.1. NCBI lineage: Bacteria > Bacillati > Bacillota > Bacilli > Caryophanales > Bacillaceae > Bacillus > Bacillus sp. ISL-35. Next base: position 214,879 of record NZ_JAGGQK010000006.1, on the reverse strand, counting down.
ATCGAACCTAATAAAGTGTTGAAGGACAATAACCTTCTCGTCCTTGATTCTGATGGAAAGATTGATTACGAGAAATCCAAAGCAATTGCGATTCCGAGTGGATCTGCTGCTCATGTTTACATCAATCTGAAATCAAGAGAAAAGTATGGAATTGTCCCTCCTGAAAAATATGAGCAGGTTCGCACTGAAATCATCCAAGCTTTCGAGGGAGTTGAGGTGGACAGGAATGAGAATGGACCAGTCATAAAGTATCACCTTAAGGAAATTTGGGACAGCACCATCAACCTTTCTTTCAATGGATTAAGAGAGAATACAGAAAGTTTGTATGGTTACCTTACAAATGCGAAAGCACATCCATATCAGGAAATAAAGAAAATACCTCAAAAAGGCAATTTACAAGAACGGAATGCCGGGGATGTTCTCTTAATGGCGGCTCCAGGTTATATTATGGGAAAGGGTGTTACACATATTGTCAAACCGACATCTGAATTAGGAACCCATGGCGGGGATCCTGATCGGGAGAAGCTGAAAGCTGTCTTCATGGCCATGGGGCCAGACATTAGCAATGGCAAGCAAATTGGTTCCGTCTCAAATTTAGATATCGCTCCGACCATCTACAATCTGCTTGGATTGGAAACACCTTCATATGTTGAAGGAAAAGATATCGAAGAGCTTACAGAATAAAATAAGGCGAATCAGGACTCTCTTGATTCGCCTTATTCTATGTTTTTCCCCATGATCCATAACGGCTTGTCACGGAATTTTATTTGTTTTACCTGTTTAAACCCTTGTTTTTTCCAAAATGACAAACCCGGCTGATTACCAGCAAAACATCCCAATCGAACTTCAGGTATACCCCTTTTCTTCATCATTTCCTCATACATGGACAGAGCTTTTTCAGCCAATGATTGCCTTGTCCACGCTTTATGAATGATCAGCAATCCAAGCCACGGCTTCCCGTCCCTGGGATTTTTCATGATAAAATCTATGATACCGATGTATTTTCCTTCCACTTCAATAAGATAGCGCTCTTTCTCGAGGTTATGTCCCTCTTGATGTTCCTCCAGCAAATCTTTTTCATCTAATAAGCGCTTCCCATCCGCCAGCAAATTATAGTCGGGATGCGAATTCATGATTTCCATCTCAACAGAAATTTTCTCATGACTGCTTTTCACAAATTTCATCATATACTCCCCTATACATACATGTTTTTGTCTATGGTTATTTTAAGTATGAGGTGATAATCATGGATTTGCAACGGGTAAAAGAAATCCTCACTGCTGAAGATGAAATCTCCGTCCACTACCACGGAGTGCCGATTTGGATTGAAAGCATTGATGCTACTTCAAGTATGGCGGTCATCTCGGCAAGAGGGACCCAGGAAGAAAGACAGCTTGTTTCAATCGATGGTTTGGATGAAGGATAAAAGGCTCCCCTTTGGAGAGCCTTTTCTTTTTACCTATTACGTTTATTCAAGAAATACCCTTTCCTGTCCAGTGTACACATTAAGGGACTCATCTCGAATAAAGCCGATCGTAGTAATGCCCAGATCCTCTGCAAGCTTTAAGGCAAGTTCTGTAGGAGCAGATTTCGATAAAACAATTTCGCAGCCGATCTTGGATGCCTTGAGGAGGATTTCCGCAGAAATCCTTCCGCTGAAGGCAAGAACCTTATCCGAAAGTGGAATACTGTTTTTCAGGCAGTGACCATAAATTTTATCCAGAGCATTATGTCTGCCAATGTCCATCCTGGAAATCACTACTTTACCTGACTGGCAAAGTGCCGCATTATGGACTCCTCCCGTGTTTTGAAACACTTGTGACGATTCCTGCATTTCCTTCATCAAGGAAAAACAGTCCCGGGATGATATTTTTATCCTTACCTGTTCCATCTTTTTCGCAGTCAGGGCATCATTTATAAAAACAAATCCCTGCCTTCCTGCTCCACAACAGGAAGTAATATATCTTTTACCCTGGAAATTAAGGTAATATGGATTGACCTTTTTCGTTTTTACATGTGCCGTGCCTGATTTTTCTTCTATCCATATATCTTCTAAATCATCATACTTACGGATCACGCCTTCCGAAGCTAAAAAACCGATAACAAGATCCTCGATAAAATCCGGCGAACAAACGAGTGTCGCAAACTCTGCGCCATTGATTTTTATTGTCACAGGGTGTTCTGTTACGATACTGTCTTCAACTCGTTCGGCAAGACCCTTCCCGTAACGAATGATTTCCCGTTTCACTTCAATTGGTTCCAGCGTTGTGCCACCTCGTTTCACCTGGATTTTCACATGGTATATTCCCTGGCACTTTCCTTCATAATCAATATGCCCAGTCTCCTAATGGCGGCGCCTTTCGATCCTCTCGGCAACTTTCGCAAACATGAAGCTTTACAGCTTGGAACAGCTCTTCTTGATGTTCTTCAAAGCCTTCTTTTCTTCCGCAAACTTCACATATTCTCATCTTCGTCACCTCTTTTAATATAGTTATTCACTAGTCAGGTCAAATCCGGCTTCACGCACCGCCTGCTTAAAATCTTCCTGGGAAGACATTCTTTCATCGAATTTGATCGAAACGGTTTTGTGTTGCGTGTTTGCTTCTGCCTGGGAAATTCCCCAGACCTCGAGCATCGCTCCAGTGAGTTTCTCAGCATCTTCATCAGAATTTAAATTGCTGATTTTGAACGTCTTTTCCTGCACAGCGACTCCTCCCTACTCACGTTTTTCTCTGCTTCTCAGGAAGGCCTCTCCCATTCCCTCCATAAAATCAACCATCGTGGTCATCGCAGCCCGAATTGCCGGACTGCGCAGCCTGATCCTCATTTTCCAGATACTTTGCTTCTTCCCTTTTTCACCAGTTTCGGACATTCGCTTCAATCCAAGAGTGACACCATTCAAAAGAGTATCAAGCTGGGCTGGCTGCAATCCGCCAAGAAACTTGAACAAGCCGAAACCACTTTTGATGACATTATGCACAGCTGGCTGATTGACCTGTTGCATGGCAATGACTCCTACCTCATTACGCTGCTTCAATAATGATCCAGCCGTCTCGAAGACTTTAACCTCATGAAGTTCTTTGGCCATTTCAATCATCGACAGGACGGCTTCCTTATTGTCAGCAAGAGCCTGCATGATTTCCTCCATAGCCTGGGCTCGTTCTACCGTTTCATTCGGGACCTGCCTTTTAATTTGCCTGATCGCTTTCGCCATAATATCCCTCCTTCAAGTCATCTATCTCTGAAATCGGTATATAGTCAGCCCGCTGCCATTTTTCCTCTACCTTCACACTGATCTGCGGAATCCTGTTTCCATATCGGTGGTTATGTTTCGGAAGCGGCGGCTCGCCTGAAGTTTCGAGCACTTCCATCTTAACTCCCATTTCCTTATAGGCAGGAGTATGGGTAACAATATCGTGATAGCTGCTTGTCAGCCTGTTAACAGCCTCGTTATCCTCCGCCGTATTCATCGGCAGATACAATTCATGTCCTTTTACCCTGTCGGTTACAATCACACGGACCTCAACATGTCCATAAGGCGATGTCAGACCGACAAGTGCACCATCCTCGAGAGTTCGTTCAGCTGCAAGTTCAGGTGAAATCTCGAGCCATACATCAGGCACTTTATGCACAAGTCCCTCGGTTCTGTGTGTCATATTGCCTTCATGGAAATGCTCAAGTATGCGTCCATTATTGAGATGAAGATCAAAATCCGCACCTGGATCAAACGGTATGGTCCAGTCGACAGGAACGAGCCTTGCCTTTCCATCAGGGAAACCAAATTTATCGGTATATAACAGAGGCGTGTCTTTTCCATCCGCGTTTACCGGCCAGACAAGCGACTCCCACTCCTCAAGCCGTTCATAGCTTACTCCGGCAAATATGTTCGCGAGCTTCGCTGCCTCGTCCATGATTTCGGAAGGATGCTGATAGTTCCAGTCAGCACCAAGTCGATTCGCGAGTTCCTGGAAGATCAGCCAGTCAGGTTTTGAATCTCCCAGAGGCTCAAACACTTTGTAGAACCTTTGAATCCGTCTTTCGGTGTTCGTAAACGTCCCATCTTTTTCAAGACTTGGCGCAGCCGGTAACACAACATCTGCGAATTGGGCTGTCTTGCTGAAGAAAATATCCTGGACTACAAAGAAATCCAGTTTTTCAAAGGTTGAATGGACATAGTTGGAGTTGGCGTCCACGATGGCCATATCTTCGCCAAACAAATAGAGTGCTTTCATCTTCCCTTTGTTGATGGCCTCCACCATATGGTGGTTGTCATAACCAGGGTTTTCAGGAAGGTCTACTCCCCAGGCTTCCTTATACTTAGCCCGGACTGCTTCATCGTTCACTGGCTCATAGCCAGGCATCCATGGCGGCAGTGTTCCAAAGTCACAGGCACCCTGAACATTGTTATGGCCGCGCAATGGGTAAGCTCCTGTCCCGGTCCGTCCATAGTTCCCAGTTACCAGCAGCAAATTGGAAATGGCCGTGCTTGTATCCGATGCGCCCTTATGCTGGGTAACACCCATCGCCCACAGGATGCAGACAGATTTGGCTTCCTTGATCATTTCCGCAAGACGAAGCAGCTGTTCCATGCTGAGGCCGGTTTTTTCAACAGCATAATCAAGTGTGTATTTTTCAAGCGAAGCCCTGAATTCTTCCACACCATTTACTCGCTCAGCGAGGAAACTCGCATCCTCCCAGCCCTGGTCAAAGAAGTATTTTGCAATGGCATTCAGCATGATGATATCTGATCCTGGTTTTGGATGAAGAAATAAATCGGCACGCTCTGCCAGTTCATTCTCCCTTAAATCTACAACGACGAGCTTCTGGCCATGGAGCTTGTGGGCACGTTTGATCCTTGTCGCCAAAACAGGATGTGATTCAGCTGGATTCGCGCCGACTACCATCACAAGCTCGGATGCCATGATATCCTCCATCGTACCGGAATCCCCGCCAAGTCCTACAGTCCGCATCAATCCAGTTGTCGCTGGAGACTGACAGTATCTGGAGCAATTGTCGACATTATTTGTCCCCATGATGCCCCGGGCAAATTTTTGGAACAAGAAGTTTTCCTCATTCGAGCATTTGGATGAAGCAATATAACCGATTGCATCCGGACCATGCTCCTCTTTGATTCCAGAGAGTTTTTCGGCAATCAGGGAGAGAGCTTCATCCCATGTTGCTTCAACAAATTCTTCTCCTTTTCGGATGAGCGGCTTTGTCAGGCGCTCTTCACTGTTTACAAAGTCCCAGCCGAATTTCCCTTTTACACAAGTGGAGATACCGTTAACCGGTGCCTCTGTCTTTGTCTGGATTTTTAGAATTTCCCGGTCCTTCGTCCAAACCTCGAAGCTGCAGCCGACTCCGCAATAAGTACAGACCGTCTTAGTCCGATTAATCCGCGCTTTCCTCATTGCCGCTTCGACCTCGGATACGGCAAAAATTTCACGATAACCCGGTTCCACCTCTTTTGTCATATCAATCATTGGCGCAAGGATATTTGGAGCGATCCCTGTCAGGAAACCGGCATTCCCGAGCATTGATTTTTCCATAAGGGCGTTACAAGGACATACGTTCACGCAATGCCCGCAGGAAACACAAGAAGATTGATCTATCGGAACATCATTGTCCCATATGACCCTTGGCACTTCACGACTCCAGTCAATCGTGAGGGTTTCATTCACCTGCAGATCCTGGCAGGCCTCAACACAGCGGCCGCAGAGGATACACTGGTCAGGCTCATACCGATAAAAAGGATGGGAATTATCTGGCGGATACGGTTTCGCTTCAAATGGATATTTCTGATGGGCAAGGCCCATATCCTCTACAGTGTTATGGATTGTGCAGTTTCCATTGTTGTTATCGCAAACGGTACAATACAGTTCATGGTTTTTAAGAATCCTTGACATCGCCTCATATTGGGCGGTCTTCACCTGGTCGGACATGGTATCGACTTTCATCCCTGGCTCAGCCTTCATCGTACATGACCGCGTCAATTGCCCGTCCACCATCACGTAGCAAGTATCGCATGTCTGGATGGTTCCCAGATCTGGATGGTAACAGATACCAGGAATGAATACATCTTCTGCCCTTGCAACTTCTAAAATCTTCTGCCCTTCTACGGCATTGTAATCTTTGCCGTTAATCTGAATCGTGAATTTTGAATCACTCATTTCCCTGCCTCCTTAATCCTGCTCTCACTAATCCATGCCGGTTTGTGCCCGCCTGGTTTGGCCTTCGCTTCGCTTCCTTCCGGGATCCCGTTTCCATTGTTCCTCGGTAAGCAATCCAGTAAAATACGGAGACAAACACAGCGCCCCCGATTGCGTTTCCAATGAATACCGGAATAAAGTTCCCGATAAAATCATTCCAGCTGTAGTAGCCAGAGAAGATTGCTGCAGGAATGACGAACATATTGGCGACAACGTGCTGAAATCCAATCGCAACAAACGCCATGATCGGAAACCAGATTGCCAGGATTTTGCCGCCGACGTCCTCTGCTCCATATGCAAGCCAGACAGCCAGGCCGACTAGCCAATTGCAGCCAATAGCCGATACGAGTGATGACAAGAAACCATGCTCCAGCTTCCCGCCGGCAATCGCAACCGTTTTGTCAAGATAAGGACCAGAGGATGTCAATTCTGCAACCTGACCGAAGAAGTAAGCGACAAACAAAGCTCCAATAAAATTAAATAAAGTAATCCAGAACCAATTTTTCAACAGTAAACCGAGTGAAATCCTTCTCGACAAATAAGCCATCGAAACGGCCATCATATTCCCTGTCAGCAGTTCCCCGCCAGCAATGATGATCAAAATGAGTCCTACAGGAAAAACAGCGGCACCGATCAATGAGCTAAGCGAACCCCATTCCTCAGGAAGAGTGGCGATGACCCGGATATCAAGCAGATAGCCAAGGGAAATGAAAGCCCCGCCGAGAAATCCCAATACAAGCACACTTGAAAAAGGGAGATTCGCTTTCTTCTGTCCATGCTCAACTGTCAATTGTGCAATTTTGTAAGGTGGATGGTAGGCCACGGATCATTCAACTCCTTTAATTTCCCTAAATAATATTTACATTACTGGGAAAATTATTTAGCATCATGGCAATAAATTTTAAAAAAGGGGTAAGATTCATGGATAAAAACCAACTATTGCACCGTGTCCAGACTATGATTCAGTCATCAGCAAAAAAACCAAAATACATGACTATTTCAACCGTGAAGGTTGCAGATCTATTCGGTGTGAAACCAGAGGAAGTACAAAAAGGGTTGAATGAATTGGTAGAGGAAGGATATTTGAAACAATCAAAACTCGACAGCCCGCCGTATCATGATATCTTTTTGCTGCCGTAAACAAAAAACTTATCTTAATAACAACACAAAAAACTCAGAGTATTGTTTTACTCTGAGTTTGTGTAAAGAGGTTATTTGTTTTTAATCTAACCATTCAGGCTGAGTCGCCCTCTCCCTGCCGATAAAAGAACCGATTCCAAGAATAAACATTCAAAAAGTAATGTGATGTTAATTCATATAAACTTCAACTAATTCAAAGCATCTTTCCTCAGTAAGATTATTCTCGACTGTCACATATTCTAGTTGCTCCATTGTTCCGTTTTTATATTTGAGAGAAGCCTCTTTTGCTGACTGTTCGCGGTATGTTAGCCATTCACGTTGTTCTTTCCTCAGCTGGTCCATCTCTTCTGAAGGAAGTTGTTCTATTAACTCCTCATAGATCTCATTTATCAAGTCATCCAGAAGATCGTAGATATCGCCTTCTACCTTTTTTGAAGCGAATGTTGTATCATCTATCGGATTTTCACGCATCTCAACAATTTCTTTTTTTGTAGCATTTAATTTCTCAAGATACTCAGCCTTCAGACTGTCAGGGTGATTTGTTGAGGTGATATCAACATCATTGTTTGAGGAGTCTACTTTAACATTTGTATCTGAATTGTCCGTTCCTGCCGAATCATTATTTGGAGGTTCATTATTTTGAATCTTATTTGAGTTCTGAGTTTGTGACTGTTCATTCAATTCACCACTCGTCTTGTCAGTGGTATTACCGCATGCGGCCAATACAACGAATAAGGACGTTAATATTACAATAAAAAATATACCGTTATTTTTGATTTGAATACACAACCTTTCATCCGTATTAGAATTTTATAAAAATCCAATCTATGATGAATCATATCTGATATTTACATAATAATTTTATCGTCTCTTAAAGACAGTTTTATAGCCCATATGCCCAAAAAATTCCTTCAAAACAATTTGAGCGTTATTATCAGCCTTTTGTAAGATTCCCGAATCCATTACTTCCTGCTTAAGTTGCTCCTGGGCTGCTGCAGCAAGATCAAAGCCTTCGTCCCACTCTATTTTGCCGCTCAATAGTCCTTCATTCGAAAAGGTTCTGACCTGATCCATTTTTATGGAAGGATCCTGAAGGGAAGTTGCTTTCGGCAATAGTATTTCTATTACTTTTCGCTCCTCATCGACCTTCATGTCTTTTTGGTCGATAGCCTTCAAATCAACTCCCGCAATTACTGTGGCTGGAACAATCAGCAGAATTTCACGTTTTGTCCCCGGCAGGTTAAAGCGAATTTTCTCTCCGAATATTTCATTGTCTTTCTGCTCGATGACAACCTTGACGTGAGCTTCCGCAGTTGCCAATGCAGACAGGCTGTGAACTTGTTCAATATAGACAGTGGATTCTGCCTTGCTCATATTTCCTTTGACATACCAGAGCGCCGAAGCGAAGCCTGCTGCTAAAAAAAGTTATAGAACGATTACTTTAATAAAAGGCCTTTTCTTCGGGATATACCTTTGCTGTAGGGCGATAGATGCTGCGCTTTCAGCCTTTCCAGCTCTGATTTCATCCAATAATTCATCCATTTTCGAAATGATATGTTCCTGCTTGTCCACTTATCCAACCTCCTGGAGCATTACAAATTATGATGACTTTCGACAATTTCGGTTGTTTAAAAAACCTCCGACTTTTAGGAGGTTATCTTTTCATACGTTTTGATTTGGCAAAAGTTTCATAGAATCCCATATTACTAGTTTACACTGTTTTATTTTCCAATAAATTGGGGAAAGTTATAAATAATTGAAAACAATTGAAGGAGGAAGTAAATATGGGGGAATTAGATGGAAAAGTCGCTTTTATCACAGGGGCCAGCTCCGGTATCGGCAGAGCAGCTGCACTAAAACTAGGAGCAGCTGGTGCAAAGGTTGCTTTGATTGATGTCAAGGAGGATAACGCAAAGAACGTGAAGGATTCTATTGAAGAATCCGGTGGGACCGCTATGATTCTTGAATGTGATATAGCAAAACCTGAAGAAGTGGAGCAGAGTTTTCATAAGGTGGCAGAAGCCTGGGGAAAAGTTGATATAGTCTTTGCGAATGCAGGCATCAATGGTGTGCTTGCCCCAATTGAAGATCTGGCACCTGAGGATTGGGACGAAACAATCAACACAAATCTCAAGGGAACTTTTCTTACCGTGAAATATGCCATCCCCCATATGAAAAAGGATGGCGGCAGTATCATCATCACAAGCTCCATTAACGGAAACAGGATCTACAAAAATTTCGGGATGTCTGCCTATAGCACCTCTAAAATCGGCCAGACCGGCTTTGGCAAAATGGCAGCACTGGAACTGGCTCAGTATAAAATCAGAGTCAACATTATCTGTCCCGGGGCCATCGAAACCAATATCGGCAAAAATACCTTCCCGCAGGAAGATGACCTGGAGAAAATCAAGATTCCGGTCGAATATCCCAAAGGCAACCAGCCATTGGAAGAACACGCCGGAAAACCAGAACAAGTTGCCGACCTCGTATTTTTTCTGGCCTCCGATCTTTCCTCCCATATTACCGGGACAGAAGTATACATCGACGGAGCTGAGTCACTTCTATGACCATTCATTTATGCATGTGCTCAGGGCAAGTGTTGCCTGAGCATGTGTTTTTTTGTATAGCTCTCTCCTATACCATTAATCGTCTAATCGTTTTGTCAGTATGTAAAAACCTGGCTTTTGTTCATAACCTAATCTCTGGTTGACAGCCAGCATAGGCTCATTTATTGAATCATTATTAGTCCGGAGAAACTTCATACCATTTTGTAAAGCATATTCAATTGCTTTAACCTTAATTGCCTTTGCAAGGCCTCTCCCCCTGTATTGAGGATGAACGCCTGTCATAGAGTTATACCCTGTTCCCGCGGCTTCCTGAAGCACCATGGACATTGCCACCCACTCCCCACCTTGCACAGCCAGAATAAATCCCTTCTTATCATAATCCTTTGTCAAATTGATCATTTGCTCATTTTCAGGGCGCGGCTTGTCACTCATGCCCGGAACATCCTGTGCCAGCTCCCACCACAAATCCCAAAATCGCTCTTGAATCGATGGGTCCGGGGGATAGTCAGCCAAAGTAGTAAACTTAATTCCTGAAGATGTCAATTCATTAATGAGGGAACTATATGAATCTGTTTTAATAATAGAAAGATCCAATTGCGATTCGAAAATATGGCCGGAAATCTCAAAGCCTTCCTTTCTGGCCCATTCAAGTTCAGCTTCATTAATATCCTGGATTTGAGTCTGAAGAACTTTGGTTTTATTTTTCAAGGCAAGTTCCTCAATCTCTTTTAATATCCAACCCTCGATTCTCTTTCCATGCCATTCATCATCGATTTTGATCGAAACCTCTGCATATCCTGGTTTCAAGATTGGATCCCATGGTCCAGCTGCAAACATTCCATAGCCAACTAATTGGCCATTTGGTGTGATGACTCCAACATTTTTCAAAATGGTTTCACTAGTCGCCTTCTTTTCATATATTTGTAGGATATTTTTATTGGGAAGGCTAGGATTTTCCACTCTAACAATCTCTGAAAAATTTTCTGACGTTAAGGCTGCCATTTTCAAATCCATGTACTCTCCAACCCCCTGCCCTTAAACTTATTGATGTTTATCCCACTCATCAGCTAAAACGCCATATACAATGTGATCCACATAATGGTCGTATAACCATTCTGCCTGTCTGAGCCTTCCTTCTTTCACAAAACCTAAACGTTCGGGAATACTCCTGCTCTTTTTATTTTCATCGGCTGCCCGAATTTCGACCTTATTTAACTTTAGATGTTGAAAAGCATAGTCAGTCAATCCCTTGGCCACTCGGGTCATAATCCCTTTTCCCTGATATTCATGCCCGAGCCAATAGCCAATGTACGCTGTTTTGTTTGACCAATTGATGCTGTTAAATCCAGCCGTACCCACTATTTCCCCTTTATATATAATCACAGTCGTCAAGCTTCTGTTTTCCGCATAACCTAACATCGTGCCCTTGACGAACTCCCTTGTATCATCCACAGTCACTGTAAAATCAAGCCATGGCAGCCATTCTTTCATATATTCCCGACCACTTTCGGTTAATTCAAACAGTCGTTCTGCGTCATTCAATTCTGCCTGCTTTAATGATAATTGGTCATCTATTTTGTATAAAAACATTGTTGTTCCTCCTTGTGTATTACTAACAAAGTATTGTTCGACAAATCACTCGTTTTTCTTTTTATACCAGAAAAAAGGCTGCCGTTTGTCTGCAGCCTTTTTAAACAGCTATAATTTATCACCGTTTGTACTAATTACATCTTTATACCAGAAGAAGGATTTCTTCTTTTTCCGCTGAAGTGTACCGCTGCCATCATCGTGTTTGTCAACGTAGATATAGCCATACCGTTTCGAGAATTCGCCAGTAGACATGCTGACCATGTCAATGCATCCCCAGCTGGTGTATCCCATTAAATCAACGCCATCTTCAATCGCTTCACCCATCGCTTTGATGTGTTCGCGAAGATAGTCGATTCGATAATCATCGTTTATGCTACCATCTTCTTCTAGCTGATCATACGCACCCAATCCATTCTCTACTACAAAAAGAGGGATCTGGTAACGGTCGTACAGCTTGTTTAAGCTGATACGCAGGCCAACCGGATCGATTTCCCATCCCCAGTCGCTTACTTCAAGGAACGGATTACGTACACCTCCAATGATGTTTCCTTCTGAAGAATCCTCGTTTGCTTTCTCTTTCTTCTCGGTACGTGACATATAGTAGCTAAAACCCACATAATCCACGGTTCCCTCTTTTAAGATCTCAAGGTCACCCTCTTCAATTTGAAGTTCAATATTGTGTTCGTTGAAGTAGCGTTTAATGTAAGAAGGGTACTCTCCCCGAACCTGGACATCTCCGCAAAAATAATTGAAAATCTGCTCTTCCTGTAACGCGTGCAGCACGTTTTCCGGATTGCTGTCATAAGGGTAAACCGGCGCAAACAGAATCATGCATCCGATTTGCGAACCGGGGATGATTTCTCGGCATGCTTTTACGGCAAGGGAGCTTGCCACGAACTGGTGATGGTACGCCTGGAACGTAGGCTGGTATCGATCTTCTTCTTTTTCAATCGAAAAGCCTAGACCATTAATCGGCATCACCAGAGCACTGTTGATTTCATTAAAGGTCATCCAGTACTTCACTTTGTCTTTGTAGCGGTTTAGGATTGTTCGGGCATATTTTTCAAATAAAGCGACCACTTCCCGGCTGCGCCAGCCACCATATTCTTTTACCAAATGGAGCGGCATTTCATAGTGGGATATTGTCACGACAGGTTCAATCCCATACTTATGTAATTCATCGAGCACCCGGTCATAAAACGCAAGCCCCTCCTCATTGGGCTCCTGCTCATCGCCATTTGGGAATATCCTCGTCCAGGCGATCGACATCCTAAACGCCTTGAATCCCATTTCCGCAAACATCGCAATGTCTTCTTTATATCGACGGTAAAAGTCAATTGCCTCATGGTTCGGGTAATACTGATCCGGCTTTATTTCAAAATCAAAACCCGGTTTTGTTAAAATATCGTATCTTGCTTTTCCACCAGGCAGTACATCAGCCACGTTAAGGCCCTTGTTTCCTTCGTGATAGCCCCCTTCAATCTGGTTCGCAGCCGTTGCACCTCCCCATAAAAAACCTTCAGGAAATTTGTATGTTTTCATGATCGTAACCTCCGGATATGATTTATGTTATTTAGGTTTCTAGATTAGGGTCGGTGATAGGACTTATTTTTGACAGCTTTTCGCTTGATGGCCCTCAACCTGTCAAGAATACGCCTTTATTTTGACAGCTTTAGGCTCGGTTGCCCTCAACCTGTCAAGATAACGTCTTTATTTTGACAGCTTTAGGCTTGTTGGCCCTCAACCTGTCAAGAATACGCCTTTATTTTGACAGCTTTAGGCTTGTTGGCGCTCAACCTGTCAAGATTACACGTTTATTTTGACAGCTTTAAGCTTGTTGGCGCTCAACCTGTCAAGAATACGTCTTTATTTTGACAGCTTTAGGCTTGTTGGCCCTCAACTTGTCAAGATTACACGTGTATTTTGACAGCTTTTCGCTTATAGCACCAAAATCTATCCGAACTTGCACCTACTTCAGACAGCTTTACGCATTCAAGTCCAAAAGCTGTCCGAACTTCCGCCTACTTCAGACAGCTTTACGCATTCAAGTCCAAAAGCTGTCCGAACTTCCGCCTACTTCGGACAGCTTAACGCATCCTACCCCGAAACCTGTCCGAACTTGCACCTACTTCGGACAGCTTTACGCTTCCAAGTCCAAAAGCTGTCCGAACTTCCGCCTACTTCAGACAGCTTAACGCATCCAAGCCTAAAACCTGTCCGAACTTCCGCCTACTTCGGACAGCTTGTCCCTTCCAACCCCGAAACCTGTCCGAACTTGCACCCACTTCGGACAGCTTAACGCATCCAACCCTAAAATCTATCCGAACTTGCACCTACTTCAGACAGCTTAACGCATCCAAGCCTAAAACCTGTCCGAACTTCCGCCTACTTCGGACAGCTTGTCCCTTCCAACCCCGAAACCTGTCCGAACTTGCACCTACTTCGGACAGCTTAACGCAACTAACCCCAAAAGCTGTCCGAACTTGCACCTGCTTCGGACAGCTTTTCCCTTCAAACTCCAAAAGCTGTCCGAACTTGAGCCTACTTCAGACAACTTTTCGCTTCCAACCCCAAAACCTGTCCGAACTTGCACCTACTTCGGACAGCTTTACGCTTCCAACCCCAAAACCTGTCCGAACTTGAGCCTACTTCAGACAGCTTTTCCCTTCCAACCCCAAAACCTGTCCGAACTTCAACATACTTCGGACAGCTTTTCCCTTCCAATCTCAAAACCCATCCGAACTCCTACCTATATCTATCTAAATTCTTCCCCCTGCGCAATAATTCAATCCTACCAAAAATCCAACTATTAATCTGTTCTAAACCTAGTATCCCGCCAATATGTTAGTGATAGGAAAGCTAATACTATAGAAAATAGGTGATTTGCTATGTTTGTTGTCCATTTTTTTGAAAACAGGAATGAGCTTTTGAATCAGCTCCGTCAGCAGGTTCCTTCTGTTGGGGAGGATCTGAGGATCAAGGGGCGCAAAGGGAAGGTTACCAGCGTTCTGGCAGTGGATGAGAAGACCTACCATGTGCAGCTGGCCCTTGAATCGAAAGCAAAGCCAAACGTGGCTGCGGATCCGGGTAAAAAGAAAAAGAGATAACAATGAAAGTGGAGAGCCCAGTAAGGGATCTCCACTTTTATTAGTTTTTATTCAAATATGCCCATGCATACTGTGAGTAAAGTTCTGCACCGGTACTCAATGCATCTTCATCGATATTGAATTTGCCATGATGGTGGGCCCACTCGGTATCTTTTTCGGGATTGCCACTGCCAACCAGGGCAAAGCTGCCTGGCACCTCATCAAGATAAAAGCTGAAATCCTCGCCGCCCATGGTTGTTTTTTCATGATAAATGACATCCTCACCGAATGCCTCTGCAGCCACTTTCTGGACAAGCTGTGCACTTTCTTCGTCATTGATGACCGCCTGTGTACCGCGAGTATATTCTACATTTGCGGCAGCGCCAAACACCGCAGCGACGTTTTCTGCATAATGCGTTAGCTGCGACTCAATGTGGTCACGTACAGCCGGGTCAAAGCAGCGTACCGTTCCCTCAATCACGGCATTCTCGGCAATGACATTGAAACGGGTGCCTACGACCATTTTTCCAACAGTCAACACAGCGCCCTGCTGAGGATCGATCGTTCTTGACACCACGGATTGCACATTCATTACAAATGATGAGGCGACGATCGCGGTATCAATGCATGCATGCGGCATCGCTCCGTGTCCGCCTTTCCCTTTAAATGTAACTTTGAACAAATCGGCTGAAGCGAAGGATGGACCTGGTGTGCAGCTGACCTTATGGGTCGGCATTTGTGACCAGATATGGATGCCGAAGACGTTGTCGACTCCTTCCACTGCTCCTTGTTCAACAAGTGCCTTAGCTCCCTGGGCGACTTCCTCCGCCGGCTGGAATAATAAGCGGACATTGCCTGGAAGCTCTTCCTTGATCCCATTAAGCGCTTTTGCCGCAATCATTAGCATCGCCGTATGGGCATCATGGCCGCAGGCGTGCATTTTTCCTTCTTCCTTTGAAGTGTATGGCAAGTCCTTAATCAGCTCTTCGACGGATAAGGCATCCATATCCCCTCTTAAGGCGACCGTTTTTCCAGGCTTTCCGCCCTTGATTTCAGCAATCACACCGGTCGGTTCAGTACGACGATACGAGATGCCTAGCTCATCAAGATAGTCACAGACAAAATCAGTCGTTTTGTATTCCTCCCAGGAAAGTTCCGGCTCGCTGTGGAGCTTCCTGCGCAAATCGGTTAGTTCATCTTTATATTCCTGAAACGCTTCTTTCAATTTTTGATTAATCATCATTCCGCCTCCGTTAAAGTCTTCGCTGTTTCGTAAAAAATCTGTACGGCCCTTGCGATGTCTTCTGAATCCGACCACTCTTCCGGACAGTGGCTGAGTCCGGCCCTGCTTGGAATAAACAGCATCCCAACATCAGTAAAATCGGATAACACCATTGCATCGTGGCCAGCACCGCTGTTAATTGAACAATACGGAATACCTAGCTCATCGCTTTTCTCTTTTAAAAGGGAGCGGACTTCTTCATGCAATTCTTTTGGCTGGATATACAATAGCTGCTCAACCGTGGTTTTGATTCCATTTCCAATAAACGAAGCTGCAAGATTTTTCGTTTTTTCAACGACATTCAGGACATGCTCTTCCTTTCCAGACCGTATGTCCACAGAAAATACAACCTGATCCGGGATGACATTGGCGCCGTTCGGATAGACATTCAAACGCCCAGTCGTGATGACCGTGCCTTCTCCTTCTTCACTTGCGAGTTCTGGCAGCTGGCTGATGATTTTGCTCGCTGTAACAAGTGCATCAGCCCGGCGATCCATCGGGGTAGTTCCGGCATGGCCTGCCTGCCCTTTTACGGTTACCTCCAATTGTGTCAGGCCAACAATGGCCTCCACAACACCAATAGGAATCTCTTTTTCTTCTAAAATAGGTCCTTGTTCGATATGTAATTCCAGAAATGCTTTCATTGTTTTTGGGTCGCGTTTCTTTGGAAGCGATGGATCTAGTCCGATATCAGTCATGGCTTCAATAGTTGAGATACCATTCTGATCTTTTAGCAACTTAAATTCGTCCTCGTCAAGAAGACCAACGATACCGCGCGATCCCATCAAACCTCCGCCAAACCTTGCGCCCTCTTCCTCCACCAATGCAACGACTTCCAAAGGATACTTGGGTTTCAAGCCATTTTTAGCAAAAAGTGCTGCTACCTCGAGTGCTGCAACGACTCCGGCGGGACCATCATAGGAACCGCCGTGAGGGACAGAGTCAAAATGGGAACCAATCATCACACTTGGTGCGTCAGCATGCTTTCCTTCCAGTTTCCCGAATATATTGCCAAATCCATCCTCACGCACCTGGAGTCCGGACTCTTTCATTTTCTGTTTTATATAGTTGCGGGTTTCCAGATCCTCCTTGCTGTATGTCAGCCTTGTCGTTCCTTTGCCAGGAGTTGCTGTGTACTGACTGATTTGTTCTATATGCTCTTCAATCCGTTCCTTTAATTCTAGCAATCTAATTACCTCCTAATTCTTACAAGAATCCGACGAAGATGCCTGCAAGTACAACAGATACGATTGTAACGGTCACGAAACCGCCAACTAGCATTGGTGGAAGCATATGACTTGTGAGTGCTTCTCTTTCTTTTTCATCTTCTGTCAGTGAATTGATGACTTCGTTCGTGATGATATAATCAGCCGGGAATCCGTAAAGTGCTGTAAGGGATACGGCAAAAGCCATCTCTTTGCTTACTTTTAAAATCTTGCCTACAACAAATGAGAAGATATACATTCCGGCAACCCCAAGGACGATCGCACCAATCAGCGGTACCAGAATTTCAAGCAGCATCCCAGGTGTTGCCTGTTTCAATCCATCGAAAATGAATAGCATCAATACAAGGATTGCAATACCAAAGCCGTTTGCCTTTTGCAGAACCTGCTTTTCCAAGAATCCCACGCTTGTTGCGATGACGCCAAATAATAGTGCCAGGACGAATGGGCTTACTGAGACAACCGGTGCCAAAAGTGTGGATGTTAGATAAGCTAGGTAAGCAACAACAGACAATCTGAAAAACTTAAAAAAGTCGGTGTTATATTTTTCTGGCATACTTTTGAAAAGCTTCAGCTCTACTGGAGGTGCCACTTCAGCAGTTGCGGCCACTTCCGCGGATGCAAGGCCTCCCTCACGATAAAGCTTCAATAGGCGCTTGCCTTCTTTTTTCAAAACGAGCGAAGTCAATGGATAACCAGCGAATCCTTGCATGACGTAAATGACAATCGCAAAAACAGACAGTGACGCAAGGCCGGCTTCCTTCGCTCCTTCAGACATGATCAAAGCGGAAACCACTCCGCCAACCAATGGTGGTATGGCCACAACCATTGTCTGGAATCCGAAGATCAGCGTACCTACACTCAAAAGTACTGCGACAATTCCCAAAATACCTGACAGGGCGATCACAATCGTTTTCCACTGATTCTTCAACTCGCGGATCGAAAGCAAGGTGCCCATATTTGTGATTAATAAATACATCATCATTACCGCTACTGCGGAAGGTACTCCAGCGAGAGCGACAATCTCTTTCGGGAAAAATGTCCAGTATCCAATCAGGAACAAGACAGCTGATACGAACATGGATGGGATCCATGCCTTAGTCCTGACAGCAACCAAATCGCCGACTAATAAGATGAATACTACGATAACCAAAGCTAATAATTGAGACATGATAATTCCCCTCCATTTTCTTTTTCGCTTCAACGCTTCGTCTTACGAAAGAAAAAAACTATTAGGACGATAATAATATAGATATAATATTCAGTCAATCATAATTTTGAGAAAATTTAAAAGGAAGCGGTTACTAACGCTTTTTCCTCAATTAGGCCCAGGAACAAAAAAAAGACGAACTGCCTTTTCAGCAGTCCGCCTTTGAAATCTATTCGTTAATCCGGTTTTTTTGTTTTTAGGGATACAGAAAGTGGCTTTTTATCCAGACAATATTCCATTAATACAATCCTGCCTTCTAATTCCAGATGTTTGGCCAGGGCGATTAGCTCTTCCCCTTCTTCAGTTGAGGAGATGGACGAAATACTTATGTTGCCATGACTATTTTGGATTTGCTCCAATAGCTCTTCTTTTGACAGTTTCAGTTTCGTCATTTTTCTCACTCCTTAATTGGATTAACTATCTTTACCCGTGGTTGTATGAAGTGAATCCCGGTAAATAATAGCAGAATAGGAAATTCTTATTCTCTTAACAATTACAGATCATCAGAACATTTCCGTCCGGGTCCTTGAAGTTGAAATACGCGAAATTGCCGATCCGCTCAATTTCTTTAACAACAGGAATTCCATTTGAAACAACAAATTCATAAGCTTTATCCACGTTATCCACCAGCAAGTTAAACAAAACATGCTCGGAAGGCTTTAACTGAAAGCCTGGGTCAAAGGTGTGGTCATCCAGAGTTAATCCTGTTTCAGAAGCAACGGGGATATTATGTACAGGTGATTCCACCTTCTCAGGGTCAAATGGAATTCCCAGCAGATTGTAGTACCACTCCGAGGATTCCTTCAGATTGCTAACATGGACGAATACATTGTTTACTTTATTAAAAATTGGTGATTTCAATATAATGTCCCCTTTCTATTACTGAAATGGCTTCTCGTCAAATCTAATGATTGGTGCCCTTTTATTGTCTGTTAGGGTGCTTTCTGCCTAAAATGTCATCCTTATCTAAACCGGCATCTTCAGTTAGTGAAAAATTAGCTTTTATGTACTCTTCCTATTGGAACAGTTGCTCTACTTCAATCTTCAATTGTTCCAAAAGAGGGAAATTCGAAGCTTCTCCCAGACTATCAATCACATTCCTGTAATACCATTCCTGCTGCTCCTTGCCTCGTCGGAATCTGTTCCACACCTGTTCTCCGGATTTTTCGGCATCAAGACGGATCGATCGGACATTGTGGAGCTTGTCAGCACAAGCGACCACACGGATCTCTTCAGGAGCATTTTTCAAAAAATCGATCGTATGCTGCTTTCGTTCTTCCCAGGACAGAGATTTATCAGGTTCTGAACATCCTTCTACCAGGAAAGCAATATCCTTTCCAAATTCTCGCTCAATATCCTCCAAGCTTAAATCGGTGTCTTCCACAGTATCATGAAGAATCCCGGCTGCAACCATTTCCTTCCTATAACCCGCTCCTAAAAGGATCATACCTACTGCAACAGGATGAGAAATATACGGGATTTTTGTATTTTTCCGATACTGGCCTTCATGTGCCATGGATGCTATCTGCAATGCTTTATCGATCAGGTCCATTATGTACTCCTCCAAAATTCCAGATACCTATTTATTTCTTTCTTGATGGATAAATTCCTTCAAAAGGAGAAAAGCTGATTATTTTTTCCAGATTCTTCTGCTATATTTAGAATATAAACATCATTTGGAGGGCGCTATGACTAAACTGACAGACCATCTAATCGTCATCTCATTTGACTGCCTTTCTGAGCATGATGTGCCATTGCTCAGGGAGCTGCCGAATTTCAAAGCATTCATTGAAAAAAGTTCATATTGCACAAAAGTAGAGACAATATATCCTTCTGTGACCTATCCATGCCATGCAACGATTGTGACAGGAAATTTCCCTAATCGTCATGGCATCGTGAACAATACATTCATCCAGCCGGGAAGGACTTCACCAGACTGGTACTGGCATCGCCGCCATATCAGAGGGACAACCCTCTTTGATGAGGCGAGAAAGGCAGGAATGAAGACAGCTGCCTTGCTTTGGCCTGTAACCGCAAAAGCCGACATTGACTACAATATGCCTGAAATTTTCGCAAACAGGCCCTGGCATCACCAGATTCCGGTTTCCTTATTCAATGGAAGTCCAGGGTATCAGCTGGAGATGAATTCTAAATTTGGCCATATCCGTAATGGACTCAGCCAGCCAGAACTTGATGATTTCGTACTGGCATCCACTGTTGAAACAATTAAAACGAAGAAGCCCGAGCTTATGCTGATCCACTTTGTCGACCTGGATTCCCAGCGGCATATGCACGGTTTTGCATCTAAAGAAGCCGTGGACGCTTTGCATCGTCATGATCAAAGATTGGGGAAAATCATTGAGGCCACCAAGAAAGCCGGTATATTTGAAAATACAACCTTCGTCCTTCTAGGTGACCACAGTGCCCTTGATGAGTCTAAAGTTGTGAAATTAAACGTATTATTTAAAGAACGGGGATTAATCCAGGTAAATGGTGCAGGCAAAGTA
This sequence comes from Bacillus sp. ISL-35, assembly GCF_018613355.1. NCBI lineage: Bacteria > Bacillati > Bacillota > Bacilli > Caryophanales > Bacillaceae > Bacillus > Bacillus sp. ISL-35. The sequence goes on along the minus strand of NZ_JAGGQK010000006.1, from coordinate 194,065 downwards.
ATTGATTGGAAAGCATACTGCAAAGGCTGTGACGGATCTGCATACGTCTATGTGAATGATGAGAACGATATCGAAACAAAAAACATCGTAACAGAGCTTTTAGCTCAGCTGCTCCAAGAACAGTCAAACGGGATCGAAAAAATCATCACAGGCCAGGAAGCGAACATGATGGGAGCAGATGGAACGGCATTCAGGATGCTAGAAGCTGCTAAAGGATTCTATTTTAGCGAGGCCATCGATGGTGACTACATTGCAGAAGTCAGCGAGCAGGATGCCAAAAGTAAAAAATATACGCTTGCCTGTCATGGCTATTCCCCTGAAAAAGAGGGATATCACACTGTTTTCTTTGCAGCAGGAAAAGGAATTCGGCCTGGTATCTCAGTTCGTTCCATGCATCTTGTAGACGAAGGTCCTACCTTCTCCCGCCTGCTGGGTCTTGACCTCGGTGATACGGACGGCCGTGTTATTGAAGGAATACTGGATATTTAAAATTTGGAAATGAAGGTTATTCGATATTCAGAAGCGAAATGTTTAGTAGCATAATTAAAAAAATATAAACTGGGGGCAAAATGATGAAAGGTTTTACGAAGGAAGAGAGCAGCTGGATTCGCTATGACTGGGCCAGCTCAGCTTATTCGATCATCATCTCGACGGCTGTTTTTCCGCTCTTTTACAAAGCTTCTGCTACCGAAGCTGGTGTAAGCCTGTCTAATTCGACGGCTTATCTTGGGTATACGATTGCCATCGCCACCTTCATTCTCGCCTTGATCGGACCGATTTTGGGGACCATAGCCGATTACAAAGGAATGAAGAAACGATTTTTCACGATTTTCTTCACTCTGGGACTCGTATTTACCGCTGGACTGGCTTTTGTGCCAAGCGGAAACTGGCTGATGCTGCTTGTTATATACACCTTGGCCGTACTGGGTTCAACCGGGTCAAATGTATTTTATGATGCGTTTATCGTAGATGTAACAACCGACGAACGCATGGATAGAGTGTCAGCGCGCGGTTATGGGATGGGATACATCGGAAGTACGATTCCCTTCATCATCAGTATCGCAATCATCATTCTCGCACAGACCAAGGTATTGCCGATTTCCATGACACTGGCAAGCCAGACTGCATTCATCATCACTGCCCTTTGGTGGGGACTTTTCTCGATTCCCATGTTCAAAAATGTCCATCAAAAGCATTATATTGAACGTGAACCAAAAATCGTTTTGCAAAGTTTTAAGCGTCTAGGAAAAACCTTTAAGGAAATCCGAAAATACAGGGCATTATTTTTATTCTTACTCGCCTATTTCTTTTACATTGATGGTGTCGGAACAATCATCACCATGTCGACAGCATATGGTACAGACCTTGGTATCAGTTCTACCAATCTATTAATCATCCTTTTCGCTACGCAGGTTGTCGCCTGGCCCTTCGCGATTTTGTTTGGTAAATTATCCGAGCGTTTTACCGGTAAAAAAATGCTTTATGTTGGAATCATTGTTTATATTTTCGTCTGTATTTATGCCTACTTCCTCGAAACAACGACTGATTTCTGGATCCTGGCCATGCTTGTTGCGACCTCACAGGGTGGCATCCAGGCACTAAGCCGATCCTATTTTGCAAAATTGGTCCCGAAAGCGAACGCAAATGAATTCTTCGGTTTCTATAATATCTTTGGAAAATTCGCTTCGATCATGGGTCCGCTCATGGTCGGTCTGACAGCACAGCTTACAGGAAATTCGAGCATGGGCGTTTTCAGCCTGGTCATCCTCTTTGTCATCGGCATGATCATTCTTGCGTTCGTACCAGAACCGGAAAAACAACCTCATGCACCTGAAATTGCATGACCATCAGCCTCTGGGTAACCGGAGGCTTTTTTTGAAAATATTGGAGGTGTTCTAGTTATCTATGAAAAAGCTGAAGTTATCCCTGACTATTTTCGGCGTCCTGCTCCTTTTATTCGCGGCCATCACCATGTCCACAACCCTCACCTTGAAATCCCGTCAGCCTGAACCTGATTCTTTCACGGGATCCCTTAATGAAGACAGCGCGATTGAAACTCTCTCAAAGGCCATTCACTTCCAGACCATCTCCTATCAGGACCGAAGCAAGATGAATATGGACGAGTTTGACTCTTTCCTTTCTTTTTTGGAAAAGAGTTTCCCAAAAGTCTATCAAAATCTTGAACTTGAAAAGGTGAATGACTACGCACTTATTTTTACATGGAAGGGTTATAACCCAGAGAAGACCCCTGTCGGCTTGACCAGCCATTATGATGTGGTTCCTGTTCTAAAAGGAACGGAGGAAAACTGGGAGCATCCCCCTTTCAGCGGTACCATTACCGACAATAAGATCTGGGGGCGTGGTACACTGGATGACAAAATTGGCGTAATCGGCATTCTCGAAGCTGCCGAGCATTTGCTGGCGGAAGGGTATCAGCCTGAGCGAGACGTGTACCTCATGTTTGGATTCGATGAGGAAATTGGCGGAGATGAAGGTGCCAGCAAGATTGTCAGCACCTTGAGTGAAAGAGGAATCAAATTTGACTTTGTTTTGGATGAAGGCGGAGCAATCGTCCAAAACATGGTTCCGGGTGTAGATAAACCTGTAGGTGTTGTTGGTATCTCCGAGAAAGGCTCAGCAACAGCAGAACTTACGATTGAAGGCAGTGGCGGCCATTCTTCCCAGCCTAAAAATCGGACGAATATCGGCAGGATTGCAAGCGCTATTTCTAAGCTGGAAGAAACCCAATTCCCTGCAGACCTACAGGGCCCTGGCGAAGACTTATTTGAATTCGTCGCCCCGGAAATGAGCTTTGGAATGAAATACGTATTTGCGAATAAGCTCATTTTTGAGCCTGTAATCGAAAGAATCCTTTTGCAGCAGCCTGCATCGGCAGCCTTGATCCGGACAACGATTGCGCCAACGATTTTTCAGGCTGGAGAACAATATAATGCCCTTCCTGAAAAAGCTGAAGCGATTATAAACCTGCGTCTTATGCCAGGAGATTCACTGGACGAAGTTAGAAAATATTTTGTAGAAACGATAGATGACGACCAAATAAAAGTGACGGTTGAAGGCTCTGAAGCTTCGGGTGTTTCGTCTGTTGACAGCTGGCAATTCAAAACCATCCAGCAAGGCGCCCGTAATGTTTATGAAGACGCGGTCATTGCTCCCTATCTCATGTTCGCAGGATCCGATGCAAAGCATTATGACAGTATTTCTGAAAATACCTATAGATTCCTTCCCGTAAATTTGACATCTGAGGATTTGAGCCGGATGCATGGGACAAATGAGCATATCAGCATTGATAACTACCTGAATGCCATCCGTTTCTATATGGAAATCATTCGGGAAAGCGACCAACAGTAAGGAAGGTGTATTTTGTGAAGTTTTATATCGTTTCAATTCTTGTAATCTACCTCTTTTGGCTGGGAGCATCCATCCTTTATTCAGAACCCATCTGGTGGTCCATTTTTTCATCAGACCGTTCGACCCATACTCCCATGATTGAACAGATTTCAATTGTTAAGTTTACTTTTGCTGCTTTGGTTTTTGCTGGGATTGGAGCAATGCTAAAAAGACACCGATGTTAAAAATAGAAATTATTTCTACTAAAGATTCTACAAAAAATGTCGAAATAACCAAGTAGAGATTTTTAGCATGTGCACGAAAGGAAATACTTTATATGAAAATCAACCTTCGAGCCTATATGGCTCTATTTTTTGGTGTCATCATCATTGCGCTTACCATGCTGTTGAGTATCACGATCAGCAGACATTCAGCTGAAACGATTAAGAGAGAGATTGGCAACAGCCTGTCCACTACCGCCTATCTTATGGCTGATAAGCTCGATTCATTCATGTGGTCTCGAATCGGAGAGGTTGAAGTCCTGAGCCAAATCGATGATATCAAATCACAGGAAGATCTCCAATCAGCTCAAATATTATTGGAACAATTAAAATCTAGCATTCATGTATTTTCATGGATTGGAATGACGAACTCATCCGGGACAGTGGTTGCTGCGTCAGACAAAATCCTGGTTGGCGCTGATATATCTAAACGCCCTGTTTATCAGGAAGGAAGAAAAGGAACATTTATAGGCGATGTCCATAATGCTGTCCTCCTCGCCAACCTGCTGCCCAATCCAAATGGAGAACCTTTGCAATTCGTCGATATCAGTAAGCCTTTGACTGATAAAAATGGAAACTTCACTGGTGTGTTGGCGGCACATTTAAGCTGGGAATGGTCAAAACAGGTAAAGGATGCGATTGTCCAGCCTTTAAAGGATGAATTAAGCGGAGCGGAAGTTTTTGTTGTGAGCGGTTTGGACGGCACGGTCCTGTTGGGGCCAGAAGGAATGACTGGAAAAGTACTAGATGTTGAAAGTGTTCAAAAAGCGGCCAAGGGTGAGAATAACTGGATCGTGGAAAAATGGCCCGATGGAAAAGAGTATCTGACTGGATTTGCAGTCGGGGACGGACATTATGATTATGCTGGCCTTGGCTGGAAAGTAATTATCCGCATCCCCACAGATCATGCATTTGCCCCTGTTGAACAGTTGAAATCATACATCATTAAACTGGGCACCATCACAGCTGTCATCTTCGCAGTCATTGGCTGGCTTCTTGCCGGATTCATTACCAGTCCTTTAAGGAAAATTTCAAAAGCTGCCCATAGTCTTAGAATGGGGAATCAGGCGGTTATTCCTTATATAAAAGGAATAAAAGACCTTGAACTCCTTTCCGGTTCTCTTAGGGATCTCGTTGACTCTTTGATCCGGACAGAGTCCAATTTGGGAAAGATGGAAACCCTCGCCCACCAGGATCTTTTAACGGGCCTGGGCAACCGTGTCGCATTGGACCAATTTATGAAAAAAGCGAAATTGGCAGATCAATCCCTGTCGTTTTTGTACTTGGATCTAGACGGTTTTAAGAAAATCAATGATACTCATGGACATCATACCGGGGATTTGCTGCTCCAGGAAGTAGCAAAAAGATTGAAAGATAGTACGCGTATGGCTGACAAGATTTTCAGGCTCGGCGGTGATGAGTTCCTTGTCGTGCTCGATACACCGTCAGAATCAGTGGAATTTATTCTTGCGAATATTTCAGCCAAACTGATTAATAGTATAAACCGTCCCTATCATCTCGCAGATGAACAGCTTACGGTTGGATGCAGTATCGGGGGGGCAGTATGGCCAGAGCATGATATTGATCCGTTTACTGTCATCAGTTATGCAGATGAAGCACTTTATGCTTCCAAAAAGGCAGGCAAAAATAAGTTCACCTTCCATCAGAATACACAAATAAAGCAAATGCCAGGAGCGTAACCTCCTGGCATTTATTTTCGTCAGTTTATCCTATCAAAAGGGATTTTCGATTTTAAATGTACCATTTCCTTCTCATCATAAGTTTTGAGTCACTCTATATTATTTTGATGCTATCCTTGATTTCAAGTACTCTACCATTTCATCATAATCATAGGTTTTAAAGGCAATTCCCTTATGATCGATCACTACATACGCCGGTGATTTCTCAATTTCGGCACTCGAAAATGAATCTTGAGCTACTTCCAAGGATTTTGGATGATATATCACATGAATTTTTGATGGATCAATGCCTTCACTAGCTAGCTTTGATCCATCAACTTCTTCATCCCCTACAACGTATAATCCATAAATACCTTCTTTATCCGAGACCAATCCTTTTAACTGCTGCTCTTCCTCACTGCAGCCAGTTAAAAAAGCGATCATAGTCATTGTGAATACAATAAGCATCTTTTTCATGAGGTACCTCCGTTAGATAAGGTTTTGAAAGAAATACGTTTAAGTTGTAGTAAAAGTTTCAAATAAATGAATACTCAACCATTTTTTATGCTTCTTCTCCCACTTCTTCTAAAAACTCCATCAGCCATTCATGATCCACAGGTCCATTGGTGGTTTCATACTGAGACATTTCGTGTAAAAGAATATGCCTTTCAATTAAGGAAGGCATTGTGACGCTATGGTCTCGATACTCCAATTGAAACTGAAATCGCTCATCGGGATATTCTGAGACAAAATCGCGACCGCCGACTTTTTTCACTTTATATTGACTTAAGAAATTCATAAGTTCTTGAAGTGAAGCTTCATCTGTTATTTGACGATTATCATTCCCCATATCATCCTTCATCGGCAGATGCTTAAAATAAACCTTTTCGATGTGGGCTGAATCTAGCAAATCCGTTAAATTCCTTTCACGATAATCGTTCCATTTGGCTACTCCATATAAAAGGAAATTAAAATTTCGACTGATAAAACAATTTCCTTTTTCAAACCCTCTCTCCTTCCTTATGTGATAAAATTCTTGCTAATATGATTCCATAAATCCAGTGCCCAGCCATCCACATTACAAAGGCATATGCATCGGTAATTGATGGTGTCCGTTCCGAAAGAAGTGTCGTTGGATATAGCAGCAAACCAACGATTAAACTTACCCTCAATACAAATCGATGAATGGCTTCTTTCCTAAGTCTCTTCCTTTTTATGTACAAATTCAGAATAAAAGCAAGCATGATCGAAATGACCAAATGCAAACCGAATTCAATGATTTCCGGTAATTGTATGTTTTTAAGGATTGGCACGTAATCTACATTTAGCAATAAGGTATATACCTTTAGGTTCGTAAGGAATTGAATCAATTTCAGAAATAGTCCGAGTGCTATGCCTGAAACCAACCCACCTACTATTGATTTCACTGTTATTTTGATATGATTTCCTCCTCTAGCCATTTAATTTTTATTTCGGCCAAATAGCTAACTTCGAGATTATTCAAAATTAGAAATAATTAAAAGCTTATTCGTTTAGGAGATAGATGATTACTCACATATTGAAATTTATCAAGCAAAAAGAAGCGTGCTTAACGAATCTCGAAACGAATTTTTACAGTTTATTAATGTATAGTTTAAAACACTTATCTTCTTATAGCTTCCTAACCTTCTCTCCATCAACAATCTTCAAATTAATCCTACTTGATTCCCCGCTTATGGCATCGACTCCTATCCGGGATAGCTCGATTTCAGCTTCAATGGTGACTGTTTCTCTTTGTTTTCCATGGAGAATGACTTCATATGGTCCTCCTTCATTCAATAAAGAAAGCATGGGCATGTCATCTTCGAACAAGTACTTTTCATAAAACTCAATATTGAATCGGACGGGTTTATTGCTGTGATTTTCAAATGGAAGCTGGCAGTAGGCTGTAAGTGTTTTTTCATTTTTCGTCTCGAACACGCAGATGCTGCTCTCTCGGTCATATTCGATTGCGTAAATTCCTGTGGCAAATGTGTTCTGGTAGGCATTCACCATCTCTATCGGCAGGAAAATGACAAGTAACATTCCGATTAAAACCATACGCACATGGTATTGATCTAGCGATTTTACGAGGAAAAACAAACTGATGATAAACAATACGAGGCCAGTGACTCCAAGATAACTGACTCCATCCATGGTAGTGATTGGAAATCTAAAAGCTATGGATTTTTCCTGTCCAATAGGATATTCGTGAGGGAATGGAAAATTCAGTGCAATCGAAATAAAGAAAAAGATGATAGAAAGTATTAAGTACTTTTTGTTCTTAACCATAGAGATTCCAACTCCTTCTTTTATAAGATTACCATCTTATTCCACCAATTTATATGGAGAATTTCTTTTTGTCTCCATTGCGCAACCATAATAATCGGTTATACATGAACAACAGCATAAAACGTACTTATTCTCTTATTCGCAGTTTTTATTTTTATAAAAAAGAGCCTTTCCGCAATAAAGCGAAAGGCCCTTCCTTGTTTAAACAAATACTATTTATTACCCTTTTTCTTCTTCACATTGATGAACAGCTTGCCCTCTGCGGTTTTTCTTGTTTCATTGCCATAGGCGTCAACAGCCTTGACTTCGATGACGGCACCATCTGCAACGACATCCTTAGTCGCTGTATAGTAGCCTGCGTAATTTCCTGGAGACACCTCACGCATTGGGAGCTCTGTTGCATTCGATGTCAGTGAATTGCTCGTTAATGGCATATGAATGAGAAACGTCGCATCCAGGTCCTCTTCACTAGAGAATTCGACCTTTACACTTTCGCCTTTTTTCAATGTCTGATCCACTTCCGGTTTCACATTTGAAATCACAGGGGCAGTGTATTTCACATCAACTTTTACAGATTCTTCAGTTATGTTTCCTGCCTTATCCTCTGCAACCACTTTGATTTCGTTTTTCCCTTCATCCAACATGACCCTAGCTGAATAGGTTCCGTTATCAATCTTCGCTGCTGTTCCGTTAACTTTAACAGTGCCCAGATTGGCATCAGCAATCGCTCCGGTAACCGTAACGGTTTCTTTATTGATTTTGCTTCCATCTGCAGGTGAGGAAATCGACAACTCAGGTGCATTCGGATCAAAAACTACTGTAACTGGCTCTGATGCATCAGTGATTCCTTGCTCTGTCGATGCTTTGGCTGTCAGTACATTCGTACCTTCATTGAGATCGACATCAACTGCATAATTACCATTATCGGTTGCAGTTGTGGTTGCAACCTCTTCACCATCATTATAGATATGGACGGTTGTTTTCGGCGCTGCCGAACCTTCTACTTTTACAGTACCATCCTTTGTAAAAGATCCATCTACAGGAGAAGAGATGCTTGGTGCTGTCACCTCATAATCAACTACTGCACGGATCATATAGTTTCCTTCATCTTCTGGAGATTGTGACCAGCCGCCACCTACCAGCTGCCAGCTTCTTAATGCATTCTCACCGTTTTCATCGGTAGCCAAACCTGGTGAAGCTGTGTTGACGCCAGCCTGGATATATACCAGGTAGAAATCTCCTTCTACTACGATGCCATGGCTGCTTAAATCAACATGTGTCCACTCGCCATTTCTCAATGCAGTAGCGTCGATTGGTCCCGCCAGTTTCTTGCCTGGTGCACCGTCAGTGCCACTTGCATCGTATACTTCCACTTTGAAATCCGTACCGCCAGGAACCGGCCATTCTGCATCCCAGAACCGGAACAGTCCGCCAGTAACTAAGGCTTTGTCATTGCCCTCAGCCAATGACATCTTCACTGCCCACCCATTGCCAGCGTCATAGAATGCACGTGCATTTTCAGCGCTGCCATCATCATAGCCGATTTCACCTGGATAACCGATGAACGGCTTGATCTCAAAGTTTTGCTCGACATCGCCATCAAGCGTCACGGACGCCTCTTGACTATAGAAATGCGGAGCAATCACTTTTAACGTGTATTCACCTTCATATGCAGTCAGCGAATAGTGTCCATTCTCATCTGTTGCCACAGGAGCAATATTCGCATCCTCCAACAAGTAAACCGTCGCACCCTCAACAGGCTCACCAGTTGCTTTGTTGGTGATGGAACCAGTTATTGTTCCTTTTGGCAATTCCTCAAGGTTGAAGTTAGCCGTTGTTTCCCCATCCTGCTCAATTTCTACTGTTTGAGTCTGTGGACGGAAACCATAGGCTTCTGCCAGAACAGTAAAGCTTCCAGCAGCATGTGTCAGCTCATAACTGCCATTTGCAGGATTTGTTTTTACAGAACGGCCTGATTCAACAACTGTCACTTGAGCCTGCATAGGCAATGCCATCGGATTTGCTGAACTTTCAGCCTTTTGCTGCTTAGGCAGTAACATTTGGATCTTGTTTGGATCAACCTCTTCTTTCAGACTAGCCTTCGTGTCGTCTTTATCTAAAACTGTATCTGCTTTAGCTGGCGCGGCAAGCGGAGTATCAGATAAAGCTACATCATCCAGATACCAGCCATCCCTGACTACGCTGCCATCAGTTGTTACATTGAAAGCGACATAAATTCTTTGGCCGGCATATTCACTTAAGTCTACTTCACCATCAATCCAGCCATTCGATAGATTATTCACACGCAATTTTTGGACCCAGTTAACTGCATCGGTGGAGACAAATACATGCCCGTAGTCATAATTTCTCTCCAGGTTATACCATTGCTTGAACTGAAGGTAGCTGCTGCCTTCCGGCAAATCGATCGGCGGCATTTGCAGTGACATGTTCGCCCGGCTTTGATACGTTCCAGCAAGAGCAGTTCCATAAACCTTCTCTCCTGAAAAAGCAGAGCCAGGACCACTTGTCGGCGTGCCCCACTCCCAGCTATTTGCATCCCCATATGAGGTCCAGCCGGAAGCATCATTTTCGAAGTCCTGCTCATAGCCTACAGTTATTCCTGGTAAAACTGATACAGTAAATTCGCTTACTGTTTCATTACCTCCAAAGTCCACTGCTTTCCATTTATACGAAAATTCATTACCAGAAATCGCGTCACCTGGAATAGTGGCCTGATACGTTCCATTTTTATAGTCACCGCCCGTCCGTACTGCGGAAACAGATGACCAAGATCCATCCTCTAATTGATATTCAACTTCAACATTTGTTACACTGATGTTGTCGGCAGCTGAAGCCTCTAAAGTCAGTGGCATTCCTGCGAAAACCGTGGCAGGTTGGGAATGCTCCAACACCGGTGCTTCACTGTCGTCTCCATCCTTTGTAACTTGCCCTTTTAATTTCCCCAGACCAGAAACAACAGAGGAAACGGCATCAAAAACATTCAACAATCCAGAACCATACCCATTATTCGGTGATTCAGGATAAGCATTGTCTGTTAAAGGCAAGGCTGTCGTCATTAAAATCTCTTCCAGATCATCAACAGTCAAACTAGAATTTGCCTGCAGCAATAATGCGATTGCCGCTGAAACATGCGGCCCGGCCATTGACGTTCCATTCCAGCCGCCTTCATACCCGCTTCCCGGTACAGAAGAGCGGATATTCACTCCAGGTGCCGTCAGTTCAGGCTTGATCTCACCATATGGAGACGGTCCTAAAAGTGAAAAGCTTCCCAAATTATTATTGATGTCTGTCGCACCTGTTGCGACTGATTCCGGATAGTTGGCAGGGTTCGCAACCGAACCTGGACCACCTGGATTGCTGAAAGTTGTATTCCCGGCAGAGAACTCTGGGAATATTTCAGCCGCTCTCCACGCTTGAACCATTGGGCGGTACCATTCATCCAACCCTGGTCCGCCGCCCCATGAGTTGTTGACAACATCCGGTGCTAATTCCGGGTTTCCGTTTGGTGCAAGAATCCATTCGCCAGCTTCCAGCAAGTCAGCATCCGTACCGCCAGAGGCTGTGAATGCTTTAACAGCAATCCATTTTGCTCCTGGAGCTACCCCGATGACATTTCCACCATTAGGCTCGGACCCTACCATTGTGCCGGTAACGTGCGTCCCATGTCCATGGTCATCATACGGCGCAGATTGGCCGGCAACAGCATCAAACCAGTTACCTGCATGCGACACTTCTCCGGTGGCGGAGTCATAGCCCCGATATTTCTCTTGTAACGCAGGGTGATTCCATTGGACACCTGTGTCAATCGAAGCTACGGTGATCCCGCTGCCATCAATCCCCATATCCCAGACAGCTGGTGCTCCAACACGGTCAATATTCCATTCAATCGAATTTGTTTTAGCTGCAGGGTCCTGAACAGCTACAGCTGATTTTTCAGGGACGAACAGCTGCCTTGTTTCATTAGGAAGGATTTTATCAACCTCAGCGAAACCAGCAAGCTCATTCATTACCTCTTCTGTAGCTGTTACTGCAATTGCATTCACTACATGGTAAGAATGAACACCCTTAGCCGCGCCTTTCTTTTCCTGTTTCTTCAGGTATTCAAGAACATCGAATTGCGTTTCCTGAGCCTTTGCTTTCAGCTCAGATACAATCGTGGAACGCTTCATTAATTTTGTTTTTGCAGGAGTGGCTTTTGACAGGCTGGCCTTTTTCGCTGCCTCTTTTGCGACAGCGTTCGTGTCAACCTGCTCTTTCATTTTTACCAAGAAGGTTACTTTATCCTCTTTTTCAAATTGGGTATAAAGCTTTTTGTTCACTTTTTGCTTTGCAGTTTGGACTGCTTCCTTCGCAGAAACACTGACTCCTTTTGTAGCAGCATTTGTCTGGATCTGTGGTTGAAGCAGCAATGGCACGACCAATGCAGTTGATAGAAGTACGGATAATATTCGGCTTTTTTTACGTTTCATCCCTCTACCTCCTAAGTATTTTCCGTTTGGATTCTTCCCTGCCCTCCTTTCGTCGCACACTCTATGTGAAATAGGTGCTAAATCAACCATAGCCTCTTGCGGCCTGGAATTTTGTCGAAAATTCGGAAAATAAAACTGAATATTCAGTAAATGAATAATTAGTTAGTCTTGGGAAATTTTCAAAATAAGCCCAATTCAGTGTAATCCTAAAAAGTTACGGTCTACGACTAAAACTTTCTAATTATTTCCAGTATGATTTCGTCCTATTGGGTGTGGCATAGACAGAAAAATGATTCCTTTTTCTTAAAGACAATATTAATTTCTAGGTAAAATGTTTAAATTACGACTTTATGCAACCTACTTTGTAACTCGTATAGACCTATTTATAACGCAGCAGGGTATGTCGATTGGCATATTTAGTACCATTTTCTAAAAAGAAATAAATTGTACGAATAAAAAAACAGAGGGCTAATGCCTCTGCAGCCGTATTTCTAATTGAAAAAGTAATTCCCTGGTTAAAAGAGTGTTCCAATAGGGATTACATCCAAACTTCGAGTTCATATGTTCCTTTTTCATTCCTGCGTATGACTCCTCATCTGCAAAAAAAGTTTCAGAACTTACTAAAATTTTATTTCGCTTTTCGAAAAAGATGCTACAATACTATTTAAATCATACATAAAGAAGGGACTAGAATGAACAAAAAACTATGGCTTACCTATGGCATGTTGACCTTTGCCACATCAACATGGGGCAGTGCTTTCATTGCCGGAAAATACGCAGTACAAAGCTTCGAACCGGCGACTGTCGCCTTTTTTCGTTTTTTCGGGGCTGCCATCCTCCTCATCCCTCTCATGTTCTTGATGGAGAAAAACCGCCAGAAACCGAACCTGAAGGATTATATTTTATTTGCTGTTCTTGGCTTGACGGGAATCGCCTTATACAACATCTTCTTTTTCCTGGCGAGCAAGCATGCACCGGTCATTAAAAGCTCTCTGTTCATTGCCTCCAATCCGGTGTTGATCGTGCTTTTATCGGCTTTGTTCTTAAAAGAAACGATCACCCGCAACAATGTGATTGGATTGGCCATCGCCCTTTCAGGTGCTATTTTTATCATTACTGATGGACATCTGATCAACTTGATTCAACTCGGTTTCGAGCCAATTGATTTCGTTTTGATGGGTTCTGTGGTAAGCTGGGCGCTTTATAGTGTGGTAGGGAAAATAGTGCTGAAGAAGTTCAGTTCAGTTGAGTCCACTACCTACGCAGTCGTTTTTGGTACACTCTTTTTACTACCGTTCGCTCTCACTGAAACATCATGGCAGGATGTCCAGCAGGCATCAGGTACGACATGGTTTGCCATTATCCATATGAGCGTGTTGGTCACGGTCGTTTCATTCGTCATGTATTATAACGGCATCAAAGAAATTGGCGCTGCCAAGGCATCAATTTTCATCAATGTCATGCCGGTATCTGCGGTTATAATGGCCACTTTATTTTTAGGCGAAAATTTCACAGCCGCTCATGCAGCCGGAGCAGCACTCGTATTATCAGGTGTCTATATTGGAACGAATCCAAGGCTTTTTAAAAGAAATCCAAAAGCTGAAATCGTTAAAAAGGAAATTGCATAAGGAGATGAAACCATGATACATAAAATCGTCTTAAAATCTGAAAATCTGCACGGGTCTTTCTCTAATGAATATAAACCAATCATGACAGTTGACTCTGGAGACTCAATCCGTATGCAGACCCCAGACATTGAATGGGGATATTCAGCATCCAAAGGAATCGAAAGAGAGTTCTTCCACTCTGCTGTAAAAGAAGAAACTCCCCTGCACCCTATGGTTGGGCCGATTGAAGTAAAAGGGGCAAAGCCTGGAATGGTGCTTGAAGTGAAATTGAACGATGTCGTGCCTGGCTGGTACGGGACGAACTGGGCCGGGGGCAAAAAAAGCTGGCAAAATGACGCGGTTGGTCTCACAGGATCCGAAAGAATCAGACTAGACTGGGAGTTAAATCATAGCACAATGACTGCCAGAACGGAGGTAAGCGGCCGACCAGTCAATGTTGCATTAAACCCATTCATCGGACTGATGGGCGTCGCTCCTGCAGAACCTGGCGTTCATCGAACCTCTCCTCCCCGTTACTGCGGCGGCAACATCGACTGCAAGGAGTTAAAAAGAGGCAGTACCCTATACCTGCCAATTTCTGTTGAAGGAGCATTATTCTCCATCGGTGACGGCCACGCCGCACAGGGGGACGGTGAATTATCAGGCACGGCAATCGAGTGTCCAATGGATTTGGTCGATATCACTCTGTCACTGAGGGATGATCTTTCACTGAAGATGCCGCGTGCCAACACCCCGGATGGTTGGCTGACTTTCGGTTTCAATGAAGATCTAAACCTTGCAGCCGCACAGGCACTCGATGAGATGGTAGACTTATTGTGTGAACTTCATGGAATGGAGCGCACAGAAGCCCTTGCATTAGCAAGCGTGACCGTCGATTTACGAGTCACCCAGGTCGTGAACGGCGTCAAAGGAGTTCATGCCGTTTTGCCGCACGGGGCAATTAGATAAAAAATTGATTTGTAATATTGCCTTGGAGCAGAATTTTTAAATGCTTCAAGGCTTTTTATTTAAAATTTATGGTAAACACTTCTTTAGTGAATAGTATTCAAGATTAAAAATGATAGTCGTTGGACTTTCAATGTGATTCAATCAATCACAATTCCTGCTTTTTTATCTAAACAGCACTATGAATTTTGTAAACCAAGCTATATATCTTGCTCCCCATAAGAAAAATCCTTGAGCAAGTATTGTTCCTAACAATCTTGAGGTTACCATCATTATTGACATACCTTTAAGCGTATTGTAACTCCCTCTTTGATTGACAACATCGTCTGCTATAACAGATAATTTTGGATCAACAAAAATGACCAGAAGAATCGTTGCAATCCCGTTTATTAAACCTGATGCCATAATTGCTGTAGCTGCTCTTTCAGGTACCAGTAATGCTGCATACAGTGCAGCTAAAACCCCTATCGTATAAATCGCAGTTATGATCATATTGACAAAAAAGAGCCTTACCGGAATTTCATTCATTTTGGTTCCCTGTAAATATGAAAATTTAGGAAGACTAAAATGAGTGATGCCTCGTTTTATGTATTGCAAAGAAAAAAGCCTCTTCATCAAGGAAGGCACAGAACCTTTTTCTTCCGATAAATGAATGATTGCTCTTGAAAATAAAGCTACGAAAGTAGGAAGCAGAATAATTCCAAATACTGTACCAAGAGTTGATGCACCAATAAGTATCCGGAATTGAGCTTCAACAAATTCTAGTGTGTTTTCTTTTGGAGCGTTATCAATCAGACTTCCAGTAAAAGGCTGCTGCATCATATTTGCTAATCTTGACACGATCACCATTATATTAAAAAGTGAGAGAGCAGAAGCAATCATTTTTACACGTGCACCCGATAACCTCACAGCATAAGCTAATGTCTCGATCGAATGGATGATAAAAATAAATAATCCTATAAATAATAATCCCTGAGTTAAATACTCCATTCAGTTACCTTCTTTGCTTAGATGATTTTTCCAATAATAATTTAGGTTTGTTGACTAAAAAACATTGATTGATCTAAGCTATCCCCCGATAATCGACTTTGCCTGATAAAACACATTAAATAGGCAGGCAATCAATACTTCAATATGGCAATAATGTTATTACTGCAAGTTCTCATTCAGGTTGTCTTTTTTGGAAAAATTTCTTTACTGTCTGGTTTCTTATTATTTCTCATAATCATTTCAAGTTCTTTCCTTGTATCTGGATGAAGAATAATCCTATCAGAAAGGTCCAAAGTCGAGAATTTCACCTTCCTTCCCCACTTTCTTGAAAACGAACGCCAATCACAAACCATTTCTAGTAAGTGCTTTCGTGGCATTGGCAATGCCAGTTTTTTATTCGGATCAACCACCCAATACTCCCAGTGATGTTTATTTTTATGCTGGTGATTCAGCCATGCATAACGCCATCTTATTTCTTCTTCTTCACTTAATCTTTTTCCAGAATAAACCTTCCTGGCATAAGGAAAAAACTCTTTAGGAGAGAATTTGGATAAATCGTGGGTGATTCCCTGTATGAATAGTCCCTCCATCCAGCATTCAACCAGGACATTTATTTTATGGTCGAGAATGTATAGCATGTACTTCACATACGCCTTCAGCATTTAATTACCTGCCAATCTATTAATCTTATCTCTATATTCTGTTTATGTCTTTACATTTCCTTCCTGAAACTTTCAGGAAGGATGACTGGTCATATTAAAAAAGCAACCCGATCAATTATGAAACGGGCTGCTTAATAACAGTTTATTTACTTAACTTTGCAAGATACCTAAATAACTCTTCCATGGCCCTACTGCTTCATCATATCTTTTTGCCAGCACTCGGGTTATTTGTGAAATATGGGTTAGATCATGAACCGCCCAGGTAGAAATCAATTCGAGTGCTTTTACTTCCCCATATTCCGGATGGATTCCAGTCATTTCTAGCTGAGAATTATCGTTGATCAACAGTTTTAGTTTTTCAATGCTGTCCCCCCGTAAAGACGCGAATTCCCTGATCTTTTCCTCGATTGACCAATCATGATACTGTTGCAAGTGTGAAAAACGATCGAATACCGGGAATTTCTTTTCACTTGAATTGCTTAAGATCAGCTCTAATCTGGGAATCCAATTATACTTCTCACCGTCAATAAGATGGCCGATTACCTGGGATGGGTTCCATGTCCCTTCTCCTTCATTGGATTGCAGCAGCCCATCTGATAATCCGACTAAATATTGCTCTAATACTCTTGGTGTCCGTTCCAATACTTCAATAACTTCCGACATGATAAATGCCATTTTTACTCCAGCCCCTTTATTTTTCATTAACTATATGTAATACATTGTCATACTGTTGTTCTTTTTCTGAAAAAAATCAATGGTAAGATATATTTGTCTGATAATTTTTAAGATAAGAGAGTGAACTAGATGCTGACAATCAAAGAAGCGGCTGAACAATTATCTTCTTTCGGAATCGATGCCACAGTGGATGAGATTATGTTGTGGATCCAAGAAGGACAATTAAAAGCTGAAAGATCCCAGAGGAGAAATGTATTATATAAAATCCACCTGAATGACCTGATTGAATTTATTGTTCAGGAGCAGAAGAATGAATTAAATGCTGAATTGGAAAAGTCCAAGCGAAAAAATCAAAAACTTAATGAAGAACTAGAAATATTAAATACCCGACTGCATATTGAACAATCAAAAGTGCGGACATTGAAAAAAATGCTGAATGCACAAATTGAAGCTGCTGGCACCGATGCATCCCAACTGGAAGAATTACTTGGTTTAAAGCGGGACACAAGCGCCTCAGTGCTGAAAAAGGAATTCAAAAAAATCCTTAAAGCCCTCCATCCCGACCGCGGTGGCGATGAGAGGCTTTTTAAAGTGTTCAGAGAGCAATATGAGAAATTGAAATGAGTCCATCTTGCACTCGCAGATCAATTTTTCATTGCTAAATAATATGTACTAGCACCCATTAATAGTCCACCGGATACACCAATAGCGGCACCTGGCACTACCCAAATGGTCGACAAGTAGATACCTGACATGTATAAGAACAGGCCGAATAAGAACAGTATTTTACCTTTTTTCATGTTTATTCCTTTACCCCTTTGTTTTACATAACCATTTCTATGGGAACATTGAAAATTCCTTTTTTTAATCTAGTTACGAGAAGTTTAAATCATCACTGCGTTTTTTTTTTAGGATTATCAGCTCTGTAATCTAAAAAAAGTGCAAGACAAATATACCCTCCAAATCAAGTAGATTCAGAGGGCTGAAAGGACACTTATTTTTTTGGCTCGATTGGGCCTTCAAATACCTTTGCTTGTTTGGCAAAGCTGAATTCATTTTTGGCAAGGCCGCCAAGTGAGAGGTCAAAATACATATTTACATGGTCGCCTGTTTTATGTGCTTTTTTATTTTCGATTTCTTTTGCACGCATGATGGCTTCCTCGAATAGTGTCGCATGGGCAGCTTCACGATCGATCAGGAATTGGAACATCTCCCTCGCACCTGGATCGTCTACATGGCGGTATAATTCTTCGTATACCTTTTTGGCGCGAAGTTCAGCTGCGAGATCTGATTGAAGGTTGGCCACGAGATCGCCAACATTATTAATAAAATTCCCTGTAAAAGGAGTTCCTGAAGAATCCACAAAATCAAGTCCATGGCCATCGAGAATCATGCTTTTCTGAACAGTAGAATTAAAGTTGAACTGCATCATATTGTTGATTTGGTTTTTAGCATCAGATAAGATATTTCCTTCACCAGACATTTTCCGTTCATCTGCACCCATATCTTCCATCTTCTGCTCTTTATCTGGTCCACCCATTAACTGAGTGATACACTCCCCCACCATTTCAAGATGCGAAATTTCCTCAGTTGAAATGTCCATTAGTAAATCACGGATTGCAGGATCAGGAGTGCTAAAGCTTTGGGCAAAATATTGGAGACAGGCTTTCAATTCACCATTAGCACCGCCAAATTGTTCTAATACCGCAGCGGCATGGGCAGGATTTGGGCTCTTGACTTGGACTGGGAACAATAATTCTTTTTTGTGGATATACATGATTCATCCTCCATCAACTTATTTTTGTACATTTAGACACATTCCCAAGTAGATAGAGGATAAACCGCCTTTTCTAACTTTTTATTCAATTGAAACAAATCAAATTTTGAAGTCGATACAAATTATCCATAAATGATATAATGAGATTTCAGTTTAAAACGATATACTAGAGAAGATACATAAGGAGGTGCATCATGCGAAAGTCAATTTTCATCCTGATGCTTTTCATCGCGGGAGCATTCATAAGTGGTTGTTCTAACGAAAAATCAGAGTCTGCTACGCTATCCCTTCCAGATGAAAACGGGAAGGATGTTTCTTTTGAGAATATGGAAGAGCCTGCACTCGTCTTCTTTTTTACTGGGGTTGGTTGAGACTTCTGTAAATCGCAGCTGGTCGAGCTGCAGAACCGAAAAGATTCATTCAGCCAGTTCCCTGGCAATATTTACACAGTAAGTGCATCTTCCGTAAAAGAACACAAAGCAATGAAGGAAGAGTTGGGACTTGAATATCCGGTTATTTCCGATAAGGACCTGAAATTGATCAAAAAGGTTAACCTGCTTGATCCAGAGTCTCCGATTGCTGTTCGTGGTTTCGCTGTACTTGATAAAGAAGGCACTGTCCTCCATTCACAGCAAATTGATACATTCGGTATCGAAGCGGAGGGAATCATTCCTTATGCTTCGGATATAGCAAAAGGCGAGAAACCTTCCGAATAAGCAGACAGAACCACCCGGTCTATCCGGGTGGTTCTTGCTATACTCACTATTCCGGCTGGCAGCAAAGTTCGCCTTCACCTGTTTCCAAGGCGCTTTTCAGGCTTTTCAAAACGCCTGACCAAGCCATTTCATGCCACTGTATTGCTTCGTTCCAGGCATCTCCTTCCTTGAAACCTGTGTGAAGTACAATCACTTTAGTTGTATCGTCTCTTACTTTTTCGAAGTTAACGGTTACTTTGGTCAAAGGATATGCCTTATTCATAAGCGAGTTAAATTGATCTGGTCCCTTCCATTCAAAAACGAGCTCTTTACAATGATCCAATTTGAGAATTTTGCATCCTTTTGTATTCATTCCTGATTTATTGCCAGGAACAAAATAAAGCTCATACGGCCCGCCTACTTTCGAGCCTATATTGGTATCGGGTGCAAACCACTGAGCAGCACGATCAGATATTGTCCAGGCATGCCAAACTAGTTCAATTGACAAATTGACGGTAATTTCATTATTTACATTTACCAAAGATTTCTCCATCAATTTCTCCTCACCTTATGTAAATTGGAAAACTCAACAAGCTCCAATTGGTTACCTGATGGATCTTCAATGATATTGTATCTCCCCGGCGGACACGGCCTTGATTCATCAAATAGCACTTTGACGCCCTTTTGCCGCAGGCGGTGGACATCCTCGTCGATATTGTCGGTTAGAATGCCCAGCAAAACCTTCTGGCCAGCTATATTGCTTTCTTCATCAGACTTCTCCAACACAATCGGAATCTCATCATGTACCAGCGATACGATATTTTCCCCATAATGCTTTGACACTTCAAAATCCAGCTTCTTTGTATAGAATTCTAGAGCTGCCTCCATGTCAACAACCTTAATTGTCAAAACACATACTTTGTTTAACATAATCATCACTCCTTTGTAATAAAACTATCACAAGTCAAATCGTTATTTTTCTTCTAGTTTGCTATCTTTTTCAAATAAAAGACTTGGAAGGTTAATTAAGATTGGCGGATCATATGGTAATGGATCCCTAAGTTTTATAAATACATCAGCTACAGTTTCGGATGAAATTTTAATAGATTCTTCAGCCTTCCCGCGCAAATTTTTTCTCAGCAAAAAATAATCACGAGGATTCAGGCTCCACGGAATCGCCGCTGCCAACGCATAATAAGTTCCTGGAGGAAGGCCATAAAAGGTTACCTCCCGTTGGGTATTTCTTATTGCAGCCCCCGCTAGAGGCGCCTGGTCAGGAATCGGCCGGGGAAACAGCCCGACAAAAATAAGGCCTTTAAAATCTTCCGGAGCTTCAACCTTACACCGCACTGCCGGAAGCTTTACATCTACCACAAGATCATTCGGAAATTCATCCAAGCTATTCATATAACGGTGAAGCTCCTCAGCATTCTTCTGAAATTGCTTGGGTGACTGGCCGACAAACTGTTTAAATTTTGAACTGAATGTACCTAAACTTTGAAAACCGATGTTGAGTAAAGTTTTTAGAATGGAGTCGGAGGCTGAATCAATCAACTGTTCCTTCCCCGCTTCAATTCTTAATGCAGAAAGGTAATGCCTTGGAGAAACTCCAGTAACATCCTTAAAAATCCGGGAGAAATGATAAGAACTGTAACCCGCCACTTCTGCCAATTTTTCAGAGGTCAGCTCTTCGTTGATATTTTCTTTCATATATTTAATTGTTTTTGAGACTGCTTTTATATTTTCAGTTGGTTGACTCACCTTATTCCACCGTTATCCCTATATAAAAATTGTTTTCCCATTAATCTATTCGCTTACTAACTTAAAAACCCTTTTAAAAATAAACTGAAAAATCCCAACTCACTTTTAGAGTTGAGATTTTTGTTCCTCCTTCGTTATCCCTCCAACAACTAAGTATTTGTGAGGAATCGGATGGACAATGAAACGCACCTGATTTTTCCGGCATATTCCGGGTGGTGAATGTCACGTCATGAGAAGATTGAATTTCCAATATGTCATATTGGTGACCTCGTTCTCCTATAATCTTACAAATCAGGACTCCAATACACTTTATTGGTGACCTAATTCTCCTATATTCTTAAAAATCAGAGCTCCAATATGCTTTATTGGTGACCTCATCCTCCTATTTTCTTACAAATCAGGGCTCCAATCCGCTCTATTGGTGACCTCACCCTCCTATATTCTTACAAATCACGGCTCCAATCCGCTCTATTGGTGACCTCACCCTCCTATATTCTTACAAATCACGGCTCCAATCCGCTCTATTTGTGCCCAATTTTCTTTTACAGCAACTGCTTTAACATGTTCTTCCTCGCATAAAAGAATGATCCTACCTGAATAATCAGGTATGTTCCGGCGATTAGAAGGAAGTGCATTAAAATATCCGGATTTTTCATGATTCCTCCTACATCTGTTGATAAGATTACCAGGTACAGGAAGGCAAGCGTCGTTCCAAGCAAGGTCGGGACGAAGAAAATTGCACCTAATTCTCTCGTTACATTCCCTTTTATTTCTTTTGCGGACATCCCTATTTTATTCAACTTTCGATACTTGGCTTTTTCCGTCTCAACTTCGGAATATAGATTTAGATACAGCAGGACAAACGTTCCAACAAAAAACATAATACTTAGGAATGTAGTGACGTAGAACATCATTCCATTGGTCGTTTTATTGGTTTCATATTCTCCCACCTTGGATGCTACTCTGAACAATTCCTCTTCCCTGACAGATTCGATGCCTGGGTATTCGATTTTTGGAGTTACTTGATTTCCGTCAGCTAATTGTTCTTTTATCTGCTCCACTGCAGCTCCACTTGATTTCCAGTCTTCCACGTTGAGTAATTGAAGGTTTAAAATATACCCTTCAAAACTCTCACCTAATTTCCTGAAAACTTCAGGGTTAACGACAATGAACTCGTACGCATTAGGAAGCAAATTGATGTTTCTTTCAATTACCTGATCTTTTTTCTTAAAAGTTTTTTTGTCATTTCCTATTGAAATCTCAACACTTTCCGCAGTTTCTGTAGGAGCAAACTCTGGTTCAGAGTTTAAATAGAATAAATATTCATTTTCCGTTAATTTCTTTTCATTAGAAGTCAGCCTATTGAAATCATCTAATGACATAAAATTATAGGTTTGGTATCCATCAACATACACTAGTTTTTCATAGTAGTTGAATACTGGGATCGTTTCATGTTCTTCCAAATCAAAGAGCTTACCGAGTTCACCGGCTGATATCGAATTCTTTGTTTCTGTCTGAAAAAAGGCCACATCATAAGGATTATTGTTAATAGCATCTTTTTCCGATGCCTTATAAAAAGTCAACAAGAGCGTGCTATAAAAAATCGTGATCATGATCATCACTGTCACAAGCATAACGATAGAAGTCAGCTGTTTGAATTTATAATCAAGATTGCTCAGGAAAAGCAGTCTTCGATAATAAAAACCGGGAAATCTTTTCGCCAGATTAACCAGAAAACTGGTTGCCTGATTAAGAGAAATATACAGTCCTAAAAACATTGCCATTGTCCAAAGTGGCAAGAATGCACCCGAAGAATCCTGATAAGTAAAATAAAGGACCAGAAGTGAACCGACCAGCAACAGAAGGCCGAATGCTCCAAGGAGTGGGCT
Source organism: Bacillus sp. ISL-35 (assembly GCF_018613355.1). Lineage (NCBI taxonomy): Bacteria > Bacillati > Bacillota > Bacilli > Caryophanales > Bacillaceae > Bacillus > Bacillus sp. ISL-35. The sequence continues at coordinate 170,935 of NZ_JAGGQK010000006.1, read as the reverse complement.
TCTCATTTTGATTGACTCTGCAAACCTGTTGCTTTTCATACTGAGGATTACGCTGCTTCTTAACATTTGAAACAATGATTTTCCAACGGCCAGTAAAAAGACGGCCGTAAATGCGCCGATGGAGTATGCAAACATTTTGCCAGACAAATGGAACGGAATTCCCTCCAAGTCAATCAGCTTCATTAATAGCATGAAAAATAATCTCGAGAACACAGCTCCGGCTAATATCCCTGAAAAGACCGACGCGATGGCAATGACCCCATTTTCCAGGACTAGCAATTTGCTTATATCCCGCCTCGCCATCCCAAGAGTCATGAAAAGCCCGAACTCGCTTCGCCTCTTTTTCATGAAAACATTATGAGCATAACTGATAAAGAAGACGGTAAAGATAATTAGCGCGACACCTGGGATGGACAAAGCATCCTGCAGGCTCTCCGTTTGTTTTCCCTCCTCCACTCTCCTGTTAAAGTATACAGTTGAAAACATAAAGAAAAACATTACCGCAAAGCTGTTGCACAGGTAATAAAAGATATATTTTCTATAGTTCACCTTCGCCATCTTCCATACTACTTGATTAAAGGTCATAAGTTTTTCCTCCCAAAACGGCAAGATGGTCCATGATCCTGTCCAGGAACTCCTTTCTGCTCCCTTTTTTCACAATGCTCGAATGAATCATACCGTCTTTGATAAAAACAACCTTTTGACAGTAGCTGGCTGCGAATACATCATGCGTCACAAGCAAGACGGTCGTCGCAAGTTCTGCAACAATTTTTTCAAAAGATTCCATGATTACCGCGGAGGCTTTAGAATCAAGATTTCCCGTCGGTTCATCCGCAAAAATGATTGCTGGCTCATTCGTAAGGGCCCGGCTCACCGCTGTTCGCTGCTGCTGCCCGCCCGAGATCTGGTATGGATATTTATTCAATGTCGATTGAATATCGAAAAGATCTGCCAGACTCTTTGCTTTAGTTTCCATTTCAGCTGTTGACTTCTTTTCAAGCACCATTGGCAGCATGATATTCTCTTTAACTGTCAAACTATCCAGCAGATTGAACTCCTGGAACACAAAGCCAAGCTGCCTGCGGCGAAATAACGCAAGCTCATCTCCAGACATGTTGCTTAATTCCTTACCTGCAATGGACACCACGCCTGATGTGGGTTTATCAATCCCGCTAAGTATATTCAGCAAAGTGGTTTTACCGCTGCCCGACGGCCCCATGATGGCAACAAACTCTCCTTGGTTCACAGCAAGGCTGACGCCGTCAAGAGCTCTGGTTGATCCTTCAACACTCGAACCGCCGTACACTTTTACAATCGTATTTGCTTCTAAAATAGGCATTTCTTTTCCCCCCATTAAGGTAAATCTAGAGTCAAACTACCTCGGCCTTAAACTAATCATTGTTTCTGTCCGAATCAGTTTATCCCAAATCCCTGTAACCTGATGATAATCCGCCCAAATGGCCACAGCCATCGATGATGCTAAAAAATACCTTACAGTTTTGTAAGGTATTCAAAGCCTATTTTGTTTCTTGCCAGCCAACCATTGGATTTTGACGGTGGTTCCTTCATCCTGCGTTGACTGGATTTCAATGGTTGCCCCTAATCGGTCGGCGATATTTTTACTAAGGTATAAGCCGATTCCAGTTGAATCTGGATGCTTTCTTCCGTTTTCTCCCGTGAAAAATGGCTGGAAGACTCGCTCCAAATCATAATCTGGGATTCCGACACCCTCGTCTATAATCGATAGCCGAACATGTTCTATCTGTTTCTCTATCCGGAAAACCAACTTCGTGTTCCCGGCCTTCTGCCCGGAATACTTGATCGCATTTGAAATAATCTGCTCAATCATGATCTCGTTCCATTTTGGATCAGTGATAATAAACGCATCTTCCTCGTCGAATTCGATTGATGGAAAAATGCTCTGGTAAATCCATTCTCTTTTCCGCGCATTAATCAATTTGCGCAGTGAGGCGAGTAAGTCAACAGACTTAAGTTCAAAGTCGTTTTCAAAGTTGTCCATCCGGATCATCGTCAGACCTTGTTCAATCGAGGAATGGAGCCGTTTGTTTTCATTTTGAATTTTATCGAGTACATCTGATTTTCTCTCTTTACTGATTATCAACTCAATCACCGAAACGGGTGTTTTTAAATGATGCATCCAGTGTGAAAGAAAATAATATCTCTCTTTATTTTGTTCTTTTAGGTCATTATACTTTTTAGAGTGCTCACTCACAGTCTTTTCCAATAACTTTTTAAATGCCTTCTGTTCTTCCGTATGGGCGACGATTTCCTCATCTTCATTTCTTAACTGTCGGGCAACAGCCCGGTTCCCTGGATAAAATCGCAGCCAGTCAATAGTCAAATAAATAATCAGTAAAAAAAGACCAATCATCGAAGGATAGAGAAACTCGGTATCCTCCGGAACACTGAGATAAAAAAACGATAGTATACTAACTAGATTTATTATGTATATCAGGATCAAGAGAAGCCGGTCTTTTAAAAAAGTTTTCACCATTTCATTCACCCGCTGGATACTTAAGCATATATCCAACTCCTCTTTTGCTTTTAATCAAATCCTTCAAGCCGAGTTCTGACAGTGTTTGTTTGATTCTTGTCATATTGACGGTTAACGTATTGTCATCGACAAACCGAACAGAATCCCAAACTTCTTCAATCAACTCTTCCCTGGAGACAAAGGAACTCTCATTCTCCATCAATTTTTTCAGCAGCTTAAAAATGTTTTTGGAAAGCTCGACCTTCATTTCCTTATATTCAAGTGTCATTGTTTTCTCCACCAGGCAAAGCCGACCGACACATGTGTTTTTCTCGTCAATGACAGCATATTCCCCATACACTCTGCGAATGGTCGCTTTGACCTTGGAATGGAGCATATCGAATGTAAATGGCTTTGTGATAAAATCATCCGCTCCCATTTCAATCGCCAAAATTTGATCCATCTCCTGACTGCGCGCCGAAATCATCAGAATGGGCACAGTCGATTTTTGTCTGATACTCCTGCATAAAAAATAACCATCATAGTATGGAAGATTAATATCCAATAAAACCAAGTCAGGTTTGATCGTCAAAAACTCTTCTTCTATACGGGCAAAATGTTGAGGAAGCAATACCTCATAGCCATATCGCTCCAAATTCTCCTTAATCAGTTCACACAGCTGAGGGTCATCCTCTATAAGCATGATTTTGTACATAAAAAAACTCCTCTCACTACCTCAGTATAATTAAATCAGCAGATTTTTCCATAAAAAAATGACGTATGCCAGTGCATACGCCAACTTATCTATTCAAGTTTTGCCCAATAGATTAATATATTTGAGTGAACTTGTCACTTCTAATCCTCTTCTTTCTTCACCCAATCACCATCATCATTCTTCTCATAATCATTTTTCACCGCGCTCCAGGCGACTTTAAAGGCTGTTTCTTCTTCATCATATTGCTCTGAAGCTGAATTGAAAGCTTCCTTGAAGATTTCCTGCGCGTGGTGCGGCAGGTTATCTTTCACTGAATCTGGCAGTTCTTTTAGAGATTTGTAAGGCATTTGAATACCTCCTTAAATTACTGGATTTAGCTTTCTTTTTCCCTCACTGTAAAAAATAAAACAATTTGCTTTTACATACCAGCGACTAAACAATTCAGGTAAACCATTCCACAGTGCCGCTGGTTTCCTTTTAACCTAAAGGGGGAACATTTTAAGTAATAAGAGAATAATAGAGGAAGTGTTCGTTATATGAATTCACCGTCGACTGCAGAAGTTAGAAATAAAGTTAGAGAAATGAAACCGTGGGTGCGCCGATTTGGGCGTTTCGGCTTTGTTGCCAAGGGGCTAGTTTATGGGATGGTTGGAGTACTTGCTGCACTGGCCGCATTTGGACCAAAAGGAGATACAACGGGAACATCGGGAGCCTTGCAATCAATCGCTGCAATCCCATTTGGTGAAATTGCACTATGGTTTATTGGAATTGGCCTGATCGGTTATATTTTATGGGAGTTTATTATCGCGATAAAGGACCCTGAAAATGAAGGGACTGATCCTAAAGGGCTGGTCAAAAGGACAGGATATTTTATTAGTGGGTTGATTTATGCGAATCTAGCTTACGGCGCAATCAAATTAGCCAGCAACACCGGTTCCGCTGGCGGAGACAATTCAGAGAAAGCGATTTCCGCAAAGTTAATGGAACAGCCATTTGGCGAATGGCTGGTTGGCATAGTAGGAGCGATTATTATTGGCTATGGAGTTTATGAACTGTATAGCGGGACAAAAGAAAAATTCATGTCGAAATTCAAGACCTACGAAATGGATGATAAAGAACGCAAAATTGCTGTTGTGTCAGGCAAAATCGGGCTAATATCCAGAGGGATTGTCCTGAGCATGGTCGGATTTTTCTTCATCCGTACGGCATACACCAATAATCCAAACGAATCCAAAGGACTCGGCGGTGCCTTAACCGAGCTGGCAAACCAGCCATTTGGCCAAGTGATGCTCGCAATCGTTGCCATTGGGCTGATATTATACGGAATCTATCAAATTATTCGAGGGCGATATCAGCATATGAATTTTGGATGAGATAAAGTGAATTTCATTAAAATTGGAGAAATGATCAAAAATATTAGTGATAACATACCGATGCAAATAGCAAACCAAAGAACGCTAGGACTTTAATCTCCTGGCGTTCTCTTTTTGTTCAGACATACAAAGGTTTTATTTCTTGAACAAACTATGATTATTTATTCCTAAAATATGATGTTACTATAATTCTGACGCAATCGCTCTACCTGCTACGCGGCCTGTAAAAAGGCAGCCGCCCAAAAAAGTTCCTTCAAGTGAGCGATATCCATGTACTCCCCCGCCGCCAAATCCGGAAACTTCACCCGCAGCATACAATCCTTGAATTGGATCTCCAGAAGAATTCAAGACTTTTCCCGATAAATCTGTTTGTAAGCCTCCCAAGGTTTTCCTGCTGAGGATATTCAAACGGACTGCAATTAAAGGGCCGTTTTTGGGATCCAGGAGTTTGTGCGGTGATGCCGCCCGGATTAATTTATCACCAAGGTAATTACGCGCGCCGCGCATAGAGGTTATTTGCAGGTCCTTTGTAAATGTATTATCGATTTCACGGTCTCTTGCTTCAATTTGTACTTTAATATGTTCCATATTCAACAGGTTTTCGCCTGTTAGTTTATTCATGCCTGAAACTAGGTCGGCCAAATTATCGGCAACAATAAAATCTTCGCCTTTTTCCATAAAAGCTTTTACTGGAGCTGGAACACTTTGTAACGCCCTTCCAATTACTTTACGAATGCTTTTTCCTGTTAGATCAGGATTTTGTTCTGAGCCTGAAAGCGCAAATTCCTTTTCAATAATCTTGTGCGTCAGAATAAACCAGGAATAATCATAGCCAGTCTTTTTGATTGCATCAAGGGTTCCTAATGTATCAAAACCCGGAAAATTTGGTGCCTGGAACCGTTTTCCTGTCGCATCGAGCCAGATGGAGGATGGTCCAGGAAGGATTCGTATTCCATGGTTGCTCCATATAGGATTCCAATTCTTAAGTCCTTCAGTGTAGTGCCACATGCGATCGCGGTTCACGATGCGCCCTCCTGCTTCCTCCGTAATTGCCAGCATCCTGCCGTCAACATGGGCAGGTACACCTATAACCATTTCCTTGGGAGGTTCGCCAAGCCGGCTTGGCCAGTTTTTACGCACCAAGTCAAGGTTGCCGCCAATCCCTCCGCTTGTCACCAGTACCGCCTGGGATCGATATTCAAAGCTGCCGACTACTTCCCTGCTGCTATCCTCTCCGCGAGCTGCTGTACTTTGTACAAGAACGGAACCGCTAACCCCAACAACCGCCCCACTATTTGTGATAAGCTGATCTACCCTGTGGCGTGGAAGAAACTTTACTAGTCCGTTTTTAATATGTTCACGAACCCTACGTTCAAATGGGGCAACAATGCCAGGACCGGTTCCCCAGACGATATGAAACCGTGGCACAGAGTTTCCATGTCCATCAGCGAGATAACCGCCTCGTTCCGCCCAGCCAACAACCGGGAAGAATCGGACACCCATTTCTTTTAACCAGGCTCGTTTTTCCCCCGCAGCAAAATCAACGTAGGCTTCAGCCCATTTTCTGCCCCAATAATCCTCATTTTCTTCCCGGTCAAACCCCGCGGTTCCCAGCCAGTCCTGCCATGCGAGTTCCTTAGAATCTTTTATTCCCATCCGCCGCTGTTCTGGTGAATCAATCAGGAACAATCCGCCAAACGACCAGAATGCCTGGCCACCCATTGACGCTTCCGGCTCCTGATCCAAAAGCAAGACCTTTTTACCCGCATCAGCCATTTCAGCTGTAGCTACAAGACCGGCAAGTCCTGCTCCGACAACAATTACATCGAAATCCACGTTTCTTTCCCCCACTCATTTACCTTTTAAATTTTCTGATAATTGTAATATATCATATTTGATTCGATTTGGTATATTTCTAGATAATGAGTTCCCGGTACACGTTTTAGTATTGAAAAGTTCTTTTTACAACAGTTAATTTTGAAATAGTAATAACAAAACAAAAAGCAGAAGAATGTTTAATTTATTCTTCTGCTTTGTTTAAGTTGAAAATCAATTGAGCCTATTTCGCCACACTAATCCTAATTGCTTTCTTCAAAGCACCAGAACTACTTACGAGATCTAACACTTATTTTCACTAGTCCCCATACTTTTCATCCCACTTCGCCCGCCATTCTCCATACTCCTCATCCAGAAACTCTTCAACTGTAAGTCCATCAAGAGAATATGGCGACCCCGCTATACCTTTTCCAATGGGAAAAGATGTTCCACCGCTAATTTCATCGTTAAAAATAAAAACACGTATTTCAACTTTGCTGGAAAAACCGATTTGAGGTCCGTAAATTTTGCCAAGTGGATGATTCTTAACAATGAATACTTCCTGTGTTATTTCCTTTCCGATATAAGGATCCGGTTTCACTCGCTGGACCGCCCACACCATATCGTAAGGTTTATTCAGTAAATCCTCCTTTTGGAAAGTGAATGATTGCTTCCCCTCATATGACTTAATGGAGTACCCTTTATCTTCAAGATATTGTTTAGCTAATTCAGCATTCCCATCCAATCGGGGGCCGCAACCCGACAGTAAAAAGAGAAACATAAAGATGAGAATTTTCTTCATAAGTACTCCCCCGCACTTTTGGCAATATGTAAAATTTTCTGAATAACAGTCTGGGTATCTTTGCTATCTTTTATCACATATAAAAAGTCTGCTTCATCTTTCGTTGGATCGATGACATCCTCCTTTAAAGAATCTTCCCGCTGGTTATCTAATACGTCCATAAAACTGGAATAGTTTCCGCGGAAAATATCTTTACTGCGTCGACTTAGTGCTATACGTTCTTCGAGAATATTGTCTGGGATATCAAAGTGGACCAGGATGCGAGTGAAACTTCTTGGCGGAAACAATTCTTCAAGCAGGTAAGACCGGCCTTTTCGACTGCGATTAGAATTGCATATGATAAGATGATGATTCGTGTGCTCAATTGTATATTGAACAATCAGTTTTGAAATTGCATGTTTGAGTGTATTGGGGCCATCTTTCGGCTGGAGTTTTTTATAATATGTATTAATAAATTCGGCATGACTGTCCTGGTCCATTACAATGGAGTGATACAGCTCTTTCTCAAGATCCCTTGCAAAAGTTGTTTTACCACTATGGGTTTTGCCAACTGTTATGACAACTAATCTTTTCATCCAGCGCCCCTCTTTCAGAAAGCTTGGGTGTCCAGGCTTTTTATTTTTTTTCGACAAGGAGAACCGTTTTTTCTCCATCACCGTTGTTACAGCCTTCTAGCACATACTCAGTTTGATCTCCTAGCACTTTTTCAACAACCCTTTCGCATGTGGACTGTTCAATACTTCCATATCCGAATCCATCCCTTGTAGAATCATAGGTTGATTGAATGTTTTCACCGTCAAAAACCAAATCATGTAGCATAGGGGCTCCCTCTGTGGTATGGGTGACTACCCTGATTTCGCTTTTTTGTCCTTGCTTGACACGATTCAAAAAAGAGTAAAATACTTCAAGGTTTGTCATCTCGCCTTGGATGTCGACCACATCATCCTCCGACTGAATATAATCTTGCGGTATCTCTTTTATTTCAGGCAGAGTTTGTTCGTCCTTCTGGCAGCCTGAACCCATAAAAAGAATAAAAATCATCGCTATTTTTTTCACGCTATCGCCCTTTCTTTAAAACCAAGATACTTAGTTAAATATTACCATTTCCTTTCCGTTATGAGTATCTAATATTGAAATTAAATGTGTTCCCCCGAAGGTGATTGGGTAATCTGATTGTATGATTACTAAGCAAAGGTGTGTTTGAGAGTGAAGAATAAGTTATACTCAGAAATCGCTGTCCCAATCGAGGCACCATTTGGATTCATGCCAGGAAAAGATTCGGAGCGGGATTTTACTTTTGATACAGAGAATCGCTTTAGGAATTACCTTCTAAAAAAAGACGGACAAACCTATGATGTTTGTCTCGATGACCAGGGACAATGGTACTTTTTCAGTTCAATGGAATGCAATACGCTAGACGAATTGAAGCTCTCCAGGCAGATTTTTCGTCCACCCTATTTAAAAGACGAGCATCTTGAACTTGTTGATATAATGGAAAAACTGGAGATTAGACCATTTTATGAGGGACATGATAAAGCATACGGCCATGTGTTATCACTTGTGGATGATCTTGATACCGTTTCTGCCTTTAACCAGGCCCGGCTTGCCAATTACGATGGCACCGATGACCCGACGATCATAAAGAAAATTCATTTCATTGAGAATGAATACAAAGGAGAAAGAACTCGCTTCATCTCCGGCTTTGAAACTCGCTCATTCGCGACTGTCACAGAGAACGAATTTTACGCAAAAGAAATCCACCTTAAAGGTAATGCACGCACTTATTTGAAACTATTCATTTATTTCACACGATACGGCAGACTGCCATCCCAGCAAATGATGCCGAGATTCCTAGGGAACCTCTGGGCATCAACACAAAGCTTGAATAACTCCGCAAACCCTGCCCTTTTTAAAGATGAAGAGGTTGAGTGACAGGGATTTGTGATTTTTACGTATATCAGCTGTAGGTGGCTTACAGTTCACTTGGTCTTCAATAGAAGCATAAATACTGTTGCAAAAAGTGGTTCAGCTAGCTTGGTTTTATTTGTGACCCGTAATTCCTTTACTACTTCAATTTCGATCGAGGCTCGGCTCTGGCTGCGACCGTAATTTCTTCCATTTTTCATTTTCGGTCGCAACCTTGCTTTGTCTGCGACCGTATTTCTTTCACCTCTCTAATTTTGGGCGCAGCTTTGGTTAAGCTCCGATCGTATATCCTTCACTTCTTCATTTTCGGTCACAGCACTGCAGTTTCTCCAATCGTATTTCCTCTATTCTTCTTTTTCGGTCGCAGCCTTGCTTTGTCTGCGACCGTACTTCTTTCACCTCTCTAATTTTGGGCGCAGCTTTGGTTAAGCTCGGACCATATATCCTTCAATTCTTCATTTTCGGTCACAGCACTGCAGTTTCTCCAACCGTATTTCCTCTATTCTTCTTTTTCGGTCGCAACCCGACAGTTTCTCCGACCGTATTCCTTCACTTCTCCATTTTCGGTCGCAGCTCGGTTTTGCCTGTTACAGTATTTCTTTTTCTTTTTTTACAGTCACATGTTCGCCTGACTTAAGACCATAAAGATTCTAATACCAAAGGGTCATTTGCTGCCTTGCTGCAACTCAACATAAAATGCCTCTTTTATTCCATTTATCCTTCTATCCTGAACCCTTTAACATTATGACAGGCTGTTCCTAATATAATTTCTGTAGAGGTGATCAAAATGCCAAGGGTCAAGTATACGGACAGTGATGTTGCATTGGTGGCAAGGATGATGAGGGCGGAAGCCGAGGGTGAGGGTCAGCTGGGAATGCTGATGGTGGGCAATGTCGTTGTCAATCGGTTGGTATCCAATTGTCTTGACTTTAAAGATTTACGCTCTATCCGGTCTGTGATTTTCCAGATCCAGGGTGGGAATTATTCGTTTGAGGCTGTGCAAAAGGGAAATGTCTTTTATAACAGAGCAAGGAGTGTTGAAAAAAGATTGGCAAAGCAAACATTGGATTATTGGCGTCAACATCCTTCCAAGTTTGCTCTCTGGTATTTCAATCCGTACGCGCCATGTCCGCCGACTTGGTATGACCAGCCTTTTTCTGGACAGTTTAAACAGCATTGTTATTATGAACCAAAGGCAAATACCTGCGAAGGGGTTTATACCGGTTAGCAAAGCCCCCACATAATGTGGGGGTTGAGTTTTGTAAACTGCAACTAAAATAAGCCGGGAAAGACATTCCTTCCCCCGGCTTCCTCATTATTTTGTGTTCGTAAACCCGCCATCAATCCTGATTACTTCGCCATTGATATACTCAGCTTTGGATGTGAGCAGGAATGTGACCAGTTCGGCAACTTCTTCCGGCGTGCCGAGACGTCTTTGCGGAATTCCTTTTGTTGCATTTTCCTTCATGGCTGGATTTGCTTCATAAAAATCCTTGACCATTGGAGTCTCGGTTGGCCCAGGGGCAATTGCATTCACTCGCAGACCATCTTTTCCGTACTCTGCGACCATGCTCTTTGTTAATCCAACTATTCCATGCTTTGTAGCAGAATAGGTAACAACAGAGTCCTGCCCAATCACCCCTGCACTTGAAGAAGTGTTTACAATGGACCCTCCGCCATTCTTTAACATCACCTCGCCAACATAACGGACACCATAAAGGGCTCCTAAAAGATTAATTCCGACGATCTGCTGAATTTCTTCGATAGAAGAGTCCAGAAAATACGAACCGCTTCCCGAAATTCCTGCATTATTAAAGAAGTAATCGATCTTGCCGAAAGTTTCAACCGTTTGATCGACATATCTTTTCACGTCTTCTTGCTTAGAGACATCAGCCTTGATGAAAATCGCTTCCACACCGCGCTCTTTTAGCATTTCGACTGTTTCGTTCCCGCCTTTTTCACTGATATCAACGACTGCAATATTTACTTTTTCCTCAGCTAACCTAAGGGCGGTTGCCTGGCCTAGCCCACTGCCGCCACCAGTGATTATGGCCACTTTATTTTCATTTCCCATTTTTCCAATCCACTCCTTTTGTAACAGTTTGCCGATTTCTTCATTAAAAAATTCTGTTATTTCTTTCTCTTTTCAAGTGCCTTGACTAGCTCTTCTCCCATCAACTTTGAAGAAAACGGATCGCGGCTTGTAACGAGTTGCTCGTCTGCCCATACAGCATGCCCTGTTTTTTCCAGGTCACCCTGGTCATATTCGCTTATTTTTCTCATTTCCTGTTCCAAACTGAAAGGCAGGATGTCCAATAAACCTTCTGGCTCCATTTCGTCTGGATAACCGGTTACTTTTTTGGCTGCAATGAAGCTTTCCCCATTAGGACGCTTGGCGAATACAAGTGGTGCCGGACCATGGCATTCTGCTGCAACAATCCCGCCCGCATCTTGGATTTTGTTCATGATATTATGCAAGTCTTCATTCTTTGCAAGGTCATACATTGCACCATGCCCGCCGACCACAAGCACAACATCATATTCATCTGGATTCACATCAGAAAGCTTCATCGTATGATCCGCTTTGCCAGATTCGTAAAGTTCTTTATAAATGCCTTTTGGATCATAATCCTTACTTATACTCACCTTATCTATTTGAGGCTTGCCTCCAAGCGGGGATGCCATGTCAACCTGATGTCCCGCTTCCTCCAGAATCTGCATCGGAGCGAATAATTCCTCACCCCACCAGCCAGTTTCATAATTATTTTTTTCATCTTTATATCCACTTGATAATACTGCCAGTACTTTTGCCATTTTTAAAAACCTCCTCTTTTGATTCCAGAGTTTGTTTTCCCTATTTAAGTGTCCATTACTCTTTTAAAAATTTCCATTCAAAATAAAAACGCCCGGATATCCGAGCGTTTACGTAAATTGAACTTGTAAAAGACCATCTAATACTGAGTCCATAGAAAAAATCAAACTTTGTTCCACCGTGTTAATAAATAACTTTGTTAGTTTTTCCGAGGAAGACCTGATATTTTCAACAGTTGGTTCTCCCGAAAAGGTTGATAAATAACTCTCTATGAATTTCGGGTCCAAGCTGCTGTAAGCCTTAAATTGATGAAGTTTTTTATCTTCATTTAATGCCTGTACAATTAAGGTCAAATCCCTCATTTCCTCTAGCATTTTCAGTGCATAAACGAGGTTATTCCGCTTCAATTCTTTGTCTAAAGAACGCGCGCAATAAAAGAACTCAAACGGTACATCAATTCCTACATTATATTTGACTTGTTTGCTTAAAAAACGATCATTTTCCGCATTCATTTTCTCGGTTACCAATCCTGTTTTATCGACAAGCACCTTCCACAACTGTGATTTTACCGATAAAAATTCTCTTGGAACAATCGAAATGTTAAATTCCAGTCCGTTATGCATGATTGCGATCACCAGGAAAATATCTTTGCTGAACTGCTTATTTTTAATATATATAGGACCAAAGTCGCAGAGTGTTTCACGAACAAAATCTCTCGTGATTTCAGCGTCTGCGATTTCGTCTGTAGCAACCATTAAATCAATATCAGAGTATTCATCGTTATACCCAATTACTCCCGAGCCAATTTGAACAATGCCCTCAACTAAATTTGAAGATACCAATTCTCTTATAGTGCGATCAAAATAACTTTTTCTCTCTTCGATACTATACATTCTCTTATCCTCCCTGGCTCACTCACATGAAATTTTATACAATTTTAACATAATTACCTATATATCCAAGGAGCACATCTATATTAATTTTAAGGTTTTTCAAAACTCGATGAGCTCAATGAGGTACAAAAATGACGTGCAAACTGACATCAGTTTGATCACGCCATCTTGTCATTACTTCATTATTGAGTGTATAGGAAGAATGCTGCCGTAAAAAATTCTAACACATTTCTACTAATTCAAATCTGAAAACAACATTCCATACACCATGCTATCGGTCCATTCACCCTTATTCCAAAAATCTTTTTTGAAATGAGCTTCTTTTCTCATCCCTATTCGTTCACATAATTTTTGGGATGAATTATTTCTTGCGTCAAGAGTGGCTTGTATACGATGCACTTGAAACTCACTGAATAGCCACCTGACTAAGCTGCTCACCGCTTCTGTTGCATAGCCTTTTCCTGAGACTTCACTAGCAAAACAATATCCAATCTCAACCGAATCTTTCATACTTGTATACCATACAGATAAATCACCAATTACTTTAGTTTCATTGACTACTGCTAAACTTAACATTGTTCCTTTTGTGAGTGTATTATTTTTTAATTTTTTATCAAATTTCTCCCACTTATTTTCCTCTGTCCACTAATCATGTAAAAGATACTTACATGTATCCTCATCCTTATAAATGGCAAAAACATCTTGCAAGTCTTCACTGTTAAAAGGTCTAATTAATAATCTTTCCGTCCTGAACTCCAATATTAACCCTCCAAATCGGGTACAGCCATTTATACAATATTTGTATAAAAGAAAGAGATGTTTATTTATCAACTTTCGGTTTAGGTCTCCAATCGACTACAGGTTTCTCTAATTGAGGTGGAACATTCAGTTCTTCTGCGGCAGCAAATATAAATTCTTTGCAGAAATAAAAACTTCTGTGAAGCACAATTTTATCGTTCTCTACCTCTTGATACTGTATATCATGAATCATCCTAGTCCCATCTTCTGCTTCAGAAAAAACCACTATAACATTTCTACCCCAAAGCAAATGCTCCTCTGCTCGGAAGCCAGGAAGTCCATAACGCATAGAACCAGATCGCATTTCTTGTTTTGAAAATTCTTGAAATCCCAGTGGAGCCTCATTTTGTGCTTGTTCACTCATGAGTTCTAACACTTTATCAACGTCTCCCTCATTTAATGCTTTTAAATAAGATTGTATTATTGTGTTATTATCTGGTTTATCTAAGGAAGGAAAACGATTAGTTTTTTCTTGAATAGGATTGTCTGACAGTTGCTTGTACATTCTCCTTACGGTTGCATATACAGCACCTGGTGTTGTTTTAACCATCCCTGCGACTTCATTTGCGGTAAATGTAAAAACTTCTTTTAGGAGAAATACCGCGATTTGACGTGGATTAAATAATGCTAATAGATACTCTATAGCCTCTTCTGCATCAAAGCTTTCGGTATTATATTCTACCTCAACATCCTTTTCTTCCAGATGGCCTACAATACGCTTTTGTTTACGGCAATGATCAATCCATGTAGTTGTAGCTATTCTATAAAGATAAGACTTTGGATTAGTAGGATGCCAGCGTTGATAGATACTTCCAAATGCTTTGACCATCGTTTCCTGGAAGAGATCTTCGCCATCCCACGGTGATCCTGTTAAATAGCGACAATACCTCCATAACCCTTCTCTATATGCCTCAATCATTTGATTGAACTCAACCTTTAATTCCCGATTTTTCTCAGTAAAGGTTAACATGTTATTCTCGTCTGATTTTCCCATAGGTACCTCCTTTTAATTCATTCACTATGTATAACGAATGGGACATGGGAAATTATACGCATACAGAAAAAGTTTTTTCGATGCCATGTTTTAAAAGTGGCATTAACTTTTGACTAAGCTGTTATTACAGTATTTAATGAGAAATTTTGAGAATCTTATTGTTTGATCCAATTTCTCTAACTCTGTGCTAAAAATCTCTGTCTTTATACCTTTACGTATATTAATAGCTTCCTTTATTATATTGTGCCATTCCACTGGCGATTGGGTTAAACCATACTCACCAGCGTCCAACTTGGATACAACGTCATATTCCTTTATCGTATAGAGCTGGCGCAGTAACCCTAATACAGTCCACTCTATTTCAAAATCTATTTTTTCGCTCGGTAGATTTACCAGTTGGTCCATTGAAGCTTCAGCCATTTTAATCCTATTTGTCCAATAAGTATTCATGTTCCCAAGTACATACGAAGATAACTGTTGAGGTTGAACGTCAAAATGAAAATTTTCTAGCTCATCCCCTAAAATGGTGATTCCATTTCTTTTTAACACCCACCAGGTTATCGGATTAAAATTAAAGTAATCACCGAACCTAAGTTCACCATTGTTATAATAGGCGTATTTATCCTCATTTTGGAGTTTTCCTAAATCCTCGGGAAGTACATAGACTCCGTCCATTTCCGGCTTTTGATACTTATCTGCAATTGTTGTATGTATAAAAGTTAAAGCTTTTGAATCCTCTTCTGTAAAACGCCTTTTGGTCACTGTGATAAAATCGATGTCGCTTGAATCTTCGACGTATGCATTTAGGGCAATTGAACCGTGTACATATAACCCTTCGATCGTTCCAGGAAAATGTTTATTAAATAGATTTATATATTCAGTTAAAATTGTATCCACGACTTTGGGTATTCCCATCAATAAATCCCCTTTTAAAAAAATCTGTATTAATTACTTTTCTAAACTAAAAATATTATCATTAACATTTTAACATAAAATTCCAATGCTAATCAGATAACCCTTCCACAAGTAAAAAAAAGCGTGGAAAATTCCCACGCCATTTACTTAAACATTATTTATCAGAAAAGAATAGCTTACTCCGAGCTTCTCTCCTAGCTTATTCCGCCAATACCTTTTCCCCAACAAACTGATCAAAAAATTCAAGAATCGTCCGGTTCACGAGGATTTCATTCTCTTTTTTTGAGAATCCATGTCCTTCATCTTCCAGCACGAGATATTTGACTTCACGGCCTTTTTCCTGAAGTGCTTTAACAATCTGGTCGGATTCCTGCTTAACAACACGAGGGTCGTTTGCGCCCTGAATGATTAGCATAGGTTTTGTCATGGTGTCCAGATAAGTGATTGGTGAGAACTCTGTCAATTTATCGAAGTCCTTGACCGGGTCGCCTACCCATTGGTTCATTATTGGCTTCCAGTGCTCTGGGACTGATTCGATGAATGAGAACAGGTTCGACGGCCCGAAGATATCAACAACAGCTTTGAAATATTCCGGATGGCGTCCGTGCAACAGAAGTGCCATATATCCGCCGAAACTTCCACCCATCAATAATGTCTTATTTCTGTCAGCAAATCCGTTCTCGTAAAGATATTCAAGTCCGGCGATATTATCCAGGCGTGGTCCTTCTCCCCAATTTCCCTCGACCATCTTTGTGAAGGCCAGTCCATAACCGGTTGAACCGCGGAAATTCGGTGCGAAAATACTGTATCCTCTGTTGACAAGGAACTGGAACATCGACCGGAAAAATTTCCTTTCAGCTGCCTGTGGCCCCCCATGCGGCCAAAGGATGACGTGGCCATTGTTTACGTCCTCATTCGCTTTGAAAAATAATGCTTCCATTGCAAGTCCATCATAGGATGGATAGGTGATCACTTTAGGAGTTACAAGGTCTTCTTCCTTCACACCTGGAACAGCAAGGTTGGTCAGTTGCTTCCATTCATCACTACCCGTTTCCATCATGTATATATTGTTTGGCTTTGTCGCTGACCCAGCTAAGATATACACATTACCGCTTTTGGCAACCGTACCGCCCTGGATGATCGAAGCAGGAAGATTCATATTTTCATACGATCCGTCAGCAAGACTGTATCGATACAAATAATCTTCCACACCCTTTGATGTAACAAAATAAAGGCTATTGGAACTCTCATCATATCGAATCGCACCAAATTCTTCTTTTTCAATAGAAAGGACCTTTGAAAATTCATGGCTCTCTAGATTGAACTTTGCCAGATAATCAAAATCCTCACCAAAAGTTGTGACAAAATAGTACTCGTTCCCAACGAATACTCCCTCACCCACAGTAAATTGCTCATCCGTTTCCGGAGTCAGGGAATACGATTGCCCATTCTGAAAAATAAAGCCCGGCGCGTATGTATTTGCATATTGCTTGATATAGGCAAAATGGTTCTCGTCTTCGTCAACAGCCACTAAGAAACACGCAGCACCTTCACCCTCAACCACAATGTCTTCCACATCATTTTCAATATCATAACGGTAAATGTTCAGGTAGGTCTGGTTGCCTTTTGTTGAAGTATAGTAGAGACGCTGGTCATCCTTTGATAAAAACGGAAGCATATGGCGGTGGCCTTCAGCCGTACGGAGTGGCACCATTTCGCCCCCTGCAGGTGGAAGCGCATAAAGCTGCCCGTTTTCATCGCCATCCTGGTCAAAACCAACAACCAAAAACTCGCCTTCATTCGAATAGCGCAATGCCTGGCAAGTTTGATCAATGAACGTCAGCGGATACGGGTACTGGTTCGGCAAATCCATTGCCCATAGATTATACTTGCCTGTTAAATTTGTACTGAACACCAATTGTTTTTCATCAGGGCTTACTGTAAAAGCTTGAACATTAAACGTACGATAAAAATTCTCAACATCTGGCTTCTTAAACTGAATCAATTCCTCAACCCCTATTCTTTTAGAAATTTCTATCTATACTGAAAACTTAAACAAAAAATTTAACTTCTGTCTAGGAAAATACTCATTTTTTCTATCGACAGAAATAAGCAAAATCTTCTCGCTGATGTTGTAAAGAAAAACCTCCAGCGGTGATCAGCTGGAGGTAGATACGTATATTTACTAATCCTAAAATAGCCCAAAACTCGACAAACAGCGAAAATAAAGTCAAATCCTGCGCTTTCCCGAGAAATAA
Organism: Bacillus sp. ISL-35; assembly: GCF_018613355.1. Lineage (NCBI taxonomy): Bacteria > Bacillati > Bacillota > Bacilli > Caryophanales > Bacillaceae > Bacillus > Bacillus sp. ISL-35. The sequence goes on along the minus strand of NZ_JAGGQK010000006.1, from coordinate 153,140 downwards.
TTAAGGAAAAGGGATGGTTTTTATGTCCTGGCAAGCTTTTTCAACGCCGGTTATAAATAAAAATAATGCCCACAAATATTTATATAGCGAAAAAATCATTTATATAGCGAGAATTATGATTTTATAGCGACTTTTTTCTTTTTATAGCGACTTTTTCTTTTTTATTGCGAATTGGAAATTCACTGCGATAATTCCCAGTTATTTAAGAAATATTGCACCTGTTCCATGTCACTCCTTCACCTAATTATGCCGCTTTTTTCATCGTTTCTTTTAATCGTACTATTGCCAGCAGGCCTGCAGTGAATGGCAGCAGAGCAACCAATCCGATTGCCCAATTGACACCCAGCAAATCCGCAATGATTCCAGCCATTAATGCACCGAATGCATAGCCGCTGTCTCTCCAAAAGCGATAAACTCCCATCGAAGAAGCGCGCCAATCCGGCTCGGCGACATCACTGATGGCCGCCTGCAGTGTTGGGTATACCATGGCAGTACCGAGTCCCAGCAGAAGTGCGCCGATGATCCATAAACCAAATTGATTTGCAGCAAGAATCAACCATAGTGCTGCGGCTTGAGTCCACATGCCATAAGTAATCAGTACTTTTCTTCCAACCTTGTCGCTTAATGTTCCGGTAAAAAGTTGAAATATACCCCATGCAGCTGGATAGACTGCAACAATCGTTCCAATCTGCCCTACCGATAAACCAGCAGCAGTAAAATAGATCGGGAAAAGGCCCCATGCCATGCCATCCTTTAGATTCGTCGAGAGACCAGCAAAGCTGATGGTGGAAAGATTTTTGTTCCCCCAGGTAGTGAGTGCAAAAACTTCTTTTGCTGAACGACCTGACCCTAAACCACCAGCACCACTGTTCTTAATCTGAAGCTTTAAATGTTCACTTGTATCCCTCACAATCAAGGAAAGCAACATTCCGATAATGACAATGAAGATTCCAATATAAAATGGTTCCGGTCTCAATGAATAGGACGAGGCTATATATCCGGAAACAGCCGCCATAATCGCTACACCAGAATAGCCGGCAAATTCATTCATTCCGACAGCTGTCCCGCGCTGGTTAGCTTTTGAGATGTCAATTTTCATATTTACTGTCATTGACCATGCCAAGCCCTGATTAATGCCAAGGAGAATATTGGCCATTATGATCATCCACCAGGCGTGCGCAAAAATAATTAAAATCGGAACAAACAGACCAATGGACCACCCTAAAAGCAACACTTTCTTTCTGCCAAGCCGGTCAGCGATCTGGCCTGCAAAATAATTCACGATCGCTTTGGAAAATCCAAAGCTGATAATAAAGGAGAGTGCCGCGCTGGCAGAAGCCAACCCGAACTGTTCCTCCCCTAACAATGGAAGAACCGTGCGCTCAATCCCAACCATCGAACCGACAAAAAGGTTTGTCAAGACCAGCAGGACAAATTGCACCCTATTTTCCCTGATTCCTATTTTAGGTTGCATTCATTTAACCTCCTATAAGGCAGAAGAACTCGGTTCCTGCTCACTAATGTTGAATTTGTTTCCACTCACTTACACCTGCTTCGAGTAAAGTTGCCCGGAATCCTCTGGCCTTTAAACGTTCCACTGCTTCTGTCGCATAGACACAATAGGGTCCGCGGCAGTATGCTACAATTTCTTTATCCTTTGACAGAGAGTCAAGATGGCTCTCTAATTCAGAAATAGGTACTGACAAGGCATGCGGCAAGTGACCATGCTTAAATTCGTCAGCTGGCCTGACATCCAATAAAGTAACAGTGCCGCTATTTAATTTTTCTTCCAGCTCCTCAAACGAAATCGTACTTAATGATTGATCTCGAAGTATGTGACTTTCCCTCAGAATATTAATATCCGAAATGCGGTCTTCTGCTGTCCCCTTTAATGCCAGTACAAACATTAACACCTGTTGACTCGCCAACTGATAAATCACATAGTTTTTGTCCTTCGAGAAAGTGACGAGCTTCGCCTCAAGTAAGGTCTGAAGATGCTTGGAGGTATTTGCAATGCTCATGCTAGTATTTGTGGCCAAAGCTTCTACCGTCTTAGGTCCTTGTGTCAACAAATCCAAAAGTTCGATTCGCTTTGGACTGGAGATGGCTTTCCCAATCCGCGCAAATTCTCCATATACAAAATCCTTGAAATCTCTTTGCTCCATTAATATCGCTCCACACTCAACTATTCAACTAACTAGTTGAATAGTAACATCAAAAAATGACCTATGTAAAGACTTAAACTTGAGGCAAAAAGTTTTCCTAACGAAAATGGTTGCAAAATTAGTATTTCACATAGAAAAAACTTACCCATTAGAAGAAAATAATGTATAATAATGGAAATAGTGATTCGGGGAGATTATCATATGAAACGAAATTTAAGAAGAATATTCAATATTTTACGTGCAATCGGAATCATAGCCATTACTTTATCTTTTTTTAAGATAGGAAAAAGTTTCATCGACCAATACTTTCTTTGGTTTTTGGTATTCGTGTGGGTCGGTGTGATCGGGATTTCTATTCTAGAAAGAGTCGAAAAGAGGAGTAAGAAAAGCGAGTTATAATTCTAGATGAAGAACCCACTGCTTCGTGGGTTGTTAAAATATGATGAAGCCCCTATTTTTACTTACCTGAATAATTAAAACTGTTAATGATAATTTCATCATCATTGGGCTTAGTATAATGAAGTTACTGGTAGTATACACTTCGCATAATAACTGTTGCCTCTTTTATTTCTGCAAAAACAAATAAGGAGCCTCCTTTTAAAAGAAGGCTCCCATTGATCGATCTAATGCACACGAATAATTTCATAAATGTCTTCATCGTGATGAACTCTAGTATGCTTTGATTCAATTTTGTTAAATTCCTCATGTCCGACCTTTGGCAATTCTCCAATCCACCAGCTTTTGAATTCATAAATAAGGTCAGCTAACATTGTAATTCCTCCCGGAAAATGAGTTATGTTTTATCTACACTATCATTATACTTGTGAATAGTTTCACAAGTAAAGCGCTTTCAATATTTCCCGAATAGCAAGTTTATATTGAATTATAAGAAATTTAACTTGTTGTTTTAACGGAGTTCATGAAAATATGACAGAGACCTTATTACAGAATAATCCTCCATCATTAGAACAAAATACTGATGTTAAAAGGAGGTGTTGGCATGCCTAACCAAAACGATAACAAGTTCAAGAAAATCCAGTCTGAGAGTTTCAAGCAAGGGAAATCGCAGGAGGAATATGCTGCGGAACTTGAAATGAACAAGATGAAAGCGCAAAAGAGGAAGTAAACGAGTCACAAAAATGCCGTGGTATACACCAAGCCACGGCATTTTCTCTTTCTATTCTCCACTCAATAATGGAATCTCCACCTCAGCACCTAGCCGTGTAAGGATTTTCCCAAGTGTTTCAAGCCCAGATTTTGGATTGATTTTCGTCTCCAAATAATAGACGTTTCCAGTTATATTTGATTCAAAGGTATGCAGCTGTGTGAATGGCCGTTGGTCCGGATGAATCGGCTGCAAGGCTATAGCATAACGTTTGCCGTTATCGGTTGAACCGAGAATGATTCCCTCTCTAACCAGATCATACAGAGGAAGATGGTTATCCTCCATCCACTTCAATGCTTCCTTCAAAATTGCCGGCACACTGCTTCCCTCAATCGTGGACTCCCTGCCGCCAAGCTTTACATTCACAAACAACATATCCCACTTTTTGTAGCTTTTCCGCTCTGTTGAAAAATCGCCCTCATGTTGACCTGATTTTTCAGCCACTTTGGCCTTCAACTGCTCATACAGTTTTTCAACCGTGCCAACGCCGACATTGTCATACTTAGCCAAAATGACTAGCTCCATTGGCAGCTGACCAACGGTGTAAATCTGGTCTTCATTCAACTGCCTCAACAAACTGGGAATCCCCGTGAATTCCTCAGCAGTCAATTGAACCTTTTTCAACTCATCTGTCACGACAAGGTGATTCGCTTTGTAAAAGAAAAACAGTTCACCCTGGCGCTTCAGTATCAAATTCCTTCGTACTTTCTCCTCTTCGATAAAAATTCCAAGCTCTTCGAAAAACTGCTCATCGTTTTTATCACTGTAACGTTTCACATTTTTATGCAAACCTTCAAGATTGCTTGGCAGCTCACTCATGATTCGAGCCTCTTGCTCGGCACCGAGTCGTATTAAAAAGGTTTCAGACTTATCAAAACGCTGCGGCAACAAGAATGCATCCCGCAGAAAATAAGGAATTTCAAGGGATTTTCCTTTGTATGTGATTGTCCTGATTGGTGTAAAACCCGGTGTCTCCTGAACTTCAATTGCGATCGGCTCAGCAACTGCCGCGGCCACTTCTTCCATGGCCTGAGTCTCACCAAGTTGTACGGGTGGATTCTTCAACAACTCCTCTAACCCCTTCAACCTGATCTCAAGCTCTGTCATATCGAACACCTTCTCTGCCTGGGGCGAAGGATCCTGATATTCAGGCACCGCCACTTCAACGGGACCGTACACCTCGACATACCATTTGACGATGCTGTACAAAGATTCCCATGATAAAAGTGCTTCAGAATAGCGGAACATCCGCGCGTCATGCGCTGCCTGGTTTCCCAGTCTCCGAACCAAGTGCAGCGCATCTCGAATCTCAGGAATCAAATATCCCTGATCATTGAGCAAATCCAGCCTCTCTTTCAAACCAGTCCGGGCATCCTCAGAAATTCCCTCTTGTTTAGTCACCTGCTGCAAAATATTTTCAATAAATACCCGTGAATGTGTCAGCATCGTTCTTGGACTAGAAAAAATACTATTTTCCAGTTCCTTGGCCAGCAATGCCAGTTCCTTTGAAAGCGGCTCTAAAAATTGATAAAAATATGTATTAGAATTCATTTTATGCTCCCTGATTTTATTCTCATCTGATTTTATCATATTAATTCTTTTTTGATAGGCTTATCCGGAAATTGGGAACAGTTAAGACATTAATTCAAGACAGTAATCGACATTTTTCACAAATTGCCCTGAAACTTCTACACGTTATTCAATTCTCGTGTTTTGGAATGTTTTTATCCACATATTTTTTTATGAACAGGGCAGTTTATAGGTCAGGAGGCGGCGGACACATGAAAGACAGAACCATATTAAATATCTTGACCTTATTCGGCATTTTCGGAAGCATCTTCTTTTTGTCGAGAAAAAAATATAAATTTAAGGATTGGGTTCTTATTTATTTTATCAAGACCTTGGTCTCTACCATTTTTGACGGTCCCGTTATAAAAAGGAAATATGTTAAATATCCACATCGCTATTACCCTAAATTTTTCGATTCCAACATTGTTTTTTTATACGTCCTGTTTCCTTTAACATGTGTGATGTATAATCAATTCACTAACAAAATGAATACCTTAAAGTCTATATTAAGCGTACCGCTATTTAGTGGACCAATGACGATTTTGGAGCATTGGCTTGAAAAGAACACTGGTTTAGTTGAATATCGTAAAGGGTGGAATAGCTATATTACCTTTATGGTTCTTTCCTTTACTTTTTTGTTGGTTAAAGGAAGCATAAAGGGAATTCTTATATTGGATCATAAATTCAACAATTTCGCAAAAAATGAAAACGATGATGTACTATCTGAACGGACATAAAAAATCCCTCGATTTCTCGAGAGATTTACTATTAAGCATATTGAATTCCAGCAGCCTTCACTTTATTGATATCCCCGGAACTGCATGGGGTAACGCCATATGTCATGCCACACCTCGGGCAATTAGTGATGACCGTTTCCAACGTGAAAATTTCGCCACATTCGCAGGCAATTCGGTGTGCGACGCGCGGCTTGATTTTTTCTTTTCCTTTGCTTTTCACATGGTCGACAATTGCTTTGCCATCTTCCAATCGAGAACATCCACAGCTCATGTAAAAAAACTCCTTTATGCTTGATTAACACTATTACCATAGCACAAAGGATTCGTGAGGGAGTATAGCAAAAGTCACACCTGGCGATCGACTTTTTCAAGGAACTCACTAATTACCCGCAAATACTCTTCAGATTCCTCTATGTAAGGCATATGGGCACTTTTTTCAAAGAAATGGAATTCTGAACCTGGTGTCATTTGGGCGTAATACTGTGTCGATTCTGGAGTTGCCTCATCAAAAAAGCCGCATGTATAAAGTGTGGAACACTCAATTTCACCCAATTGCTGGGTACAATCGAAGGTTTTAAGATTCCCTTTTACCGTGAATTCGGAAGGTCCCCACATCGTTTCATACACAACAGGATTCCTCATTCCAGCTCCAGCCTTAATCCACTCCAAATCTGGTTCACCGCGGTATACAAATTCCTTATTGAACACCTTGATCGCGGCACTGAATTCCTCGGAATCCGTCTCGCCGCTTTCTTCACAGCGCAATATCGTCTCCTGAACCTCGGCCGGCAGCTTGGCGATATTCCGCTTCTGGTCCGCTTCCCACATAGGAGCACTCAAGCACGGGCTTGAAAAAATCACGCTCTTCACGCCAACGGGTTTCGTCAGCACATATGCCGCTGCCAACGTCGTTCCCCAGGAGTGACCAAGAATATGTACTTCGTCAAGCTTCAATGCTTCGCGAATCTGTCCCAATTCCTCAACGAACCGATTGATTTTCCATAGAGAAAGATCATCCGGCCGATCCGACTTTCCACACCCAAGCTGATCGTACATCACCACTGGACGATCCTTGCCAAGCGCCTTCAATCCTTTTAATGAATAAGTCGAGGATCCTGGTCCTCCGTGTAATATCACAACCGGTGTACCCGTGGCATCCTTATTGTAAATTTCATACCAGACTCTTCCGCCGGTAACCTCCACAAACCCTTCTTCGTACATCTTCTAAACCCCCTTCTATGCTTCCTCTGCTAATTGTACAGTTTTCTTTTTGGTAAAAGAAGTGATGAACACCCCTGCAAAAACAAGGCAACCACCAAGGATTTGCGGCAAAGATATCACCTCACCGAGAACAAAGAATGCGAACACGGTGCCAAACACCGGAATTAAATTCAATGATATCGAGGCCCTGGGCGGCCCAATTAGCACAACCCCGCGATTCCATAATAAAAAAGAACAAATGGATGGGAATATTCCTATGTAAAATAGCGCACTCCATTCCTCAAGTCCCACCTTGCCCACAGGGACCATGAACAGTTCGATTGCCACCGCAGGAATCATTAACAAAAAAGCAATCGCCAGTGTAAATCCGAAAATCGCCAATGAAGGCATTTTTCCTGAAATCTTTTTAATATAAATCGAATACAATGCCCACAAGATTACAGCCAGAACCATAATCAGGTCACCAATATTAAAGTGCAAGGACAGCATCCTTTCAAAGGAACCATGCGTAATGACAACAAGGACCCCAAGCATCGAAATCGCCATCGACACCCAGTACCTCAGCTCCATCTTCTCCCCGAACAACAACGCTGACAGAAGGAAAATGAACAAAGGGCTCGTGCTGTTCAATAACGTCGCGTTGATGGCAGTTGTATAATTGACAGCCCAGTAGATTAGCAAATTAAAGCCAATCACACCTGTCACCGCCAGGAACAAAAGCAGCTTGAAGTTCTCGCGGAAGGCAGCTCTTTCATGCTTAAACAGTCTGATGATCACCGGTGACATAATCAGCACCCCAATCGCCAAACGAGTGAACGATATGGTCACAGGCGGAAGCGAACCTGCGAGAAACTTGCCGGCCACCGCATTGCCGCCCCAGAACAAAGCAGCGATGACCAATAAAAAGTAAGGCGCATTCCCAATTCTCTGCAGCAAATCTCTCCCTCCTCTTTTTCTACGGTTGTTTCTGCATATATTTATATTTATTCTGCAAAACCCTCAGATTACCTGCTTCATCGGATCTAAAATGCTGGATGATTGGTTTGTAACTTATACTATACGACCAGTGATATGCACAAAAAAGCGTTAATCCTTTTCAGATTAACGCATTCAAAAACAGTTATCTAGCTGACGGGAATACTCGTTGAACCATTTCCTTGAATTGATCATACACGCCAAGTACCGGTTTTCCATTTTGAATTTGATTGCCATAATCACTCATACGGTCAACAAAATCAGGGTTACTTGAAACATAAACATTATCGATACTTTTATCGGTGGATTTTACTTTGTCAGAAATTTTATTTTCGAGATCTTTTCTGATATTGCCAGTTTCGTCATTATTTAATACAACTGCTACATATGCATTATTATCTGTAACAATAACATGCGCTCTTCTAACTTCCTTTAAATCCTCGATTTTGTTTTTAACATCATCGTGAACTCGCATTTGCACATCATTATTATTGCCATTGAGATTATCATCAAGAATTCTCGCACCTCTGTCAGTCTGATCGTAATTTTGTATCCTGGTATTATTGTCATCCCTGACATCTTCTCTAGCTCCATTATTCATCGCACACCCAGAACTTAAAGCAATGACTAATAAGATTGTTAACCCTTGAAAAAACTTCATGTTTTTCCCTCCTAATTGTTAATTCGAATATAGAGTTTCCAAACAATCCGTTTATATGTATAAACCCTCAACTGGTGCTTGGGTGCAAAAAAAGACTCGGAATCATACTCCGAGCCTTTAAGGAATCTTTATTCATCTAAACTAGCAAACCGAATCGTTAGGTTTTGGATTTTTCAAACCGAATAGCGGGCGAATGAATAAAGCTACCATCGTTCCAAGCATAGCCATGATCGCCCATACCCAGCCATGCAAACTGAAGCTGGCAATTCCGCCGAAGTAGGCACCGATGTTGCATCCAAAGGCCAATCTCGCTCCATAGCCCATCAAAAGACCGCCAATAATGGAAGCTCCTGCAACACCTAGCTTTATTTTACCAGGCTTAAAATTACCCTGGGAAGCTGCTGAAATAAATGCGCCAAGAATGATTCCGAAGTTCATGACACTCGTGGAATCAGCAAGAACTGTATTGTTAAGCGCAGCAATATTAGCATCTGTCGCGAAATATCCCCAAGACGTGACATCAATTCCCATGGCCATCAGAGTTTTTCCACCCCATAAAGCAAAAGCTGAAGTGATTCCCCATGGTGTTCCCCGGACTGTGAGCGTAAGAGCATTCAAAACTGCCAAGACAATAGCGGCAGCAAAAAGCGGCCATGAACCGCGCAATAACTTTTTCCAGCCAGTAGTGGTTGGAAGAGCCTTCATCACCGGTGCTTTTCTTCTTTTAGCAATTTGCAGTGTAATCCAGTAAATAAATGCAAATAGAACAAGCTGGACTGCCAGTGCACCGCCGTACCCCAGACCAGTAGAGGTCGCTAGCGAAATTGGAGGAAGTGCAGGCGTATCTTCCATCCAGAATGAAAAATGGTACGCACCAAGAGTGGATCCTGCTACAAATGATAAGAGAGTAAGAATCATGGAAGAAGATCCTCCTCCAAGCGAATAAAGGGTTCCTGAAGCACAGCCATTACCGAGCTGCATTCCTATACCGAACATGAATGCCCCAACGAGAACACTTACTCCCACAGGTGAGACATACCCCTTAGGTTCAATGCCTGTAAAACTAAAACCTGTGCTTAAAATAATTGCAAACAGCGTGGATGCCACGGCAAGCATGAGCATATGTGCCTGTAGTCCCTGACCATTCCCTACAGATGCAAACCTCCTGAAAGCCGATGTAAAACCAAAGCGGGCGTGAAGAAGAGTTGCACCTAGCGCAAGACCAATAATGAACAACACACCCTGCGTCCCATTTGCCACCGCTAAAATTGCGATGAGCATAATGACAGAAGCCAAAACACCAAGCATCACAAACGGCTTCTGAACTGGATTCAGCTTTGTTACTACTGTAGTTTGTGATAGCTTTAAATTTATAGATTGTTTAGCTTCATTGTTGTTTAGATTTATTTGAGCCAAACTAAACACTTCCTTTTCTTATAAGTTTAGTCGGGATTACTGAAGCTAATTATAGTGGATTATTTATATAATGTAAATTGTTTTTATTTGGATATGGAAAGTCTACCAACCCTTAGTTTAGGGCTGAACAATTTGGTGGTCGGAGAAAGTGAGTGGATTCGGCTGTAGTTTTGTCTGAACATAGCTCTGCTTCGGACAATTTGAGCGGATGCGGTTTCTGTTTTATCCGAACCTGGAGCTACTTCGGAAAAACTTGAACAGTTTCGGCTTCTGTTTTGTCCGAACCTGGAACTACTTCAGACAGTTTGAACAATTTCGGCTTCTGTTTTGTCTGAACCTGATGCTACTTCGGACAATTTGAGCGGATGGGGCTTTTGTTTTGTCCGAACCTGGAGCTACTTTGGACAATTTGAGCAGCCGCGGCTTCTCTTTTGTCTGAACATGGTCCCACTTCAGACAATTTGTGCGCCTTCAGCTTTTGTTTTGTCCGAACCTGGCCCTGCTTCGAACATTTTGAGCAGCTTTGGGTTCGGGTTTATCTGAACATGGTCCCACTTCAGACAATTTGTGCGCCTTCAGCTTCTATTTTGTCCGAACATGGCTCTGCTTCGGACATTTTGAGCAGCTTTGGCTTCGGTTTGTCTGAACATGGTCCCACTTCAGACAATTTGTGCGCCTTCAGCTTCTATTTTGACCGAACTTAGCTCTCCTTCAGACAATTCGCGTCTAAAAACCACCTATCTATAACCCTTTATCCCGTTTTCAAAAGCCTGCGCGTCATTATTCTCGACTCCATGCAGCGCTTCTTGCAACGCGAATGTACTTTTATAAAATTTTACGCGATCAGCTATTTTTTTACCGCCTGGGTATAGATCAATGCACATATTAAAAATCTCTTCTCCATAGCTTGCAAGTATGCCTGCAAAGTCATACGCCGGATCTCCCACACCAGAACCGCCAAAATCGATGATTCCTGATAGTTCACCGCTATCTGAATTCCATAAGATGTTGGACGCTCCGAAGTCACCGTGTATGAGTGTTACCTTTACATTTGAAAGTGCCTCTCCTTTTAGAAAAACCATAAACGACTCTGATACTTTCTCTCGTGCATCACCATTCATAAAAGGGAATAGTTTTTGTTGGATCTTCTCGTAAAGTTCGAACATTTCCTCCTGTGGATGGTTAACCTCAAGATTCAGTTCCTGACTTGCTTTTTCCCCGGGAATCGAATGGATTTCTGCTAGAAAAGCAACCAGTTGCGCGGCCAGGCCTCTAACCTTCGCTTTATCCTTGATTTCTAATAGACTTTTCCTCCACAACGGCTCACCTTCAATTTTTTTATACCCAGTGAAGACCTTCCCTGGTTCTGGCTCATGAAGGGAATCGTAAATAGGGTTAGGAATTGATACTGAAACGGTTGAGCTAATATACTTTAAAATTTCCGCTTCTCGTTTTAATTGTATTATCCCGCTTTTAAATTTCGGAAATCTAAACACCAGCGAATCGTTAACAACTAGGACGTCATTATTCTGGCCCATTTCATTTAAATAATAATCTTCAATGAAAAGCCCAGGACACTCCTTTTGAATGTTTTCAATCAATTTATCTTTCATTACATACTGCTCCCTGATAAAAGTTAATCCAGCGTCTTAATCATGATCAAATCTATTTGCTCTTCATCGCCCATATAAAAAGAGTGGGCACCGCTTTGGACAAAACCCATTTTACGATAGAACGCGATAGCATTTTCATTCTTTTCCCATACTCCGAGCCAGATTTTCTCCTTATCCGTGTCAAACGCAATTTCAACCGCTTTATTTAGCAGATACTTTCCGAGACCTTGTTTTTTAAATTCATTCTTCACATAAATTCTTTCTATTTCAAGCGATTCGCCACCCATTTCTTCAGACTGTGCATCGTCTGAATTGACCTTTAAGTAACCAGCGACTGCATCATTAACATAAACAAAAAAGAATTGCGAAGAAGCATTGTTTAATTCATTTTCCAATTGATTTAAATTAAATGCCTTGTCGAGATAGGCAGTCATATTTTCGGGTGAATTCTGATCTTTGAATGTCTCATTAAATGTTTGATAACTAATTTCTTGAAGTGTTTGCAAATCTTCAATAGTGCACTTTATAATATCTATTGTCATGTTTTTCACTAACCCCTTTTCTTGTCATGAAACTTCTCTCCTATCCCCATTAGCCAATCCTTACTTTTTATTCTTTATTTTTTAAAATAATCCTGCTTCAGATTTGCTGATCAGAAAAAAAGATCGCCATCTATTGGCGACCTTTTGCCTCGTCTCTAACATACCTTTTTTGTAAATTATAGAATGGTATTTTTCATATTTTCGTACATGGTCCTTACCGACTCATCAATTTCATCTCGTGACATTTTTCTCGCACTTTCAGAACGTGCATAACCAATTTCAGTTTCGCCTGCTTCAAGGCCTTTAAAAATTGCGCCGGCAAATTCATCTACAGGAGTGGCAAAGCTATGTAGACCTGCTCCGCCTAAATCGGTATTAACTGCCGGAGGTGCAACTTCGATGACCTCAATGGATGTATCTTCAAGCTGATGCCGTAAGCTTACCGTAAATGAATGGACAGCTGCTTTCGTAGCCGAGTAAATCGGCGCAATCGCCATTGGTGTAAAAGCTAAACCAGATGATACATTTAGGATCGCACTATAATCTTTAATTGCAAAGTGTGGCCCAAACAGCATGCAAAAATGAAAGGGGGCCTCTATGTTGGAAGCAATTTCTTGACTGTAATAATTCCAATCTTCCTTTGCGTTCGTTTTAAGAACATTGTAGCGCTGCTGAATGCCTGCGTTGTTTACAAGGACATTCACATCTGGGTGTTCGCTCGTCACCCAGTCGAATAATGCAATTCGATCCGTTTCTTTAGTGACATCACAAACACGTGTGATCAGTTCAGGATATTTCTCCTTGGCTTCCTGGAGCTTCGACTCTCGTCTGCCGCATATGATCACTTTATTGCCTGCTTTTATGAACCTCTCGGCAAACGCAAAGCCGATCCCTGCGGCCCCGCCGGTAATAAGTATTGTATTCCCAGATAGTCTCATCAAATCCCTCTTTCGCTTAAGATTAAATCCCTCATAATAAGTTTAACAAACGTTTCCTTATTGATTCATGAATCTCCATTCGTTTCATATAAAGCAAATCATTTTTATATTCCACTACCCTTAAATTTGCACGTCACAACATTATCTATAGATAAACAGAAAAATCCAAGATACCAGCATATGGCATCTGATTCTTTATTACATTTTTCAGATTATCCAGGGTAAATTTTTGCCATTCTTCTAGCTGGTCCAAGTCCCACTTCTGTAAAAATAGCTGGTATAAGTAAATTTCCCTTAGCTTAAGAAAAATTGGGATTTGCTTGATAGTGATCTCATGTAGTAAGTTTTCAGCCTGATAACCAGCAAAGAAACTATGCAAAAACTCCTGGCAAAAATCATCTGTCATCCCATTGAAGGACTGCTGCTGCCAGTATGCATGGTAAAAGAATACAGCTACATCCTGGGCGAACCAGTTATACGAACATTCATCAAAATCGATAACAACGATATCCCCTTGATTGGTGACAATTAGGTTGCCCTGATGGAAATCATTATGAATGAGTCCGTAGGTATCCACAGCAACAGGATCAAACAGCAGCTTCCCCATTAAATCATCATAAATCCTCTTCAAACCAGGATCCAAATTACTTTTTATAGAAAAAACATCCGGTTTGTCTTTTGTCCAAACTGGACGGTGTATCTCGGCCACTTCAAAGTTCTTTGATAAAGCATGCATCTTTCCGAGTATCCTGCCCAACTTTTCAAACGTCTTGCTATTCCAGAACCCCTGATTTTTAACCTCTACGGGATTTCCTTCAATATATTCAAAGAAAGTAGTTATTCGGCCATTGTAGTTTCTTAATTTCTTTTCAGGCAAAGGTATACGTATACCGTTTTTTTGCAAAAACTCCATCCATTCAAGTTCTTGAAGGATACTCTGTTCAGTTTTATTAACTTCCGATATTCTCAGGATTTTGTTTTCATCCTTAAGATAATACACCTCATTATGAAACCCGCCGATTAATCTTATTTTTTCCGACACTTATTTACCGCCTTCTTAAGAGAAATCACCTTTCACATTTTGCAAAAAATGAGCTATCAGATTTATTGTAAAAAGCTTTTTAACCTTGCTAAATTTTCCTCAAGAAACACAGTATTTTTTTCAATTCCCCTCCGTTTACACCAGCCAATACTGTTGAACGCATCGGTGAATTGGTAAAAAGGCAGGACTATTTCCATATCAATTAATGGTCTGATGCTGTTATAACCTTCTCGAAAAGCATTATAAAATGTTGAATCAAATTGTAAAAAATCTCTATATAGTTTGGTAAAATCAACTTCAGTCGAGCCATACCGTACGCTTTCAAAATCAATCATTCCTGAGACCGTATTACCATTAACGATAATATTGGCTGGACGAAAATCCATATGTACAAAACTCGGTCCATCCGGGGATGGCAGCTGTTGCTTCATTTTCTCAAATCTATCAATGGCTTGACCATATAATATCGGATCCAAAATACCCTTAACGTCCTCAGCAAAACTGTAAAATTGCTGCTGTACAAAATCAGACCAGTTCGCAAACTCATTTTGTATGCCAGTTAACTTTTTTCCAGCAGGCGGCCGAATGGCGTGCATCTCAGCCTGAAGAACTCCGACTTGAAACGCCACTTCAGGCGAAGCATCCCGTGTTAATGGTTTCCCATTTAATTCAGATAATAAGAATGCACCGGAGCACTCTTCATCTCCATGCCAATAATCCAACATTTCAGGAATGGAGACACGTCCTTTTAAAATTTCATAGGCTTCTAACTCACGCTGAAATTTCAGTTTTGTATAAGGGATTTTCAAGAATACATTTGTTCCATTTGACAATTTACTTCTATAGACTGTTGAACTATGCGAATCTTCAACTTCGTTTAATTCTTGTATCTGCAATCCAAAATGCTGTATGACTCGATTTAACATGAAACTTCCCCTTTTTTTCCTTAAAATATATTTAACGATCGGAAAATATGCCTCTACCAGCCAAACGGTTTCTCCGTGCATGTAACATTTTATTAACATTCTAGTATGTTATTTAATTCTTTTATTTTCAGAAAAGCCCTTCAAAATAATAAATAGAGGCGTAAAAAAATGATAACTACTGATTTTATTATTGTAAAAATGAATTGGAGGCTTTCTGCTTTTTGTACGCCAAAGGGGTCATGTTCATCGATTTGCGGAATTTATCAATGAAATAACTTGTGCTGTTAAATCCTACTTGGTACGCAACATCTGTGACGTTGGATTCTGGTTGTTGCAATAAAATTAAGCTTTTTTGAATCCGATAATCGGTCACATAATTTAAAGGTGACTTCTTTAAAACCCGTTGAAAATATCGACAACACTCAGAACGGCTTATTTGACCAGCTCGTGCGATATCCTCTAATAAGATTTTTTCATGATAATGTTCGTGGATCCAATTTAGCATTTGCTTCATTCGTTGGCCCTTGATGATTTCCGTTTCTTCGTACTTTAATGAAAAACCATTTTTAATTAGGTTTTTCCAAATGAACATTAGCTGGCTGCTGATGTCGATCCCATAATATGGTGACTTTTCCTGTATCAATTGATTGATTTTTACAATAGCCTCCAAAATATTTTTCGCCCAGACCTCCTTTGGGTCCAGAAGAAAGTATGGTAGATTAGTTGCTTGAATATAAGGGTTCACATAGGTGGTGTAAAGTTCCTGCGATAACATAAAAGAAGGGGTAACATTTAAACAAATATAGACACAGCCTGACTCATTCAGATCTTTAGTCATGTGCAGCCGGCCACTATTGATAAAAAGACCCTCGCCTTCTTTTACGTTTATATTCACTTCATTCACTTGAAAAACGGCTTCCCCTTTAACAACGTGTACGAATTGAAATTCGTCATGCCAATGAAGTGGTATATACCCATTGATATTCTGGTTAATGATTGTTTCGTAACAAGCAATAGGCAGCTCAACTGTACGATGCTCGGTTAATTCTTTTAAACTTTGATCCACCATAAAATTTTTCACCTGCATATTACCACCTCAATATTCTTATACTTTTTCATTCGATTCAGGTATTATTCCTGACCTTTTCTACTTATCATATAAAATATCATATACTATTCTTATAATTAAAGGTGGAAAATCAAACATGAATAGACGAAAGGGAATCTTTCTTGTTATAACAGGAGCGGTATTTTGGGGAATCGGCGGAACAGTGGCAAAAAAGCTTTTTCACGAATATCAGATCGATGTAGATTGGTTGGTTACGACCAGATTACTTATAGCAGGTATTTTACTTCTTGCAGTTCATTTTTTCAGAGCAGACCGTTCCCAAATATTTGGTGTTTGGAAAAATCGTAAGACAGCAACCCATTTAATGATTTTCGGGTTACTCGGTATGCTGGGAGTGCAATATACCTATATGGCCTCCATTCAACATGGAAATGCTGCTGTAGCGACACTCTTACAATATCTGGCGCCGGTTATGATCATTGTATACTTACTTTTCCGGAAACAGACGGTCCTGACACGACGAGACGTGCTGACTGTCTCCCTGGCGCTTGTGGGGAGTTTTTTCTTATTGACGAACGGTTCATTTTCTCAATTGTCAGTGCCGGCACCTGCTATTATTTGGGGTGTATTATCTGGCATAGCTTTAGCATTTTATACCCTTTATGCCGTTCCGTTACTGAAACAATACGATTCACTTGTGATCGTCGGATGGGCCATGATCATCGGTGGTATTGCATTAAGTTTCATTCAACCACCCTGGCAAATGGACTTTGAAACACTAAATCTTGAAGCCTATCTTTATTTAATATTCGTCATCATATTCGGAACAATGATTGCGTTTTGGTTCTATATCGAAAGCCTGCAAAGCCTCCAGCCTAAAGAATCAAGCCTCCTAGGCAGCATGGAGCCACTAGCCGCCGTACTCACCACAGTCTTTTGGTTGAAAGAACCCTTTGGGCTCTTTCAATGGCTAGGTACACTTTGCATCATTGGAATGATATTTTTACTAGCTTTAAATAAAGAGTCTACTTCTAAAGATCATCAACCTACAATGAACGATGAGCCCCTCAAAGTTAGTTGAACGATCTGTAAAGGCATTGCAAACTTTGCAATGCCCTTTTTTTATCAGATTAAGTTGCTCTAACAATAGAGTTTTTAAAAATCCCTTCAGTTATTGTCTCCTTCCCGCACCTTCACTTCCCTTTTTGATTGAAGCAAGACTGCATCGGCTAATAAAAACCCCAGACAGCATAGCGAGTTTAGTCCCAAAGATAAAAGATAGAAGAGCAGCTAGTAAAGCACTTAACAAAAGTAATTCACTTAATGGACTATTCATATTTTCCCCCCTTTTTTTCTTGGATACCATTACCCAAACTACGTAATCTTAAGTTATTTACTGTTAAAATTCGCCGAATACCAATCACGTTCAAAAGGAACTATGGAGTTCGATTAAGGAACAGACATAACAAAAGGCATTGGACGCCAATGCCTTTTGTTAATTGTTTATGAGAGAAACAGATAAAAGACAAAAATCGAAACATAAATCGTATCCAAGCCTGCCAGGTAAAACTTAAGATTTGATTTTTTTAACTTTGCCAGACTGTAATTATATAAGACATCGTATAACCCTAGGAAGAATAAAAGGACTGAAACAATCACTACAAATACGTTTCCGGTGATTAACACGGCAAGGATGTATAATAACCATCTTCTGAAAAAATTAAATAATAAATCTAAGAATACCAAAGACAAGCTTTCTGGATTTATTTCCAGATCTTCTTCAGATGAAATATCACTAAGAGTGTTTTTGATTTTTTTATATTCCTTTAGGTAGTCAAGATTGATCCACAATAAAATAAAGCAATAAACAATTATATAAATTTCCTCGTTGCCGAATAACAACTCCCCCAAATAAACACCTCATGTTTTCTTTTCTCGTTTTTCAACGTCACATGGCTTCTCTGATTAAAGTGTTATACATTCGGTGTTGTACCGCTAACCGGTTGGTCTTCCCTCTCATCCCATCGTATAAACGTTTCCAACACTATGGATAACAAAACACCCATGATAAAACCATTTGAAAGAAGCGGCTGCAGAATCACCGGGAAAACGGTAAAGAGCACGGGATCCAGATTCATGATGCTCAGTCCAAGCAATACCGGCGCCGCGAGACGGAAAATGGATTTAGAATCAAATATATAACCGTTTAAACTTTTAAAGGAGGTTCCAAATAGCTGAATATAGGCAACAAATAGGACAGCATTCCCCACCGTGATCGGCAAAGTTGCCAGCAATGCACCGAGTAAGGGAATAATCCCCAGTATGGCCATCAACCCGCCGCCAATCAGGAACGGTTTCCTGTCAAAAATCCGCGTGCTCTCCAGAAATCCGACTGAGGATGTGAACGGAGCATAAGGGACAAGGCCCAAAATAGCAGCCCCAATCGAATACGATCCTGTTAAAAGATACGACCTATCTAACCTGGACTGCGAGGCGTCTTCGCCAGTAAGCTTGGAAGCTGCCTGGACCGATGCGATCGTATTGCTTAAATTAATGACACTGGCAATAAAAGTGATTGCGATAATACCATAATTCAGGTTCGGTTTTCCAAGCGGGAAAAAAGTAAATTCCATTGAAGATTGGCTGCTCGTCCCTTGTTCAGAAGGAAACAGGATGACATAAATGACCCAACCCAGAAGCATACCAATCAAGATGGAAAAATTCCCTACAGTCTCGTTCCCTTTTATTTTCATTAAACTAACCAAAATGACCACCGCAAATGAAAATAAAGTAACTGGCAGCTCAAGCGTTCCGTCCTCAGATACCTTTAACATTCCTTTGAAAAATATAAGAATTAGCTGAAATGTAAGGAGAAACAAGTAAACAGTCATCACCATTGGCGTGAAGATCTTTTGTATATGGGAAACAATCCGAAATAGCCCAAACACAAGGGTAACAGTACCGGCAAGTAAAATTCCCGATGCAATGCCTCCGCCAATCTGTGGAAGGCTCATCCCCAGAGACGACGCAGCCAAACTCAAGTTCAGGATCAGTCCCCACATCAATCCTGAATGACCTTCCATTAATGGAAAACGATGACCAAACGCTCCCTGCAGGACGCAAGCCACCCCTGTAAAAATCAATGAACTTCGCAGCATCGCGGCAATTTCCCCGCTATCCAGTCCAAAGGCGGCTCCAATCGAAACCGGAACAACAACCGTATTCGCAAAAATAAAAAACAACCATTGCATAGACGCAAAGATTGTTTTCACCGATGATGTATTCTCCATGCGCTCACCTTTCAGATGTCAATTATCAGTTTTGAAGCGATCATTCAACATAATGCCTTGCTGAAACAAGGCTCAGTTTTTAATATTAGCAAAGAACTCTCCCATATTAACGCCGAGACGATAGGAGCCATACCAAATCCATAGGGTTAGGAGCAAAGTTGTCAGGACTGGGTACTTTTTTGTTATTCTTTTAAGTTCCTTTGTAAAATCATCCATAATCACGGTCCCCCTCTTAGAAATTCAAGTAAATTTTTTCCATTTTATTATTACACAATTTTCCTTTTTACTCAACAAGAAGTTTAACTGAGTTACTAGGGAAAGAGACTTCTATTCCAAAACTTACAATGATGGACCCGTTTTAGTTCCCTGGTGGAAAACCATTTTCCATTTACCCTCATTTAGTTTCCAAATAGAACTCCGTAAGGCATACTGCTTCGTCTGCTCATTAAAAGTTCGGTATGTTGCCAACACGATCTCATCCGATAAAGGATGTATCTCGAAATTGCTCAATTTAACTTTAATAACACCAATTCCACCTTCAAAGTCTTCATCCTTATACAGCACCCTTCCAGAACTTCCAAACTCAAAGAACTCATCAGCTAGTAATTTTTTCAGTTCCGTTTTTGATGAACGGACTTCAGGGGTTAGCAATTTCTCCTCTAACTCTTGTAAGTGATTTTTTAAGTTCATAGATGATATCTCCTTTAAAACGAATAGAACTTTAATTCAACATAAAGGAGTCAAATTCCTTCTTGGATAGAACGTTGAAACCTTTTCGATATTAGAACCGTATTAGGAAATATATTGAAGGGAGAGGAACTTTATGAACAAATCAGAATTGAAATGCCATAGCTGTGGAGGAAATTCGTTTGTCCAAGCCATGGATTATATCAACCTTCGGCCAGTTGATAAAAAAATGTCAATTGGATCCGAAAGAGTCTATACAGTTTGTCTGGAATGTGGAGAAGTGGTTTCGATTAAAGTTAAAAACCCTGAGAAGTTGCAGAAGTAACTGGTTAGACGTCAAGTTGAGGCTATGTATGAAGATTTCTTTTTGATAATGTGGGTTTCGGTCTTTTCTTGACAGCTTAGCGGAGTATCAGCGAAAACCTGTCAAGATTATGAGCTTATTTTGACAGCTTTGCGGGGTTTCAGCGACAACCTGTCAAGATTATGAGCTTATTTTGACAGCTTAGCGGACTTTCAGCGAAAACCTGTCAAGATTACGAGCTTTTCTTGACAGCTTTGCGGGGTTTCAGCGACAACCTGTCAAGATTACGAGCTTTTCTTGACAGCTTTGAAGAGTTTCAGCGAAAACCTGTCAAGATTATGAGCTTATTTTGACAGCTTTTAAGGGTTTCAGGGGAAACCTGTCAAGATTACTAGCTTTTTTTGACAGCTTTGCGGAGTTTTAGCGAAAACCTGTCAAGATTATAGCTTTTGTTAATAAATTTGATACATCTTCGACTAAATTTATAGCAGAAAGTGGGTCTCACGTTATGGAAGGCATAAATATTGCTTCACTATTTTTCATTGGAATCGTAATTGTACTAATAATCTTGTTCGTGGTTTCCTTCACGCTTTTTATTCGCAGAATTATAATAAATACTTCTGCTAAAAGAACCCAAACCCATGAGATTGAAAAGAAACTTGTTAAAATCATTGACTTACTTGAAAAGAATAATAAAGTTTAGCAATACCTTAACATCTCAACCTTCGTATTGATCGTTGAGATCTTTTTTGCTTCACTTTGTAAACAAACAAAAAAACAGCAAGGAAGCCTTACTGTCTACTCAACCGTTCAATCTCTGTCTCTACTTTGTAAACTCTTTTGTTTAAAGCTTCAGTCTTATCATCAATATGCTCAACAATTTTATCTATGTTTAACCCTATACTATCGAACAGAGTCTTCTGTAACTTTTCCTGACCAATTTCCAGCCTGTTCTGTCCTTGTCTCAAATCTTTAATATCAACACGCATATCTTTTATCTCATTTAAAATTTGCTTTAAGATTTCTTCCACAGATTGTTCCCCCGTTCAATACTCTTAATTTTATTTTAGTATGAACTATTGAGTTAAAACGAAAAAATTGGTTGCAAAGCCAGGTCAGGTTAGTTGTTTTTCGAAACCAACTTTATTCCCTATAATCTTTATATCAACAATTAGTAAGTCCAACAATGCTTCCTGTTGGGCCGCTTTTTATTTTTCTGCCATCGTAGAAATAATATCCTTCCAGATCAAGGGATTAACACTACCCAGTTTCGAAATGCGTTAAGAAATATCCTCTTCTGAGATAATTCTCTCATAATCAGCAGCATCCATCCGCCACAGCACAAGCATTGTAAATGCAATACAAGATGAGGGGTACAGGTTAATAGAGGAATTCATTTTAGAAAAGTGAATTAAACAAAAGAAAAAAGTGACAGAAAAAGGAGTATTTATTATTTTATAAGAGGTATTGTTTAGCAGAGTTTTATTACCGTAAATTCATGGATGACTGAAACAAACAAGCACTTATAATTCGTTAGCATAAGGGTTAATAACGAAGGAGTTAAACAAATCTTGAAGTGAATCAATATAACCGAAAAACGAATCATCCCATTGATATGGATTTAATTTATAAATACAAGAAACTCTTAAGATTGAGACTTATTCTTGTATCTTCTTTTCAAGAACAAATAGACGCTTGTCCATTTCTGTTATTCTCTTGTCCAAATAGTCAACTTCAAAATCTGTTTTCTTCTTACTTACTTTTAATATCCCGATGACATCTTCAATTTGTGCCGCTTCTATTCGGTCAACTGTTGCCTTGACCTCTTGGATATCGGCTTGAACCACTTCAAGTTTATTTTCTAAATTCGTCACATTACCTATTAGATTGATGACATCTGCTTTTACGTTTGTCATATCAGCTTTTAAAACACCCATGTCTGCTTTTACATTTCTCATATCAGCTTTTAAATCACTTACGTCTGCTTTTACATCCCTCAAATCACTTTTTACGTCAACAAGATCCTTTTGCATACCTACTAAAATTTCTAGTATTTGTGCTTCCATTTTCCCTCACCTCCTTTGAATATTAGTATAAAACAAATTAGAAGTTCTGTCTCATGTCCGAACAGAAAAAATAAGACAGCCACCAAACAATTGGAGAATGAGCGACCGCTACCTTTGAAATCAGACCTATCTGTCCGTTTTCATTGAATTGTTTAAGCAGCTCATCCGAAAAAATATAATTACCTTACCTCGTCTATTACTTGGCAACCTAAACAATAAGTTTGAGGATGAAATTGTGTAACGCCGATTGAGATGCTTTTCATACAGTGCCACTGCTTTCAATTATGAACTTTGACCATAGGCCAAATATCTTTCCAATTTTTCTTAACCAGCCGTTGCTCATAAATGGCAACCCGTTCACTTGTTTCTGTAAAAAATGGAGTAGGCTTAACCTCTAGATTTAGTACATCCTCTATACCACAAGGAGCTGTAAGTACCAATTGATTTTCACTATCCAGCTTCACTCCGAGGGCTGTTGCCGTTTCAGGGAATTTGGAAATTGCATCTTCAGAGGATGTATACGGTGGAATCTGATTCACCACATGCATCCTTGCTTGATTTTTTACTGACCAGGGAATGCCAGGCAATAGGGCTGCCAGCTTTTTTTCTAATGCTTTTTCGTAATCTTCATCAAGATTTGAAGGATCAAAATATATCACATCAACATCCGGTGTCAATGTTCGCTCCACGAAGCCATGTAAAGTGTCCCAAATTTTCGACCGGACAAATCCGGCACAGATCCACCAGTCAGGCAAATCAAGAGTGCTTGCAGTATGTATAATTTCCATCATTTTATCATCGGACTGAATTATATCTATAACATCTTCCTTACTCTTTAACATGTTTTCTCCTCCAAACACCGAACGTTTATTCTTATTTTACCATAGAGTAAGGGATACTACTCCTTTATAAAAATGGTACAACAAAATAACCTGCTGCTTACATACATCATGGCAGTTACCCTCTTCTTCCCAAAAATTCCTGTTAATCATCCGTTAAAATATGCCGATAATATAAATTGTGTGCCTTATATGATAGAAGAGGAATGAAAATTATATGAGTATTAATAAAGAAGAGTTGATCAAAAGGGCAAGTGCTGTGCTAGGTCGAGATGTGAGTAATGAAACGATTATGAAAACCGTTGAATCTCTTATTGAAAAATTAGAAAAGGAACGGAAAGGTTAATTCAAATCCTCAATAAGTTTGAATCTGGATTGAATCATTAAAGGCATAAAAGCGCAGTGTACCATCCCTGCGCTTCCATTTTAATGAGGAGTTCATCGGTATTGATCGTGGATTGACATAAAAGATTTAAAAAACTAGCCGAATTACCTCATCTATTTATTAATAACAATCGATAGTTTATAGCCCACATAGTTGCTTAAGTCAGTCAAAAATCCATCTAAGTTTTCATTGGATGGAAACTTAGCTTCCAAGATATAGCAACTTTCTCCACTGACTTTGTAGTTATTAATGACATATGGATTTTGCTTCTTTACAAAAGACAAATAGGGTTGATGATTTGTAGTTTTCGTATAAATATGTATAATTGCGTGGATCGAATACCCCATTTTTATTTGATTAACATTAATCGTGTATCCCTCGATGATTCCGCTATCCTCTAATTTAGCCACTCTTGCTGAAGCGGCGGGTCCAGTCAAATGGACCTTCTCCCCTAATTCTTTCATCGTTATCCGACTATTCTTGGTTAGTTCATCCAGGATAAGTCGATCAGTATGGTCCATCATTCATTTAACTCCTTTCAAAAATAAAGTGAAAATGGCAAAAGACTTTATTTAATCTATGTATCTGTCATTTGGGTTAATATACAATATTCATTACTTAGAAGGAATTTTTAAAAAAAGGAGCTACAATATGAATATACAACAAATCCGTAATGCCACAATAGTGGTGGAGTACGCAGGCAAAAAGTTTTTAATCGATCCTATGTTAGCTGAAAAAGGGACTTACCCGCCTTTTCGTAATTCAGCGAGACAGGACAAATATAATCCTCTGGTAAGCTTGCCTGCATCCATTGAACAAATCATCCAGGACATCGATGCCGTCATCGTCACGCATTTACATCTTGACCACTGGGATGATGCTGCAAAGGAAGCATTGCCAAAACAAATCAAAGTTTTTTCCCAGAACGAAGATGATGCGTCAGAAATTCGAAATGCCGGATTCCAAAATGTAGAGGTTCTAAAAGAAAATACAGTATTCGAAGGCATCCAGTTAACTAAAACCAACGGCGAGCATGGAAGAGGAGAAATCCTCAAGCTTCTTGGACTCGTATGCGGCGTGGTTTTCAATCATTCATCAGAGAAAACATTATATGTTGCCGGGGACACAGTCTGGTACGACGAGGTTCAAAATGTAATTGATACCCACAAGCCAGCCATTATTGTTGTAAATGCCGGGGATAATCAATTCAACGAGGGCGGATCTTTGGTAATGGGAAAAGAGGATGTCTATGAAGTTTATAAAGCTGCACCGAATGCAAAAATTATAGCTGTTCACATGGAAGCAGTAAACCACTGGACATTATCTAGAGAAGAATTAAAAAGTTTCGCAAATGAGAAAGGAATCTCCTCAAATATTTTAGTCCCGGATGACGGTGAGTCATACTCATTTTAAGAATGTAAGCAGACAAAACCATTTTGCTTTTCAACCTGCCTATGGCCAAACTCTTTTTCAGGAAGCAGGCAGAAATCTTAATCGCTATTTTACATTAAAGCTGTCCGAAATCTCTCCTGCTTCAGACAGCTTTCCCTTTTTCCCACTCAACTTGTCCGAGGTTACCTCTACTTCAGACAGCTTTTCAGCATTTTCCCGCTGAACTTGTCCGAAGTTACCCCTACTTCAGACAGCTTTCCATCATTTACAGCTAAACCTGTCCGAACTCACCCTTACTTCAGACAGCTTTTCACTATTTTCCACTCAACCTGTCCAAACTTACCCCTACTTCAGACAGCTTTTCACTATTTTCCTCTGAACCTGTCCGAACTAAGCCCTACTTCGGACAGCTTTTCAGGATTTTCAGCTAAACCTGTCCGAACTCGCCTATACTTCAGACAGCTTTTCTCTATTTTCCACTCGATCTGTCCGAACTTACCCCTACTTCGGACAGCTTTTCTCTATTTCCCACTCAACCTGTCCGAACTCACCCCTACTTCAGACAGCTTTTCACTATTTCCCACTCAACCTGTCCGAACTCACCCATATTTCGGACAGCTTATCACCTTTTCCTACTCAACCTGTCCGAACTTGCCCCTACTTCAGACAGCCTTTCAGCATTCCCCACTCAACCTGTCCGAAGTTACCTCTACTTCAGACAGCTTTTCAGCATTTCCCACTCAACCTGACCGAACTCACCTCCGCTTCAGACAACTTTTAGCCATTTTCCACTCTACCTATCCGAACTCGCCTATGCTTCTACACTCTTCCCCCTCCACTACCTCAATTTGAAAGAATCTGGAACAGCCTTAGAGTCTTGCATAAAAAACCCCCATTTTGCTAACGATATCTCTGTTGGGAATGAATCTGGTGGTGAATTTCGATTGAATTATAATCTTCTAAGGGCGAAAGAAGTGTTTTTTATCATGGTCCTGTCTACGGGGCTATTTAACCATGTGATTCTCATTCCGATGCTTTTGGAAGCGGCAGCTAGGGATGCGTGGTTAAGTGTTTTGGCTTCTTTCTTCCCCTTTTTACTATTTATATGGATGATTTATTACATTACTAAAAATACTGAGCAGGAGAAGATCACGACCTGGCTTAAAAACCGTTATGGAAAGTTTTTAGCTGCCCTGTTTGTGCTGCCATTATTGTTCATTCTTTTTGTGCACGCTTGCATTACATTCCTGGATACGTCTTACTGGGCAGAGATTTATTTTCTTCCCACCACTCCCAGTTTTCTTGTTTCTGCGGTAGTACTAACATCATGTTACTGGCTTTCTACCAGGACTTTAAAGGTACTTGCCATCATGTCAACCATTGTTTTACCGCTGGTCGTAATGCTGGGATTTTTTATTATGAGTGTAAATACCACGCAAAAAGATATAGAATACTTGTTTCCGCTGTTTCTGAATGGATATGTTCCTTTTTTAAAAGGCGTTTTCTATGCATTATCGGGCTTAACCGAGATCTTTGTCATCATTCTGATTCAGCATCATCTTACGCAAAAAATTAAATTCAAGGAAATATTTTGGTTGGGTTTTGTTTTAGTTGGCTTAACCGTTGGCCCCCTGTCAGCCGCTATTATGGAATTCGGTCCTGTTGAAGCGAGAAATTTTGCTTTTCCGGCTTATGAAGAATGGAAGCTTTTGAAGATTGGAGAGTTTATCTCCAGGTTGGATTTCCTTGCCATGTTTCAGTGGGTAAGCGGAGCTTTCTTTCGCATTAGTTTGTTCCTTTATATCATCAACCAATATTTAAATAAACGGAAAAATAAATTTTTCCTGCCATTTTTATTTTTGATGATCTATGGTACTACCTTTTTAAAGCTGGATACTTACGACATCAATAAATTCCTATACGTTTTTTTCCTTCCATTCTGCTTAATTTTAGTCGTGACTGTTACAACTGTACTAACCTTTTTTGTCTACTTATCAAAAAGAAAGGAGAAAAAGCCTCTTGAAAAGTCGTGATCTGATCACCCAACTAAAAGAAGAATTCTTAAATTGTGACGACCTAGTTTTCACACAAAAGAGGTACACACATTTCTCCCTTGAACTTTCATATTTCGTAAGTCTTGCCGATGTGAATTATATTGACCAGGTCATATTACCAAAGTTGAAAAACGCTGAAGGCAAGGTACAGGATTTTACAAATTTTATTAAGGACGAATTTCTCGTCAACGATATGTCTGATTCTCCCCTGGCTGACATACAGCTGAAACTTCTCTCTGGAAGCCTTCTTATTTTTTTAGAGAAAACCATACTGGCAATCAGTGTAACAAAAATTCCTTCTAGGACCCCGGAAGAATCTTCAATCGAACCATCAGTACAGGGCCCGAGAGACGGCTTTATCGAAGATCTGAATACCAACCTGGCGCTGATCAGAAAGCGTTTTAAATCCAATCAATTAAAAGTGGAGAAGTTTGTTATAGGCAAAAGAAGCAATGTGAACATGGCACTTATTTATATTGATGACATTATCAATCAGCCGTTGTTGAATGATATAAAAAACAAGATTCAAAATCTTGATTTGGATGTAGTGACAAGTCTTCAACAAATAGAGAAATTGCTGGCAGATCAACCCAGGTCTCTCATGACAACATCCGATAATAGCGGCAGACCTGATTATGTTATTGAAGCCTTAAACCAAGGAAGGTATGCATTGATGATTGATGGACAGCCATTAGTTTCAATAGCCCCCGTCCATCTTACCAACTTAATAAAATCGCCAGAGGATTTAAATCAAAATTATTTATATGTCTCATTTGAGAGGTTGCTGCGTCTCAGTTCGCTGTTCATCTCCATCCTTTTACCCGGATTTTGGGTTGCTCTCACCACCCATAATATTGATCAAATCCCTTTTCAACTGGTTGCCACTATCAGTGTTTCGCGATTAGGCATCCCACTTTCTACATCCATGGAAATGATCATTATGCTCTTTCTTTTCGAACTTTTCCATGAGGCCGGAATGAGGCTGCCACGTTCAGTCGGACAAACCGTTTCGGTTCTTGGCGGATTGATTGTCGGTGATGCAGCCATTCGTTCTGGTCTGACTTCTCCTTCCATGCTGGTTGTTGGGGGTATCGTTTTCGTCAGCGGTTATACCCTTGTGAATCCCACTCTAGGAGGCGCAGCAACGTTACTAAGGATTGTCATTCTAATATTAGGTACTTTTTTCGGTATCTTCGGGATTGTCGTTGGAACGCTGTTGATTATTTCTTATTTTTCAACTTTGACATCCCATGGAGTACCCTATTTGTCCTTCTCCTATCCATTTTCATTGTCAAAACTGGGTGTATCTTTTTTCAAAATGCCATGGAATATGCTGGCGAGAAGAGATGCTTCCTTAAGGTCAAATGATCCAACCCGACAGGAGGATTAGAATGCGGCTTTTAAAAATAATTGCAATAGTACTGTTGGTCCCGATTTTAACAAGCTGTGGGGCAAGCCAAAATATCCAGGATTTCACCTATGTAGTAGCCATCGGGATTGACTTCGATAAAGAGAAAAATGACTACATTATTTATACAATGGCCCTGGATTTTTCAGGTGTGGCCAAAACAGAAAGTGCAAAACCTGCAGGACCCTCTCCTATTTGGATTGGGAAAAGCTCCGGCAAAACCTTGAGTGAAATCCTTGCAGAATTGCAGAGAAGTTCCCAGCCGCAATTATATCTGCGACATGTACGGACTATTTTGTTATCTGAAGAAGTTCTTCAAACAAGATTTTTAAAAGTCACTCAAGAACTTGGCAGGCTGGATTTTTTTCGTCAAACCAATTTTATCCTTGGTACAAAGGAATCTATTCCAGATATTTTCACTACCCATGGGTTATTCTTTTATCCTCCACTTTACACGATTCTCTTGAAACCAAGGAAAGAAGATACCGAAAGTCTTCTGAAGCATTTTACATACAGGGAATTTATTTCTAAGTTCTATGAACCAGTGGGAGCATCTTATATACCTTCAATTGGGCTAGAGGATAAATGGAGTGAAAATCAAACATCCTATAAAAATTTAACCTTTATAGGAGCTTACTTTTATGAAAACCAGACCTATCAAGGTTATAAATCTATTGATAAAATCAAGGGAATCAGATGGAGAGAACATGCACCTATGAAGAATACCTATATCCTCGGTGAAAAAGAAAATCCGCATACTGTCGTGAGGGTGAAAACGTCAAAAATGGATATTCAATTAGTACAGCAAAAAGATAAACCTATTTTTGAAGTTTCAGTAAATGGGGATGCAGATATCCTCGAAAGCATTCAAAACGTATCAGAAACGCAAATAAAAGAAGAAATAGAAGAAATCATTCATGAGGAAATAAATCAGAGCTTTAAGGAAGGGCTAACTATTAATTCGGATGTGCTCCGCCTGGGCATCGAATGGTTCAGGATTCACAAAGGCTCTTACCTGGATTATATAAAAAAGAACACTCCGAATACGCTTTATCTGGAGGAAAACTCTCTCAGGAATATTAAAGTCACAATTAACCTACATTCAACCTATAACTATAAGTTAAAAACTCGGACAAACATCTGGGAACAAAAATCAATCTACTCCAGATAAGAAACTTAAGGCAGCTCTGAGTATAGGGCTGCCCTGGTTTTCAAGGTAGATGATTTAATTTTTCCAGATTGCTTATTCCCTATCGAAGAAGCCTGCTTCATGACACCGTATTTCAGGAGTACAACACACATTCATTGAAGATCCTTCATTTATTTGGTTCTCTAAGCCGGTCAACATGATTACCCGGGAAACATTCTTGATTTTAAACAAAAAAATAAAGTCCTCCAGCTTAGAAGAGCTCCAATTCAAGACAAACACTATGGCAATTGTAATATAACTGCATGTGTCCCCATTACATATTAGTTTAGAGGAAGTTCGATTGTGACAACCGTTCCTTTCCCTTCTTCACTAGAAAAATCGATTTTCCCATTATGATCATGGACGACCTTCAGACTGCGCATTAACCCCAGGCCTGTCCCTTTTTCTTTGGTGGAATAGTAAGGCTCGCAAAGATGTTTTAACCGTTCAGGACTGATTCCCTTTCCTGTATCGATGACACTTACCAGGACTTTATCTTCCATGCATTCCATTTTGGCCGTCAGGCTTCCTCCGTAAGGCATAGCCTCAATCGAGTTTTTAAACAGATTGATAAACAGAAGCTTTAGGTGGGGCTCAATGCATTTCACCAGTAGATTCTTATTACAGTTGTTTTCAATAAGGGTCTTAATATTGTGATCAGCGATTTCCGACTGCAGTGAATTTACTGAATATCGAATGATGCTGTCAATATCCGCTACGGTCCAGTTGTATTCATTTGAATATGAAAGTTCGATAAACTCGTTCGTGAACCTATTTATTTGTTCCAATTCCATTTTCATGACAGGAAGGTAATCAAAAATCTTATTCTGATCCTGGCCTTCTTCCACGAATTTCAGAAGTCCCATGATACTCGTTAGAGGGTTGCGTATTTCATGAACCACTCCAGAAGCCAATCTGCCAATCAGTGCAAGCTTTTGCGATTGCTGCATAATCTGATCCATTTCCTTTTTTTCTGTAATATCATGGAAAGTAGATAGGACGTACTCTATTTTATTGCTGCTGCCCGCTTCATAAATTGCCCTGGTGTCAACTAGGATCCACCTTTTTTCATCCTTCCTAGGGTTGAATACAAACATTTCAATATTACTGAATTCTTCACCAGTCTCTAACGTTTTCATTGCAGGATGCTCCTCGCCCTTGAATGGATCTCCTGAACCATTTTCGGCATCCCATTCCACATTAAGAGAGGTCATATTAACTAGCACTTGTTCGCTATATCCCAATATTTCGCTTGCGTTTTTATTCGCGTAGACAATTTTCCCGGTTGTGTCCTGAAGAATCATTCCGCTTGTTAAGGCTTCATAAATTCTCTTATGGTGCTCCTCAAGGTTTTTCTTTTCTGTTATGTCACGAGTAACTCCGACAACCTCTTTAATCACATTGTTATTTAATATAATCGGTGACAAAACACTGTGAAAATAATGGCTCTTACCATTGATCTCTATATCCCATTCAATTTCTGCACTTTTTCCTGAAAGAGCTCTTTGGACTTCCTGTTGGATCCTTGAATCGTTAAAGAGATCATGTACCGATTTTCCTTCAAAGACTTCACTGTTAAAACCATTCGATTTAATCCATTTTCCATGTACACTGGTGATCTTGAAGGAGGTGTCAATCGTAATGACGATGTCTTGCATCGAGGAGACCAGTGCTTTATATTTTTCCCTGCTTTTCTCCAACTCCTTAAAAGAAAGAACTGTATCCGTAATATCAACACCGGTTGCTAAAACAAATTGAATATTCCCTTCAGGATCTTCAACCGTTTTACTCTTCCATTTGATAAATCTTTTTTCGCCATTTTTCATTCGCCAGAAATTTTCGTATTCTGTAGGAATTTTACCGGATAAATAATTTTTAACAATCCGCTGTTTCTCCATATTATCGATAAAAAAGTCCCAAAACTTTTTGTACTGTACTTCTTCAAGGCTGTACCCTGACATCCGTTCTGTGTATTGGTTCCAATTATTAATTCGTCCATCTTTATCAAGAATTAATACAAATGACTGTGTCGTGTCAATCACAGTACGCAAATAGTGGTTTTCTTCTTCAAGTGCATCGTGATGACAGTGTCGGGTTGAAAATTCTTTTAACATACAAAAAATAAATGATTGATTGCCAATACTCATCAATGAAGCATTGACTTCTACCGTAATCATCTTTTCATGTCGATCAGGAAGGTCAAGTACAGTACAAATTTTGCCATCCGTAAATAGAAGTTCCTTTACAGTCCCTAATGCTTTTGGCGTTAAATGACTGTATAGAGACAAAACCTCTCTGGAAAGTAACTCTTCTTTGGAATACTTCAATAAGGTACATGCAGCTTCATTCACTTCAAAAATCCGATATTCCCTCAAATTTTCATCAGCAATTTCATATATCAGCACCGGAAATGCTAAATTTTTGAACATATGTTCAAAAAGTGACGGCTCATTCACTACTGTTTTCATGTAACACCTCCTGTATCTAATACATATATTTTAAATACTGCTTTGCAGGACGTCCACTTTTCAGTTTGAAAAAATAGAGGGTTGTTAGAATTGAGATTTGTGTATTTTTTACCAATGAATGAGTAATATGCGTTATGTTTTTCTTTACTGATCACTTACATCTATTTACATAAAGGAATCAAAAATGGTTTTTCAGCACACTCTAAAAAAAACATGTTCAGGGAGGATTCACCATGCCGGAAAAAGCTCCTATAACCTCTTCCGAATTAGGGTCGTTATGGCTCACCTATCAGGAAAAAACGATGATTTTACGGATGCTGGAATACTTTATCGAGAAAGCCGATGATGAAAAAGCAAAGGAAATCATGACAAGTCTACATAGTGAACTAGAGGTTTTTGTGAGTAGGATCACAGCCATTTATGAACTGGAAGGCGCCGTCACCCCAACTGGCTATACATCACAGGACGTTTATAAGGATGTACCAAAGTTATATGATAACGGCTTTGACATCATGTTCGTCAGGTTGTTAAAGGAAATCAGCATGGGACTTCATGCTTTGAATCTGTCGATGACGTTCAGGGAAGATATCAATATCCTATTTGAAGATTTGACAGCACTTACCCAGAAGTATTTCAGGATTTGTTCACAGTATTTGCTTGAGAAAGGGCTTCTTGTCAGGACCCCTTTCGTTTCAATGCCAAAGTCAGTGGAGTTTGTTAAAGATAAAGACTATCTAAGCGCTAGTGCCATAAATCCGTTCACTCAAAAAAGGACCTTCAATGCGGTTGAGGTTGCCCATATTCATAAAGGAATTGAATCAAATCTCACAGGCACGCAAATGATTTTGGGGTTTGCCCAGTCCGCAAAAGACAAAGAGGTAAAGAAATTCTTTTTTGAGGGTGCTGAACTCGCAAAAGGAATCGTAAAAGAATTGAGTGAGCTAATGATCCAGGACGACCTCCCTGTCCCGCAAACAGCTGGAGGTAATGCGACCAAATCTACAGAGGCTCCATTTTCAGACAAGTTAATGATGTATTGCACAAGCCTGTTTTGCAGCTTCTCATTGGGAAGCAACTCTCTCGGAACAGCTTTTAGTTTAAGAAATGACCTGCCTGCCAAAATGGGCATTTTTACAAAAGATGTTTTTGAGTACGCTCATAAAGGCGCGAAAATCATGATCAAAAATGGCTGGATGGAAGAGCCGCCACAAATGATTACACGCAAATAAAGGAATAAAAAGCTGAAGAGGATCAAATGCTCAAAGAACCTCTTCAGTTTTTTTAAAAGCCTCTGCCTTAAATGTGACAATCCCCTAATTTCATACAGATTCCGTATGAATGAAGCCTTCCTGTATACCGTCCCTTAAAAATGGGCTGGGTTTCCCTACACTGAATAACTGCAAATAATGCATGGCCCTGGTGCATGCAGTATAAAAGATTCTGCGCAGACTCTCTTCTCCATAAACTTCCGCCGATGCATCGTATATGATGACAGCATCGAATTCGATTCCCTTGGACAGATAAGAAGGGATGACGACTACTCCTTGTTCATACTCAAGCGTACCACTTTCTATGTGTTTAATACCTTCTATACCGGACAACGATTTGAATGCCTTTAAACTTTCCTCGGCAGATTTGCAGATAATGGCAATACTGTCGTAACCCTTTTCTCGCAAATCCCCAACTTTGGAGGCAATGTATCTGTGCAGTTCCTTGTGATCGGCCAATTGAGTCAGCACCGGACGTTCCCCGTCTCGTTCAAAAGGAATGATTCTTTCGCCGTTTGGAACAAGTCTTCGTGTAAACTCAATAATCGGTTTTGTCGATCGGTAGCTTCGCGCCATATTGACCACTTCTGTAGCATCATGTCCGTAAAGGTTGGTCAGTCGGTGAAAATCAACCACTTCGCTGGCATGTGCGAAGATCGCCTGATTAAAGTCGCCTAACACAGTCATCCTTGCAGCTGGGAACAGACGCTTTAAAAATTCGAATTGGAAAGCTGAATAATCCTGCGCTTCATCTACCACAATGTGTCTAATCGAACTATTCGTCTGAAAACCAAATATCAGTTCTTTTAAAAATAAATATGGTGTGGCGTCCTCATAATACAGTTTTCCTTCGTCGAGTATAGTTATAGTTAACGCGCAAGTATCAGGCCACTCCCCGGGTACTCCTCCAGCATTCAACTGGTTGATCTTCGTGTGATCGGTAAATAGCTGCCTGTATATTTCCTTGATGTTAACAAAGCGGTATGCCTTAATCCGTTTTCGCAATGGTTGAAACTTCCGGCGAACGACCAAACGCGCCAACGCTTCATCCTCGATCTCATAATCGTGAATGGATTCTCCTTTATATCCCCTTTTTTGGGCTAAATAGGTATATGCCTTATGGTATTCTTCATCGCTAAGCAGCTCGATTTCCTCCTGCACCCAAGGCTTAGTCCTTTCAAGCTTTTCGGCTTCTGCAATTTGCTTCAACAGCCAATCCTTCACTTGATCAAGACGGCTATGGAACTTTGAAGAATCATCACCATGATAAAATCTATCCGCTATTTGTTGGGAGGTTACCAGGGGCTCTCCTCTAAAATTGATGCTCTTGAATACCATTCCAGAAGACTCAAGTGACTTCCTGTAGGATTGAATTGCTTCGAAAAAATCGGCTGAAGCCTTGAATCGGATACCGGGGATTCTCGAGCTGTAAGAAGGGGTATTCGTTGCGGTTAAAACATATTCCAGCTGCTCATATGGAGTTTCAACATCAAATTCCTTACTCAAGCGGTGGTCCAGATATTCCTGGAATGTCGCCTGCTGCATATTCTCTTCTCCAAGTTCAGGCAGAACATTGGATACATAACTGCTGAACATTTTATTCGGAGAGAACAGAATAATTTGATCAGCATTCAAATGGTCACGGTGCTTGTAGAGCATATAAGCAATACGCTGCATCGCGGCCGAAGTTTTTCCGCTTCCAGCCGCACCATGGACGATGAGCAGCCTGCCGCGGTCATGCCGGATAATCTTGTTTTGCTCTTGTTGAATCGTCGCGACTATATTATGCATATGCTTATCAGTGCCTTTGCCTAGCACCTGCTGCAAAATCTCGTCTCCAATCGTCAAGCTCGTATCGAACATAGATTGAAGAACACCCCCGCTGATCAAGTATTGCCACTTTTTCTCTAAACTGCCCTCGATTGGCCCCCCGGGTGTTCGGTACATTGCTGGTCCTGGCTGATAATCGTAGTAAACACTGGAGATGGGAGCCCTCCAGTCGTAAATCAGGAACTCTTCACCTGAAGCATCACTAAGCGAGGAGATGCCAATATAGATGTGTTCCGGTGCAGAAGTACCTTCTTCTGTAAAATCAATCCGCCCGAAATATGGAATCTCCTGCATTCGGCGGAGAGTGGCCAGACGCTTGGATGAATGACGATGGGTACTCTGGCTAACAGAAAGTGCTTGTGCCTCCTGTCTTAAGCCGATGATGGTCTCCAGGAAATCATCAAAAGTGTCCGTATTTACTCTCACCTCATCCCAAAAGTGCTTACGGATATGAACGACCTCGTTTTTCAGCCTGGATGTTTCTTTTTCCATTTTGCCGATTTCATTCCGGATCGTCTCCATTACCCCGTTCAATCGCTTTTGCTCCCGCTGAAGTTCCATA
The DNA here is from genome assembly GCF_018613355.1 of Bacillus sp. ISL-35. Taxonomy (NCBI): domain Bacteria; kingdom Bacillati; phylum Bacillota; class Bacilli; order Caryophanales; family Bacillaceae; genus Bacillus; species Bacillus sp. ISL-35. The sequence continues at coordinate 117,359 of NZ_JAGGQK010000006.1, read as the reverse complement.
CTCATAGCAACACCCCTAATTTTTTTTATAAAAGAGTTGACTAACAAAGCGAATGCATTGTATAATTAAAATAGGGATAATTATAATTTATTTTAATAAAACGATGCATATCTATATAAATTTATCACAGGATCCTTCTATTTTCAATGGGGTTTTACGATTTTGTTATTTATTAAGAGCAGCATTTACGTTCTACAACGTAAATACTGCTCTTTTCTTGTTCTGTTCCCCTTCACTGGCCTCGAGTCTTGTTTCCGAACGAATCTCCCAACAAAAAAGACGATACTGTCTTAAGTATCGCCACCCTTCATTCTATTCACTTTTACATCGATTCAAAATTTTCATATTGTCATAACTACTTTTCCTTGAGCGTGCCCTTGTTCAAAATACTCGAAAGCTTCTTTCACTTCACTCAACTTAAAAGTTCTATCAATGACAGGCTTCACTTTTCCGGCTTCAAGGAGTTCTTTGATATAGATTAAATCTTTTTGCTTTTGCCTTTGTAATAAGCTAGACATATTTTTCTTTCCAGTGAGTGAGAACCAGGATCCTAAGGTCATTGTTTGAAACATTTGGGACCCCGAACCCCCAACGTGTACAAAAGTTCCATCCTCATTCAATGACCGCTTATAAGCATTAATCGGATGGTGTCCGTTAACCCCAAGAATCAAGTCATACTTCTGTCCTTTTTCGGTAAAATCCTCTTTCGTATAATCAATGACATGATCTGCACCAATGGATCGCAGAATTTCTAAATTCCTCGTACTGCAAACACCAGTTACGTTCGCTCCGAATGATTTGGCGATTTGTACGGCAAAAGTTCCTACACCTCCGGAGGCACCATTAATCAACACCTTTTGTCCCGCCTGAATCTTGCCTTTATCTTTTAAACCTTGTAAGGCTGTAACTGCGGCCATAGGTACCGAGGCTGCTTCTTCAAAAGTGGTGTTTACCGGTTTCAATGCCAGTGCATTCTCGGGAACAGCTACATATTCAGCAAATCCTCCCCAGCCACAACGAGAGAGGTCTCCAAATACATCTTGACCTAGCTCAAACTGTTTAACATCTTTACCAACTGCTTCGACACGGCCTGCAATGTCACCTCCAGGTATGGAGTATTTTGGTTTTACAAGGCCAAAGGCGAAGCGCGCTAAGAAGGGCTCTCCTTTTAGAAGCACTAAATTCCCATAATTTAAGGATGCAGCATGAATCTTTACCAGTACCTGGTTGTCTTGAGGAATAGGTTTATTGACTTCTGCAAACTGAAGAACATCGGGTGAACCATATTTGTCATAAACGATGGCTTTCATTCATTTTCCTCCGAATCCATTCGATTTAAATCCCATCCCTTCTTTATAAACTTATTTATATTGAAAATAACATTTTAAATAACTTACTTATCGAAATATATTTTTGAGTATATCTTCCTAGCTACCCCGCTAGGTAATTCAGTAGAAATGTTCAATAAAAATAAGCGTTAATCCTTAAGGGATCACGCTCGATAAGATGACAGTCAAAATAACAACGATTTTTTGACAGCTTTTCGCTCAACAACTCTCAACCTGTCAAAATAACCACGGATTCTTGACAACTTTACTCTCTACACCATCAAACCTGTCAAAATAACCACGGATTCTTGACAGCTTTTCTCTCTACACCATCTAACCTGTCAAAATAACGATGGTTTCTTGACAGCTTTTCTCTCTACACCATCAAACCTGTCAAAATAACCACGGATTCTTGACAGCTTTTCTCTCTACACCATCAAACCTGTCAAAATAACCGCGGAGTCTTGACAGCTTTTCTCTCTACACCATCAAACCTGTCAAAATAACGATGGTTTCTTGACAGCTTTTCTCTCTACACAGTCAAACCTGTCAAAATAACCGCGGATTCTTGACAGCTTTTCTCTCTACGCCATCAAACCTGTCAAAATAACAACTGTTTTTTGACAGCTTTTCGCTCGCCACCATAAAACCTGTCAAAATAACTAATCCCTATAACTACTTATCTGACCAACCCGCGATGGATGCTTACATACATCTTTAATCTGGAAGTAAACGTGTCTTTTCAACTACCTTTTCTATAACCGTACCTAACTCAGCATCCCCATGATACCGGACATACATAACAACATTACCTCTTGAGGCAAATACCTCTTTCTTGTCTTTCTCTACATGGACAACCAGCAAATCCAGGTCGGGATGGTTCTTCTTCCGATATTCGTCCTGGGTGTTTTCATATTTGTATCGTTTGATCAAGTCAGAAACTAGCTCATCCGCCATGTTTTCAAATGTCAGCTTGTAGAACTGTGTATGGATCGCTGGTGAATACTCACCACTTTTATCGTCCCACAGCTTTCCGGGAACCTGCCCAGATTCATCTGTTTCATATTGTACGGGTGCCAGTGGACTCCATTTGTACGAGTAACGATTTCCCCAATCGACATTGTCACTCATATAAACTATTTCGGAACGAACCAAATCGGGATTCTGCTCCACTTCTGCCAATCTGACAATCGGCAAGTCCAGGCTTGTTTCGGGCAAGGTTTTGGTATCCATTTTCACCAGCTGCATGAAAGGAATAACCGCACTCGCACCAGCTAACACTGTAAACAGAAAAGCAGCGGTAGTGTGGGTGCGATGTTTTTTCTTCCATGGAGCTCTATGGTCAATCGGTTTACCTTCTGCTAGTTTTTTACGCAATGTTCGGATGGAAAAAGCTGCACGAAGTGAATGATAGGCAGTATAAGCAATAAAAAGCATTAAAATCATCTGCTGGATGGCTGCACCCTCTACCATCGCGAAGGCAGGTGTGCCATCAAGAAACCAAATTGAAGCCATCATGCCAATTATTAGAACAAGGCAAACAATCACGCCAATTGCATTCCATGCCAGCTTTTTATCCAGTCCCCTTAATAAATAAGCCTGCTCTGCAGGATCCGGATGAAGTTCAGGGGCATTCAGCTCTTCTGGTGATGAAAAGACGTGAAAATTCCCATAGCTGGTGAGAAAATTCCAGCCACTCTCAGCATAAATCTCAATTTGTTCAGCAGGGATTTTCTTTTTCTCGGTTACATAGATTCTATATTTCATCCTCCGCGGTTCACCTTTTTCGAACCTGGCAAAATGGATGCCCATTTTTTTTAAGAAGAGTCCCTGTGCCGCCATATCTGCAAACCAGCATTCATGCTCTCCGATTCTCCAATAAACACTGGGGCGGATCTTATAAACCGGTCTAGTCAATTTCCCTCATCTCCTTTAGGATCCAACAGTCCTGAATCAACGCTTCCAGCTGATCATACTCATTCCGCAGCCCTCCTGCGACATTTCGTAAGTCATCCTCCTGCAATCATTCTCAGACAAAGCAATCAGACCGTCCTTCTTCATCCGCGGAAGGACTCCGCACAATGTCCCTGGTCTCATATTCACTCGGCCATGAGACCTCTGTAATTGCGTGCATGAGCTGGTAGCCATGATTGGGACGAATTAAAGCGAGCAGGACAAAATACGTCGCTTTCGTCATTGGACCTCCTGAATACACCATAGCTTGCTCCTCTTTTTAAAAATGTTATCTAAGACGATATATCATATAAAATAATAGTAAAACAAAATTTTCCAGCAGTATATAAAAATAAGCACAGGAAAAATACCCATGCTTAAAAGTAATCAGGAATGCTAAAGGATAACCCCCGGAAATAATGTCTTTCAATACTTCCTTTTCATTTTGGTTCACACATGAAAAGGTTGCCCGATTGCGGTACGCAGATTTTCCTGCTTTTCATATTGTTCTATTTTCACCTGACAGACAATTGTATCTCCCGTAAAAACGGGCCTGATAAACCTGACAAAATTAAACGAGAGAATGATAGACAGAATAGAATAAATGTCAAGAACCCAATTCACTGTCCCTTATAGGTTTTGAAGGATATTTTTTAGAGTTATTTTTGTTTAACTCCTCGCTTTTACTGAACCTTTATGTTAGGGTTAGGGAACATTCTGAAATCTTCATAAATCCTCATGAGCATCACCGTATCTCAACCTCTTCATCTACTGTTTTAATTTTTCTTCACAAGAAAGATCCATACCAGTAAACCCTATCCATTTTTCGAGAAAGGAAAACCCGGTTTTCAAGAATTCAAACCTTAGGAGATGCGAAATGTCGAAAGAAGAGTTCGAATTCATAGGCAAAAAAATCTTTAAAAATCGTGTTGAACTAGCGAGATTATTAAATAGAAATATCCTTGAATTTACAAAAGAGCATTCTGAAAAATTCACAATTCCGGAGTCGGAATATTTGAATTACCGATCACAATTAATAGGTTATTTAGGAGAAGCACTCTACAAAAATGAAGAAGAAGTTTTTAAATCTGTTGGCAAATGGGCAAAGGATGTAGCAGATTTAACCATTCGATATGGTATTTCTTTAACACAGGTTTTAAGAGTCATATCCCTTTTCCGCCTGGTCATTTGGGAAATATTCACCGAGGAATTAGAGCAAAATCGATTTTCCTGTAAAACAATCGTAGAAATAGCCAGCAGATTTGACAAGCTTATTGATTCGGTCTTCAGAATAACTGGAGAGGTGCATGAACGGCATTACAATGGCCAGATGAAATCGGCATTTACAGAACTTGAGGAGCTGTCTGTCCCAGTTGTTTCTATTTCTTCTGGTATTGCCGTCCTGGCAGTGAGGGGATCAGTTGATTACGAACGTGCACACAGGATTATGGAGATTTCGTTAAATGAAGCAACTAGACTGAATTTAAACTTTTTCATAATGGATCTATCTGGAGTCTCAAACATGGACAGTGTTGTTGCAAACTCTCTTTTTCAAATAGTGAAAACATTAAGATTAATAGGTGTAGAAATTATTATCACAGGAGTACGTCCTTCAATCGCCCATGTCATTAACCGGACCGGCATAAATTTTAATCCAACAGAAATCAACAGTTCTGTTGAAAACGCTTTATCAGATCTGGGCTTTAAACAGGTAAGCATTATATAAAATGAGTTAGATCCCGGGACGATTCTATAATTGCTTTTTCATTTGTGATAGGCTCGAATCGTCTCTTCCTCTATTTAATAGTTTTGAAGATATAAAATAAAGAGCATATTTTGATTGCTCAAAACATGCTCTTGTCTATTCAATAATTACATATCTAAATCTGTAAAAGCATATGGCAACAGTTCTTTTAATGCCAGCTCCCGGATTTCTTGCTTGTCATTTGTCAAATAGACTGGCATATCAGGTGAACAGAATTCAACCATCACTTGTCTGCAAATGCTGCAAGGCGGCAGGAAATCCACCGTATCACCTGCAACTGCGATTGCCTGGAAATCACCCTTTTTGTAACCCTTCGCCACGGCCGTAAAAATAGCTGTTCTCTCAGCGCAGTTCGTCGCACCGAATGAAACGTTTTCAACGTTCACACCGTTAATGACACTGCCGTCTTTCAGAAGCAAAGCTGCTCCAACAGGAAATTTGGAATAAGGCACATAGGCATTCTTTTTCGTCTCGCGTGCACTTTCCACTAATTGCTCTTTGTTCATTTTCATCATTCCCTTTCCCACAAGAATGAACTTTTAACAGTCCCCTATACGCCAACAAATAGTTGGCAGGACTTCTAATATAATACTTTTGCTAATTTTTTGTCAATATAGTTTTTGGTGAATCAATTAATCCAACAAGAAATTTATTTTCGTGTTCATCTTCAACGATTATATGCGCTCAATTTCCCCCGCAATACGCCTAATAACTTCATTAGCTGCTCATACTCTGCAAACTCAATATTGCATAGTTTCAACTCAGCGGCAATCTTTTGCACAATGGCTTCCTTTTGTTCTTTGGCTTTAGAAAGAAGACTTATAGAGACCTTCCTTTCATCCTCATTCGAACGCTCCCTCATTAGCCAGCCATTGGCTTCCATCCTTTTGACCATCGGAGTCAATGTGCCTGTGCCTAAGTTCAACCTTTCACCCAGTTCCTTAGCAGTAACCCCATCCTTCTCCCAAAGCGCTAATAAAGCCAGATATTGAGGATAGGTGAGCCCGAAGGAATCCAGGGCTTTCGTATAAAGTTTGGTAAACTGGCTCCCTGCGTCATAGACTGCAAAGCACAGCTGATTTTCCAATGTTAGTAAATCCTTCATTTGACTCACCCTTTATGCTGATTAAAGTAATTCAGAAAGATCATTCTTAATTTTTTCAGGCTCAGTCGTTGGGGCATACCGTTTCACCACATGTCCATTTCGGTCAACAAGGAATTTCGTGAAATTCCATTTTATATCCTTCGTCAGAACGCCGCCTTTCTGTTCTTTTAAAAAAGCAAAAAGCGGATCTGTATTGGCGCCATTCACATCGATTTTCGCAAACATTGGAAAAGTCACACCGTAATTCAACTGGCAAAACTGAGTCGTCTCTTCAATATTGTCGTATTCCTGATTATTGAACTGTCCACAAGGAAAACCGAAAATTTCCAATCCTTTTTCATGGTGTTGGTCATAAAGTTCCTGAAGGCCTTCAAATTGAGGAGTCAGACCGCACTTACTAGCAGTATTGACAATGAGCATCGGCTTCCCTTCGAAGTCTCGTAAAGATTGAGAATCCCCATTTGCCTTTTTAACCGTAAAATCATATACCGTTTTCATTAACTTTTCCTCCTCGATAAATATTTAAATCGTGTACGATTAAATCGTATCAGATATTTTAAGGCAAATCAAAGATTAACTCATTAAAAAAGCACAGGATGATCATCCCTGCGCTTCTTTGAATATCATTGATCACTTGGTATAGTACATTCCTTGTCAACTTCTACAATCCAGGAAAGGACCGTTGTACTGTCTCGAACATTATGATTTTTAATCTTCTCCAACATGGAAAGGATATTCTTTTCATCATTTTTGCACTCTGAAAAAGAATCATAAATACGAATAGGATCTGTGAATGGTTCATTTGGGCATTCAATCAACCCATCAGTTGTCAGAAATAGACGATTCTTCCCTTTTCTTAATTCCTTTATGCCAGTACTATAACAAGGGACTTGCGAATCGAAAGTATTGACCTGTCCAATCCATTCATAAAATTGTCTTTGATTGACCTGATATTGGCCCAAAGCAGTAAGATCCTGGTGGAATAAATACAGCACACAATCCCCAACCGAGAACCACCAGACATACTTATCCTTCCTTGCTACAATTAAACAAGCAGTCTCCCCGGTAACTTCCCGACAGGATGATAAAAATTCTTCAGCTTGAAAGATACTTAGAATCTTTTCTTCTAACCTTTTAAAAGTTTGCTGGTTTGCCGGCAAAGAAAGTAGACGTTTAAGATCAGGTTCTTCTTCTGCAAATTGTTCAATAATTAACTCCGCGCTCTCGGAAGTATTATGTGCATCTAGGATCATCGCAAACTCCCAATCCTGCTGCTCATCAATCCATACCAAACACCCATCTTCATTCTTATACTGTCCAGCACTTGAATTACCGCCATAACGCCCAATTACAACTTTACCTAGCTGAAGAGTATGTGGCTGGTCAATGAAATTTTCCTGGCTGCCTACCCAGCTGAATTCTTGACGATTATTACTCATATGGATGATTCTCTAAATACGTTTTAAGGCGTCTGCAAAGCGCAATAACTTCTTCATTGTTTCCCATAGGTGCATCTTCCCAGTCGTAAACAGCATTAGGTCCCCAAAACTCCTTAGGTGTGTTTGGATATCGAGCTACCAGGTGCATATGAAGGTGCGGCACCGAATCCCCAGAAACAAATGAATAAATATGTTCAGCACCCTCACTCTCCATAAGAGCTTTACTCACTTTGGCCATCGTCATCCCAAACGCTTTCGCTTCCTCCATATTCATCTCTCCAAGTGTGGGAACATGTCTTTTTAAATCAATCATAATATGACCCAAGTAGTTAGGCTTCCCATTTCGATCGATATGACCAACATACACCAACTCATCCTCGTAAATCGATATCCCCGAAGTTTGAATATTGCCCCTGTGTTTATTGCAGATAAAACAATCACGCAAAGAAACCACCCCGTTTTTTGATATTTCTAAAAGTATAATATAAACGGTGGTAGATTGGTATATTTTTCTAGGTGAATACAAGCATAAGAATGGAGCGACCACGATTCCGTGCTATCTTTTAAAAGGAATAATCATATGGGTCAGCCTTCTTTGGCCAAGACCAACATTTTATTCGCTAAAATTTATTTTTGTTCGAAAAAACGATACATTTATTCGCAAAAACGATACGTTTATTCGCAAACTGGAAATTCTGAGCGATATTTTCCATATTGGAGTCCCGAATCCTGATAAATGGTAACACAGTAACATTTTATCTATAAAACGAAAAAGCAAACGAAATCGCTAAAGATTCCGTTTGCTTTGATTAATTTTTCCCATTCAATAATACTTTCTCCACGAAAGAAAATAAGCAATCGATTGGACAATTGGATACAGCATGACGATTATGATTGGATAATACGGAACGGTTTGGGAGATCAACGGATAAAGAAGCATGAGAGCGGTCAGGATTGGAAAGGCATACCACATCGTTACATAGGATGCCCTGCATGCTTTAGCTGTAATCTCTTGTTCTCGCTCATCTGTTTCCTCAAACTCTGGCGGCAGGAAAAGCGCCTTGGCAATTGATTTGTTCTTCTTTTTGCTTTTCATGAACAAGATGGCTGTCAGGATTCCACCGAAAACCAGGGCTGCAAAAACAGGAGTTGCATTGATAGTCACTGTCCATGGCGGCTCTGGATTTTTAATCACTTCCGCAAAATCCATTTGCGCATAATAAAAAGCAATCATGGCCCAACCAAATAAAACGAAAATCCCGATTGTCATTAGAAATTTTTGATTCATTGTATTTCTTCCCCCTCCATATAAAAGATCTCTTCAATTGGCAACTTGAACGTGCGCGCAATCTTCATGGCCAGCAATAATGACGGTATATAGCTTCCCTTCTCCAATGCAACAATCGTCTGCCTTGTAACGTCAACCTCCATTGCCAGATCATTTTGCGTATAATGATGTTTTGCTCTTAATTCTTTGACACGATTTGTTAACCCCATCGGCATCACCCTCCCTACCATACACAGCTTGAATGCATACATTTTGTAAAGTCAACTATACATTCTGATTAAAAAAAATCATTCCTTATTTCCCTATATTAACCTTATTGTATAGTGTGCTTTACATTTTGTAAAGTACACTATACATTTTCTTCAAAACTTTTTCTGTAAAGCAAGTCTTCAAGAGTCCTCCAATTCGCTCTGCTAAGCAGATGGCTAAAAAAGGAATTTAAATTGCCTTGTTGAATAATAAAGGAAAGTACAAAAGTGAGGTTTTTCAAATCATGCAAAATTACTATGAATCTTTTTTTCCTTTATCAAATAATCGGAAATTATCATATATGGGGTATGGGGATAACAATCAAAACACGGTGTTCTTTTTCCATGGATTTGGTTCCTCTGTTCATGCTATTCACCCTGATACAAACATACTAGATCAATATAATATTCGATTTTTCGCTGTTAATCGTCCTGGTTATGGAGATTCAGAATTAAAATTGGATTATAGCATGGAGGATTATGCGGACTGGGTAAATGAATTCATGTTCGCAAATGCGATTGATAAGACCTCCCTTATTGGTTGGTCTGCTGGCGGCCTATACAGTCAGGTTTTCACAGATAAATATCCAGAAAAAGTTACATCCCTGAACCTGGTCAGCAGTGCTATACCGCTTAATAGTGGTGAAACCAAAGCAGTTCTGTCTGGCAATTGGAAAATGATCAGGAATATGAACAGGTATATCCCTTTTATGACAAAGTCTTATTTTAAAAGTCTCAGTAAAAAAGTAAGCAAAAATCTGGATGCTGTCATTCAGGAATCGGTCAAACAGATGGTGGAAGAGGATAAAATAGTGATAAATGACCCGATCATAAAACCGGCTATTATAAAAGGAACAGTAGAAGGTTACCGTAATAGCGGCAAGGGAGTATATTACGATGCTCGTGCATTGTGCAAAAAAATAAATGCACCAAAAAATAAAACCTTTAATGGAAAAGTACATATATGGCAGGGTGGCGCAGATACAATATGGACTTCAGAAACTTCAAATTACCTTCGCCAAAAGTATTCTCATTCAACTTATAATTTCATTGATCAAGCAGGACATTTACTCTATTTATCTCATTGGGATGAAATTCTTAAAACGTCGGTGAGCTAATAGGACCAGAAACGCCTGGATAGAAACCAGGGCGATTCTGTTTGCTGCTTTTCGATTAGACTTCACTTTTCAGAAGGCTATAAATAATCAAGTCTTCAAAATGATCATAAACAAGTTGCCCGGCCCTCTTGATTCCTTCCCTTTTAAAACCTAATCTCTCAGGCACTCTCTGACTTTTTACGTTATTGGCGGCACACTGAATCTCAATTCGATTCATGGAATACCGGTCAAATAATTCACGAATGAGACTCTGTAAACTAGTTGTAATGATTCCTTTTCCTTCACAGTCCCTTGCAAGAAAATAACCGATACTTGCGGTTCGATTTCCCCAATCAAACTGAACGCCAATCATGCCTACAAGATCGGCATTGTACCTGATCGCCACATCAAACCCTTGATTATTCGCCAGGTTCTCCAGCCAATACTTAATGACCGGAACCATATCCTCAGCCGTTTTTCTTTTATCCACCCAAAGTAACCATTCTCTTAAATGCGCCCTATTGGCATCAATCAGCTGGAAGATTTCCTCCGCTTGATGCTGCTGCAATAACTCTAGACTAATAGAATCGCTCACTTGAAAGCTGAACATGCTTTCCCCCCTAAAACACGAAATGAAAGAACAGGCCAAAATCTGGTTAAAAATATGATAATCTATTAATGGAAATATTTCACTATAAAATTCTATTAAAAGGTGAAAACATGAACTTCAATCAGACAATGAACGAACCTAATTTAAAAAGTTTTGAGAGAACCATCGAGCGAGTCGCAACCAGAGCCATCATTATGACTAATAATCGTATTCTACTAGTTCAATCCAACAGAGGAGATTACAAATTTCCCGGAGGCGGACTGGATGAAAATGAAACTCATGAAGAGTGCCTAATGCGAGAAGTGAGAGAAGAAACCGGTTATGTAAATTGCACGGTTAAAGACAAGGTTGGGACGATCATAGAACGGAAAATGGATGAATATGAAGATCATACATTATTTCAAATGACATCCCATTACTACCTATGCGAATTGGAAACAGATGAAAAAGAATCCCAGCAACTAGATGATTACGAAGCAAAACTTGAATTCACCGCAAAATGGGTTTCCCTGGAGGAAGCCATTACCCAAAATGAAACACTGATTAATAAACTAGAGAAAAACAGCTGGTTGAAGCGGGAGACATCTGTTTTAAAACACTTAAGAGAAATGCGCGCTTTTCGAACCGATTGTTACCACTCAAAAATATAAAAGGCATGCTCGCTTGCCTTTTTTAACCGATCAAACCCGACGAAAAAAACAGATTGATCGGCATTTAAAGGAAGCTTGCAATTTAGTTTGTGTATTTCAATGATATTGAATTTGTCTTTCTATCAAAAGTTAAGAAATGTATACAGGTCAATGAAAGTATCAGATTGTCATTCCAAACACATGATAAGATTTTTATACAAAAAGAACCTGCCACACTGGCAGGCTTCCAGTCATTAAGCTAATTCTTTTTTCGTCTTTAATCTTTGTGGTGCTACTTTACTGTAAAAAACAATTCCGCTCGCTAGCAGGATGACTCCAAAGGTAAAAGTCTTGATATCAGCAGTCCCAGCAATAATTACCCAGATCGAGTAAATCGTCGATAGGAATGCTATGATTCCATCGATAATCCTTGATGCAAGGTTAGAGTAGGTCTCCCCAGTAATCACCAACTTTAATTGGAATACAGAAGAAATATAATACGGAATTAAATAAGCTAAGGTAGCAATAAAAATGATAAAATCAAAAGCATTTGAAATCGAATTGGAAATCGTAGAGAAAACAAACAGCTGTCCCAATAAATTTGTTATGACTAATGAATATGCCGGCAGCCCCTTCTTATTCTCCTTTAAAAATGAAGGTAGAAATAGACCTTGTCTCGCCGCCTGGTACGGCACCTCTGCACTTAACCATACCCAACCAATGGTGGAACCGAAAAGGCTGATCAGTCCCAATATGGCGAGGATTTGGCCGCCAACTGGACCCAATACGGTTTCAATTGCGTCAATCAGCGGTTTTTCAGAAGCAATCAATGCCTTTTGGTCAAGCATCCCCATGACAAGCATGCTGATTCCAATGTAAATCGCCAGAGCGATCAATAGTCCAAGAACTGTAGCACGTTTTACATCCGCTGGGCGTTTTGCCCTTGAAGCAAACACGATAGCAGATTCAACCCCAATGAATGCCCATAGTGTAGTGATGGCTGCGCTATTAATCTGCCCATACAGTCCAATTGTATTTCCTGATTCATCGAAGCGCGGTGCAGAGAAAGGAAGAATGTTCGATTTTTGGAAAGCAAATAATCCAATTATTATGAATAGGAAAAAGCCAATTACCTTCGCAGCTGTAGCAGCAAAATTCAGCTTACCTGCATGTTCCATTCCCGACAAAATGATGAAGTGTGTTCCCCACAAGAGGATTGTGCAAACAATGAAAGTCATTAAATTCCCGATTGTGATTACATTATTTCCAACAGTAAACATCTCCGCCTGGCTGGTTAAGACAGGGAAAAACGTAGATAGATAGCTCGCGAATGTAGTGATGATGGCTATATTGCCGGCAAAATTACCAATCCAGTATCCCCAGGAGGCCATGAATCCTGATAAAGTCCCTGCGTGAGACCCTCGGGGGAACAATTCTTTTGCATAGATTTGCGGACCGCCGGTCAGATGAGGCTTTCTTAATGCCAAATTTCCAAAGACCAATGCCGTCATCAAAACACCAAAACCAGTCAGAAGCCACCCAAGCAAAACTCCCAGTGGGCTTGCAGCCTCCGAAAGAGAACGCGGAATCATGAAAATTCCCGAACCTACCATATTCCCGACAACCAGGGCTGTCAGGATCCACACACCTAATTTATTTGATTGACCCAAGATGATCTTCTCCTTAAAAGGTAATTAAAAGAACTCATTTATCAGCATTCCCTGATAAATAAAAAACACACCAATCTAATGGTGATTTGCCTGGTGATATTACATGCAAATGTCCCGTTTTATACTAGACAGATTTATTGAATAAAAAAAATCAGGATTAATCTCCTATGATTTACTCTTCCCCTAATTAATCCACTCCTCTACCCTCTGAAAAAATGCAAGAAAGGATAAATATGCAAAAGACTAGGTAATCATACATAAGAATCTACAAGGTTGTCAAAGAGAAAATTTTACCTTATTAAAGTGTTAAAATATCCGAAACTCATACTACATAAAATAATGTTATTTACATCATTTTCATAAAACTACTCTAATGAAAAAATCGGTTATATAGTTAGGAGTGGAGATTTTCGTGCAAGATTTCCAGCCGGAATTGCGAGAATGTTTTTTGTAAAGTTCACACTTTATACTGTGGCTGCAGTCATTCCATGGACAATGTTCTTTCTGTATTTGGGAATAGTCCTTGGCGAAAACTGGGCTGGAATTAAAGATGCTGGAAAACCTTATATCATTCCAGTCGCCGTCATTGCATTGATAGCAGGAATCGTCTTTTTCCTTTTGAAGAAAAAACAAGCGTTAAGATTTATGAGAGGCTGTCAAAAATGATTATTTTGATAGCCTCTTTTCTTTTTGCTATACTTTTGAATTTAGAATCTTGCCAGACCATTTAAACCTTTTATCCCTCAAATGCAATTTACAACCAATGAATTAAATACAGCCTCTTTCATTTAAGTTTCAAAGATAGCTACACTAAAAACAGTTCAGCATGAAAATAAAAAACTGCAGATAAGTTTGTCTGCAGTCCGAATATCAATAAGTAATTAATTTTTATCTTTAGACCATTCCTGTTAAAACAACAATTCATAAACCTTCCGTGGTCTGCCTCTTTGTCCTGGCTGTTCTTCACCCGTGACTTTGGCAAGGCCAAGACGTTCGAGTTCGACCATGATTCTCCTTGAATTGCGTTCAGTTCTTTTCAGCCATCTTGAGACTTCTTGTGCTGTCACAATATTTTTTTTGTAATGTCTTGAGAGATACTCGATTTTGCTTACGATCCCGGGGCTGATCCTGGCTTCTTTAAAGCGCTCTTCCCAGTCTTCTCCCCATTTACGCTGCTGATAGGAGATGTTCAGTTCTCCCGTTTCTGACCGGTGCTCATTAATCTGTTTCTTTTCATCAACACTGACAACAGATGGGGTCTGTTTTTCTCTGGCATAATGCAAGGCAAGTCTCACATTTTGTTCCGCATCATAGGCGGTCAATCCGTAGCCTATCCCAATTCTGAGCTTTAATTTGCTGTGGACTTTTGCTTCTTCTATCAGGGAATACATAGCGGACTCTTGAAACTGCATATCCATCTCGCCCCTGGTCGTATAGATAAAGAACAAGCCATCGCCGATTTGTACGAATGAGCCTTGCAGTTTTTCGGCATGATCAAGCATGACCTGCTTGATCTCAAGTTCACGCCGCTTCATTTCGTAACTAAAATACTGCTGATCCAGCGAACTTGCTGAATGGATCACCTCAAGTCCAATAATCGCAATCTGTGACTGTTTGTACCAGTTGGATTGTCCTCTCTCCTTCAAGTTTTGCAGAACCAGCTTGATGGCAACTGGGGAAGGAATTACTCGGTAACAAGGAATTCCCATTTCCTTCAGCCGGTCATGAACTTCCTGAACACAGGTAAAAGCCACTTCAATTTTACCTTCATCATGTAGTTTTTTATGGAATGAGATGATTTCCTCGGCTGGTTTGTATTCGTTATAGGAAAAAGAATGTATTTTTATATCACCCAAATAATATGTACTGGTCAATGTATCCAGTTCTGATTGTTTGATGGTATCAAGGCTGGCATTCTGTATAACGCCTTCCTTTAAATGAGCTCCCAGGAGGGTCCCTAGCAAGCTTGAACCATACAATGGCGGAAAATAAGCATTATCTTCCCGGATCAATCCTTTAGAGCGTGCATAATAGTATGGAGCCTGGCCGGAGAAAAACCAAAAATCCACTTCATCTTGATAGTCACGGATGATGATTTCTGTCTCCTTTGTTTCTTTATAAATATACGGAACCATTTCAAGATCAATATGTTCCCGCCCTAAAGCAAGGATGTGGCCAACAGAGTCTTCTGGGCCCACTAACCCGACACGGATTTTCATCTTTTACACCTACTTTTTTTCTCTTCAGCTATTAACCTGCTTCATTTTTAAAATATTGTGTGATAATGTCTGTACCTATTTGTAAATCATCAAGTGAGGCAAATTCTTCAGGATGGTGACTTAAACCGTTTCGACACTTGATAAAAATCAAGCCGGATGGCCATTGAGCGGCCATGTTCATCACATCGTGACCTGCGCCGCTTTCGAGAACCATAGCTTTATAGCCTAGAGATTCTCCAGCAGCCTGCAGTTTACTTCTCACTATTTCATCTAACTGGACGGATGAATTATTTACCAGAGTAGTCATTTCAATTTTAACACCAAATGACTGTTCAAGCTGTATACATTTATCGTAAATATGCTCTTTCATTTTCTCTTTTAGCTGATCATCGACACTGCGGATATCCACACCAAGTTGTAAGGTTCCTGGGATAACATTCATGGCGTTAGGTTTTAGTTCGATGGTGCTGGCCGTGGCAACGATTGGGACTTCACTTGCAGCCGACAGGGCCTCAGCTGTTTCTGAGATAAAACTTATCAAAGGCGCAGCTGCTACAAGTGCATCCTTTCTTTTCCCCATTGGTGTCGTTCCCGTATGCCCCATTTGCCCGGTAATCGTTACTTTTAAGCGAATCGGGCAAGCGATCGCAGAAACAACACCAAATTCTGCCCCATTGTCCTCAACCCTGGTACCTTGTTCAATGTGCAGCTCAATAAAACTTTTCAGTTCGGACTCAGTCCTATGTGCCTGGTCAATTTTCTCCCATTTAAGTCCCATGCTTTCAACTGCCTGGCGGATTGTGATACCATGCTCATCTTTAATACTCTCGAGTTCCTTCTTATTCAATAACCCGCTCATCGCTTTGCTGCCAATTGTCGAAACGCCGAATCGCGATGATTCCTCGGAGGCAAAACAAATCACCTCAATTGGGAAAGCGGGCTTGAATTCTTCTTCTTTTAACTTCTTAATAGCAGCAAGGCCGCAAAGTACACCTGCAACTCCATCATATCCACCACCGTCTTTTACGGTATCCAGATGGGAACCAACAGCAACTGCAGGTAAAGATTCACCCGCGTCTGTTTCCCACCTGGCAATGGCATTCCCCGCTTTATCCCTATGTACGTTCAAGCCCAGAGTCTCAGCAAGCGAAACAAAAACATCAATCGCCTTCCACTCTCCATCCGTATAGCCTAGCCGACAAAAACCCTCCGGACGATTCATTGTTTCTGTTAAATTCAACTCGCACAGATGCTTCTCAAGCCAATCCTTCATGGCCATTTCTCCCTTCAAATGAATAGATTGAAAATGAGGCAGATGTCTCTGCCTCACTCCAAGAGTTAATTTAGTTTCTGGATTGATTCAAAAAGAACATGGACAGCAGATAGCAAAGTCTTTTCATTGATATCAAACTTTTCATTATGATGGCCGGCCGCAAGCTCTGTTCCGAAAATACAGTATGTTGCCTGCCCGCCGTTTTTCTGCACTCTTTCAATAAAGTAGGTGGCATCTTCAGAACCTGCAGGTGAGTTATCCTCAAACACACTTTCCAGAATATATGGTGATTCTTCGGCACAAGCATGTAGCACACTGGCTAGCTCTCTCGAACCTTTGGCACTAATTGCTTCACCAACGGTTTGGATTTCATATTCTACACTGTACATTTGAGCAGAACCGGCGATTACTGCTTCCGCCTGTGCTTTGACAAACTCATTGATCTCTGTGTTTTCCCCGCGGGTTTCTACCTTTAAAAAGGCACGGTCAGCGATGATGTTTCTGCCAGAGCCTGCATGAAGTTCACCGACATTGATTCTTGTCGCACCTTCAGAATGACGAGGAATGGCATAAATATTAAGTGTTGCAGACGCAGCTGCCAGCAAAGCGTTTTTCCCCTGTTCAGGGTTTCCCCCAGCATGTGAGGCTACGCCCTTAAAAGTGATGTCAAGCTTCGAAGTAGCCAGGAATCCATTTTTGGAAGCGACAAAATGTCCATCTGGAACCCCGGTTCCTACATGGGAGGCGATAAAATAATCGACATCATCGACTACATTCGCTTCAACCATTGAGCGGGCTCCTCGGGTTCCCTCCTCAGCTGCCTGGAAAATCAATTTGATTTTCCCTTTGAGACTGTCCTTATTCTCAGCTATCAAGGTTGCCAGTCCCAATCCGATTGTTGTATGGGCGTCATGGCCACAAGCATGCATCTTATACGGAAGAGTCGACCGGAACCCTTCTTTTTTCGGGAAGTGGCTTTCCTCCTGAGATTCATTTATGTCCAAAGCATCCATATCAATACGGAAAGCAATCGTTGGACCTTCCTTTTTCGTATCCCATGTGGCGACAATCCCTGTATATCCCTCTGAAAAAGGCTCTATATAATCTTTTTTGGCTCCGTTTTGAAGTGACCATTGATAATGTGCTTCCGTTTCCTCTTTTCCGGGCTTACCCATACAATGGTCAGACGACATAACGTCTTTTCCCGCTTGAAGCTCAAAGCCAAGATTGTCAAGAATTGAAGCAACAATGGAAGCTGTCCGCATTTCCAAAAATCCAGTTTCAGGATGGCGATGGAAATCTCGACGCCATTCTATTAATTTTTCTTCTAGATTGTTCATTGTATATTTCACATCCTTTTTTCTTAAAGAAATGGTGTAATACCAGGGCCAAACGGTAGTTCAAAAAAGAAGAAGATTAAAATCATGATGATCCATGTCAATAAGAACATCACAGAATATGGAAGCATCAAGGCAATAAACGTTCCAATACCGGCTTTTTTATCATACTTCTGCATGAACGACAGGACGATGACCATATACGGCATTAATGGAGTCACGATGTTTGTTGATGAATCCGCAATTCGATAGGCTACCTGTGTAAATGCTGGATGGTAACCAAGCTGCATGAACATCGGTACGAATACGGGAGCTTCTAGTGCCCATTTTGCAGAACCTGAAGTGATCAGGAAGTTCAATGCTGCGGTAAAGAAAATATAGCCAATGATCAATCCTATTCCAGTAAACTCAATATCCTTCAGGAATTCCGCTCCGTTGACCGCAATCCATGTTGCAATATTGGACCAGCTAAAATATGCGATAAACTGTGAAATTGCGAATATTAGGACAATATAAGACGAAAGATCCTTCATCGCTTCAGCCATAAAGCTGGCAACATCTTTACTGCTCTTAATATTACCAACGGTTATTCCATAGACGGTACCGATAATGATAAAGAAGAACAGAATAATCGGGATAATGCCATCGAGGAATGGTGATGGAACCAGGCCGCCATCCTCATTAGTCAATGGACTGTTCGGCAACAGAATCGCAGCTAGAATAACCGCAATATAAAGCCCACCAGCAATAGCGGCATTGCGTAAAGCTTTACCTGCTTTAGGAGGATCTTCTGTAAGTGCTTCCTCTACTGCATCCCCTTTATACTTACCAAGGCGCGGTTCAATGAATTTAGTTGTGATAAGTCCGCCAACGATTGTAAGGACAAACACGGATACAATATTGAAATACCAGTTGTCAACTGGTGTTACGACAATATTCTCATCAATAATCTGTGCAGCTTCTGTGGATATGCCCGCTAGCAGTGCGTCTGTTCCTGCAATCAACAGATTCGCTGTAAAACCAGCACCCGCTGAAGCGTATCCTGCAGCCAAGCCGGCAATCGGATTCCGGCCAACTTTGTAGAAAACCATTGCAGCTAGAGGGGGAATCAGAACCATTGCTGCATCGGAAGCGATATTCCCCATAATACCTACAAAAACAACTGTGTATGTGATCAGTGCAGGAGGTGCTTTCAGAATTGTTCTCTTGATCGCATAATCAAGCATGCCGACTTTTTCAGCAAGACCAATACCAAGCATCATCGATAATACTAATCCAAGAGGCGCAAAACCAGTGAAATTATCCAGCATAGATGTCAAAATATACTTCAGGCCTTCAGCAGAAGCAAGGTTTTTTACTGCAAGCTCCTCTCCTGTACCCGGGTGTGTGACAGATGCACCAAAGGCACTGAAAATAGCTGAAGCAATGATGACCAGCACTGCAAGGATTGCAAATAAAATAAACGGGTCGGGAAGCTTGTTCCCTACTCTTTCAATTCCATTCAGAAATCGCTGGGCTAAGCTTGCTTTCTTCTTCTCTGTAACCATATTTTCGCCTCACTTTTTAATTTATTTTAATGTTGATGGCTTAACGTCTTTTGGTATTGGACATGTATAAGGATTGGCTTTGCGGAACTCATCGAATTCCTGTTTAACAGCCTTCAATTTTGCCTCATCCTCAAACAATTGAACCGCTGTCAATGCCATTGATTTTGCTGCCCGAAGCATTCCTTTATGGGCAAAGCTGCTTATTCCCTGGGTGGTCATCTGCCACGTGTGCAGCGGAGTACCCAATGCTGAAGTCGCAACGGTCAATTGCGCAGTGGGAACAATCCAACTGACATCTGAGACATCCGTGGAGCCGGCAAGGATTTCATTGGATGCTTCATACGGCGAGATGCTGTCCGAGAGATACTTCCCCTCGAATTCACTTCCGTTCCCAACATATCCAAACCCTTTTAACAGGTCCAAATAACTCTCTTTTTCCCCGTCTGACAGTGTGGACCAAATTTCTTTGGCAAAAGTCACTTCTTCTACTGCGGGTTCTTCAGTACCAGCTTCCACTAGGCTTTCATGGAGGATTTTTTCAAGACTACGGTTTGGTATATAGTTCGAACAAGCCTTGTCAAATTCAATGGAAAGCTCCGTTTCTGTCATCAATGCTGCACCTTCTGCAATCTTGCAGACACGTTTGTAGATGCCATCCACCTGCTGCACTTTAGGAGCTCGGATCAGATACAGCACTTCTGCATCAGCCTGTACGACATTTGGCGAAATGCCGCCAGTGTTGGTAACGGCATAATGAATTCTTGCTTCAGGAACGATATGCTCTCTTAGATAATTAACTCCCACATTCATCAGTTCGACTGCATCCAGCGCGCTTCTGCCCAAATGCGGTGAGTTTGCAGCATGGGAGGAGACTCCTTTAAGCCTGAAATACACCTGATAGTTTGCCAGACTGGAAAGGCTCATGATGGCGTTTGCTGGGGAAGGATGCCAGGATAACGCAGCATCTACTCCGTCAAACACGCCTTCCCTGACCATGAACGTCTTTCCTGAACCGCCTTCTTCCCCCGGACACCCGAAAAATTTCACGGTACCGGAGAGGTTATGATCTTCCAGGTACTTTTTAGCGGCGCATGCAGCGGCAAAAGCACCAGTTCCGAGTAGGTTATGGCCACAGCCATGACCAACATTCACTTCTGTTGGCTCATAACCTGTTTTGTCTGGTTCCTGTCCCAAACCAGAAAGAGCATCAAATTCTCCAAGGAACCCTATCACCGGGAAACCGCTTCCAAAAGTAGCAACAAATGCAGTTTCTATACCGCCTGCATTCCTTTCTACAGAGAAACCGGCTTTTTCACACTCAGATGCCAAATACTCCGCTGACTCGTATTCTTCGAATCTAGTTTCCGGATGATCATAAATATACTTGCTGATTCTCTCAAAAGTCTCTTTGTTTTCGGCGAGATACGTTTTCACATCGGTGTTTTTCATGTCTCCTCCTTGAATAAAACTATTTATCAATTAATTCTAGAGCCGCCATTAATGATCGAGATGAATGTATCCACCGCAACCATCAGAACCTCCTCTTGAAAATCAAACTCAGGATGATGGTGCGGATGGTCAAGCTTTGTCCCGAAAAGCATATAAGTCGCCTGCCCGCCGTGCTGTTGAACCCGGTTCATCATCAGACTGACATCTTCAGAGCCAGAAACAGTCACTGATGGCAATACTTCTTTTACATAATCGCTTTCTGCACACCATTCAGTAATTTTCGGGATCAGCTCCTCATTGCAGACAACCACTTCGGTCAAGCCAACCGGTTCAATCGTGCAGGTTACATCGTGCATATCGGCTGCAGCCTGGAGAATCCTCGTCGCTTTTTCAGCCATGTATTCGGCAATTTCAACTGTTTCCCCACGGACTTCGATTTCCATGTAACTATTTTCTGGAATGATATTCCGTCCGCTTCCAGCAACTAATCTTCCAACGTTCACCCGGGTCACACCGTCGTGGTGACGGGGGATAGCATATAAGTTATTGGCCGCAGTAGTAGCTGCCAGCAGCGCATTTTTGCCAAGCTCAGGATTCATCCCCGCATGGGAAGAAACGCCTTTAAAATATGCATTGTATTTCGTTGAAGCAAGGAATCCTGGTGTCGTAGCGGCAATCGTTCCAACCGGAAGAGTTTGAATGCCGATGTGCCCGGAATAGAAATAATCGACATCATCAAGCCAGCCTTTAGCCACCATCGCCCGAGCTCCGCGTCCACCTTCTTCGGCAGGTTGAAATAGCAAGGTAAAACGGCCATGCAAGGTATCATTATGCTTTGCAATATAATTGGCGACTCCAATACCGATACTGGTGTGTCCATCATGTCCGCATGCATGCATGACGTTCTGTTTCTTGGATACGAATTGATGTTTTGCCGGGAAATGCTTCGAATCCAGCGATTCATTAATCGGCAAAGCATCAATATCAAAGCGGAAACCAACATGGTCCCCTTCTTTCGCTGTATCCCATATAGCCACCAATCCCGTGTTGCCCCCACGCATTTTATCCAGCCACGACTCATCCACTCCCCAGTCAAGTGCCTTCAACTCATGCGCCATCAAATCACTCTCCGGAGGAACTCCCATACGCGATTCCTCATCAAGCGCTTCCTTCCCGACAAACAGCTTAAAACCAAGGGCTTCAAGCTCCTTCCCGATCCTGTATGTTGTGATATACTCCATAA
Organism: Bacillus sp. ISL-35; assembly: GCF_018613355.1. Lineage (NCBI taxonomy): Bacteria > Bacillati > Bacillota > Bacilli > Caryophanales > Bacillaceae > Bacillus > Bacillus sp. ISL-35. The sequence goes on along the minus strand of NZ_JAGGQK010000006.1, from coordinate 95,159 downwards.
AACCCAGTTCAGGTAAGGCATGTAAGGAACGTCGCCATTCAATTAATCTTGGAGTTAAATCTTTTACGAAACTACTTGTCATTGATGTCTCTCCTCTCTGTAAAAATTTTATGTATGAACCGGCAATTATAGACTACAAACGGAAAGTTGCCATATATAAATCTGGTATTACGGACATTTTCCGTTTAATTACCTTAAATGTAATTATACACGAATATTTCGAAAATTCAATTTAGAGCTAAAGAAAAATACTGGGTAATTTTACGTGAATTAGTTATTGTTACTCTCTTTTAAATTTTCTCACAAAATAAATACGTCCCTAAATATAATTCATTTCCTTCGCCTCCCCCTTTAAATACAACTATAATTAAATTAGTACTCACAGGTGAAAAGGTGTCCAAACCAGCGGCATCTTCAGACAACTTTTGTACCAAAAATTTGAAAGGGTGATTTACAATGAGAGAAGCGCAGCAAACTGTGTATGTGAATGAGTTTACCAATGGCATCCTTGACCCTGCACAAGAAATGCTCGGTCCTGTAAAAAATGGCGGGCATATCATTGCCAACACGACGCCGGGATGCTGGGGACCGATGATTACACCTTGCATCCGTGGAGGACATGAAGTAACCAAACCGGTATTTGTTGAAGGCGCGGAGGTCGGCGATGCGATTGCCATCCGCATAAAGTCCATCCAGGTCACTTCCATGGGAACTTCCTCTGGGAACGATGCACCGGTTGAAGGAAGGTTTGTTGGCGATCCTTTTGTCGCAGTGAAATGTCCGGGTTGCGGAGAGCTTTATCCGGATACGAAGGTTGTAGGCACTGGCCCTGAATCGGTTCGATGCAGCAAGTGTGGTACAGATGTAACCCCTTTTGTTTTTACAAATGGCTATACAATCGCGTTTGACTCAAACAGACAGGTGGGTGTCACTTTACATAAGCAAGCCGCAGAAGAAGCAGCAAAGCAAGGGCGCGAATTTATGAACACGCCGGAAAATTCCGTACAAAACCCAATCGTCGCTTTTGCCCCACATGATTTGGTCGGCACAGTCGCAAGGCTTCGTCCTTTCCTTGGCCAGCTCGGGACAACGCCTGGCAGAGCCTTACCTGATTCACATAATGCTGGTGACTTTGGCCAATTCCTGGTGGATGCCCCTCACGAATATGGAATTACCAGAGAACAGCTTGAAGACCGAACAGACGGCCACATGGACATTAATAGAGTTCGCGAGGGCGCCATCCTGATTTGCCCTGTAAAAGTAGAAGGCGGCGGAGTGTATATCGGGGATATGCATGCGATGCAGGGAGACGGTGAGATTGCAGGTCATACAACAGATGTCTCAGGTATTGTCACCCTTCAAACCATCGTCATAAAAGGATTGAACATCGATGGACCGATCCTGCTGCCTGTGGGTGAAGACCTCCCTTACCTGGCAAAACCAATCACAAAAAAAGAAAAGGCAACCGCTCAAAAAGTAGCCGGACAATGGGGTGTCCGCAAGTTGGAGGAATCTCTGCCAATCTCCTTTATCGGCACCGGAGCCAACTTGAACGAAGCAACCGAAAATGGCTTGCAGCGTGCAGCCGAAGCATTCGGAATCACTGTTCCAGAGGTCATGAACAGAGCCACCATTACAGGTTCTATCGAAATCGGCCGGCACCCTGGAGTCGTCACTGTGACCTTCCTTGCCCCAACCAGTTATATTGATCAAATGGGATTAACGCATTTGATTAAAGATCAGTATCGTGACCTTTTGGAAAAATAGTATGTAAAACAGACAGGATTACTTCCTGTCTGTTTTAGTTCAAGAACGTTTGAAGAGAAGATACGACCTTGTTAATCAGACAATAGCTTAAATTCGTCTGCCAAGGTTAGTTCGACCACCTTTCTAAGGTGTATAAGAAAGGATAGGCTATTTACACCAGCCATTCAAAACTGCCTGACTGAAGCTGAAAGCCGATTGACTTTAACATGTCATAGACAGAAAGGGAACAAATAAAAAACTGCCCATATTACAGAGCAGCCCATGAAAGAATGTAAGCTATTTAATTTCAACTACCATTTCAATTTCTACCGGGGCTCCTCCTGGGAGAGAAACCATCCCTACTGCTTTGCGTGCATGTCCATTTTCTTTACCGAAAATTTCATTAAGTAGATTTGATGCAACATTGATAACGGCAGGATGGTCTTTAAAGTCGCTGGTCGCAGCAACGTATCCATCCATTTTGACTACTCTCTTTACTTTATTTAAATCTCCAATGGTTCCTTTTAGGGCTGCCAGTAAATTTAGCGTACAGATTCTTGCTGCTTCTTGTGCTTCCTCGATACTAATGTCAACTCCAAGAGTCCCAGAGTACTTCTGAACACCATTCACTCTTGGCGTTTGGCCGGATAGGTAAACCATATTTCCAGAGATAACCCCCGGTTGAAACGGCATCTTGATATCAACTAGAACAGGCAGCTGGATATTTAACTCTTTCAGCCTTTCTTCAATACCCTTTTTCACCCCTTCCATTGCTAAGCCTCCTGGGAAACACTTTGTCTTAATGAAGAATAAAGCTTTTTGGTGGACTCGTAGGAACGGTGAGTATAATAAACTTTGGCAAAAGCATGATTTTCACAAAGCGAGCATTTTATTTCGTACGGAGCTTTTCGAATATGAGGCGTTTTCAATAATTTGATGACTTCTTTCAGATGGCTATTGCAAACCCACATGATTTCACCTTCTTTTAGTTTTTTCGACTCTATTGCTTCCGTTGATTCCCGCTACAGGTACTATGGCGAACCTTGGGGGCGGGGTTCCTCGACTTCGCCGTTTGGGTCTCCTACATTCCTCTACTCTTTCAGGACATACAATTTGCTTCCTAGGCTTTGCAACGATACGAAATCGATCTCCTTTAGAGAATCAAATCCCCCTCCAGTCTCTTCTGCAAATTAAACTAAGTTTAAAAAGCAACAATGTTTACGGAAGGTTTTTTTGTCACATCATTTCGGTTTGTTACGGCCATTACAAATGGAAGATCTTTTGATTATTTGCTTGCAGATACCGTCGGCTTTAATTTATCCGGCTTTCTTTTCTTTACCTGGCTGGTTACTTCCTCGTCCCAGGAGATGGCGATATCACCGTTAGTGACAAATGTCTGGCAACCTAACCGGTAGCCTTTCTCGAGCCACTCTTCCCCTAGCTTTCTTCTTTCCTGGATTTTGACATTATCCAAGTATTCCGACCCTTCTTCTGCTTTAAAAACACATGTTCCGCAAATTCCGCCGCCGCATCGGTTTGGAAGTTCTCCATCATAGCGAAGGGACATTCTTAATATATTTGAATCCTCCGGCACTTCTAGCTTCTTATTGCTGTTAACAAAATGGATGTTTGGCATGATCGAATTCCTCCTTGTTGTATCTTTATGGTATACAATATACCATATTAATAATTTTCAGACAATATTAAACTTTTAAAAAATTAAAGTTTTGCTTGTTTTCAAAAGAAAAATCCCTATTACTATTTAACAGTAAAAGATTGATTTCCAATGATCAGGACTTCCAATCTACTAATCCAAGCTCGCACTGATCCTTTCCAGAATTCCTATATAAGAACAACACTCTTTGGTCCTGAACTTATCTTTATACTTTTTTACTTACCATTCAATGGAACACAGTCTAATCCTGGTAACTGCCCGTTTAAGACCAGTTATTAAACTTCTTTTTAATATCTTCCATATAAGCTATATAGGCTTTCTTTGAATTTTCAATATGAATCCTCATTAGGTACTCAGCTATTTCAGAATCTTTGTCACGCAGAGCCTTCATGATATCGATATGTTCTTTTAATGAATCCTTCCTTCTGCCTGGTGTTTCATAGCCCATATTGGCAGCCATATGAATATAATCGATAAGTCCGGAAAGAAGTTCGTATAATTTAGGGCTTTTAGAGGCTTTATTAATTAACCTGTTCATTTGAATATGCTCCGAATTAAAGTTCTCTTCAGCCTGGTCATCCAGTTCCATCAGTTCCTGGATTTTCCGGTCCAATTCTTTTTGTGTGTCTGTATCCATTCTTTTTGCAGCCAATTTTACAGCAAGGACTTCCAGGGAAGAGAGAATCGTAAATACTTCCAATACTTCATCTTCTGAAATATTAGAAATAACAACTCCTTTCCTAGGCACGGTTTTCACAAAGCCTTGTGATTCGAGCCGGAACAAAGCCTCGCGTATCGGGGTACGGCTTATGTTCAGCTTGGCAGCCAGCTCTCTCTCAACGAGACGGTCACCAGCCTGGTACTCCCCTTCTAAAATGCGCCTTTTTAAGTACAGATAAGCATGTTCGCGTATGGATATAAGTTGATTTTCCTCCCATGTTTTCTCCATTTTTTCACCTGCTATTATATTTTTATAGACCGATTGAAATTAAGATAAGAAAATCCCTCCATAAAACAATGCACCAAATATAACGAGAGAAGGATGTACCTTATACCTTATTAATGTTAAATAACTTACCACTGCCAGTAATATAAGATGAAGAGCTCCGCTGTCTTCGAAAGCTGTTAGAAAAAATTGATATGCCATAACAGCCAGTAGAACAGCTATGACCGGCTGCACGGACTTCGTCATAAGTTTTACCTTAGGCGAGTCTTTGAATAAGTTCACAAACTTAAATAGCAAGATGACTGCCAAAGCGGATGGAAGAATGGTTGCTGCAAGAGCTAAAACTGCTCCTAAAACCCCACCTAATTCGTAGCCGATAAAGCCCGCCATTTTTGTTGCTATGGGTCCCGGCAAAGCATTGGCGATAGCAAGCACATCGCCGAATTCAGAAATTGTCATCCATCCATTTTTGTTTACCACTTCAATCTGAATCAGCGGTATAGTTGCCGGTCCGCCGCCGTAGCCAAGTAAATTCGCGATCAAAAATGACCAGAATATATCCCAATAAATCATGAGCTTTTCTCCCTTACAGTAAACAATTCTTTATTAACACTTTTTTCAGCTTTTTCTTTCCGATGGGCAATATAAAAAGCAGAAATCAGCACAGCCGCAATCAATATTCCCGGATGCCATTCCATAAACTGGACAAAAATTAATGATACCGCCGCGAGCAAAAGTGTTTTGGTCATACCCAGACCCTTGCTGCCTTTCTGGAAAAACCGGTAAGCCATTTCCGCTAGCATAAAGCCGATTACAGGTGTTACACCCTGGACCATCCCGCTTACGATTGGGGATTGGCGGAACGAGTAAAGCACGCCTAGCAAGGCGATCATGGCAATGATAGATGGAAGGATATGCGTAAGGATTGCTATGGTAGCGCCTAGACCTCCTTTTACTTTAAAGCCAATATAAGCTGCCATTTTTGTTGCAATAGGCCCGGGCATCGTATTGGCCAACGCTAAAATCTCCCCAAATTCTTCTTCATTCATCCACTTGTATTTTTTAACTGCCTCAAATTCGATTAGCGGTATGGTCGAAGGCCCTCCTCCATACCCTGTCACACCGGTGCGAGCAAATCCAATCGCCAATTCAAGATAAGGTTTCATGCTATCCTCCCCCTTTAGTCATTCTTTAAAGTCCCTATGATTGAATAAGGACCTCATTCCGCTTTCCATCTAGCGAATGAGGCCCTATTCTATTATTTTTTAATGTCTGCTTCTGTAACGACTTCGTATCCGTCTTTTTCCAAGTAGGACTGAAGAGCTTTTAAAGCAGCAGTTCCAACAGCCGTATCTTGTTCGCCATTCCCGCCGCTAATGCCGATCCCTCCAACCACTTCTCCGTTTACCACTATTGGGAAACCTCCAACAAATACAGCAAACTTGCCATTTAGCATATGCTGGATGCCGAATGCTTCATTTCCTGGCAATGCCGGGCCGTTTGGTTCTTTATTAAATAAATGAGTCGAACGTTTATGGCCAGAAGCTGTATAAGCTTTAGCGATGGCAATTTCAGGACCTGTGATTCTTGCTCCGTTCATTCTTTCAAGTGCAATCACACTTCCACCATCGTCTACAATTGCAATGGTTTCAAGGACGTTAATTTCTGCTGATTTTTCCTTCGCTGCTTCAATCATTAATTTTGCTTCTTCTAATTCAAGTTTAAGAGCTGTTTTCATGTTCATTCTCCTTCTATCTGATTAGTAGCCAATATAAACAGTTTTGACTTGCGTGAAGAATTCAAGGCCCACTCTGCCGGATTCACGGAATGTTGCCGTGCTTGATTGCTTCATGCCTCCAAACGGTGCATTAATCAAGTTGCCGGTCGTTGTCCGGTTCACTTTTACCGTCCCTGCCTGAATGTCTTTTGTGAACCTATTTGCCGTTTTCAAATTATTGGTAACTATTGAAGCAGATAATCCATAGTCGACATCATTGGCAATTGCGATGGCTTCTTCATATGTATCTACTTCGATAACGGCAATCACCGGACCAAATATTTCTTCTTGGGCAATGCGGTGATCTGGTTTTACATTGGTGAAAATAGCAGGCGTTACAAAGAACCCTTTCTCATATGCACCAGCGGATAAATGTTCACCTCCATATATAAGTTCCGCTCCATCTTCTTTACCGAACTCAATGTACTTCAGGACATTTTTTAATTGCTTTTCATTTGCAAGCGGACCGATTTTAACTCCCTCTTCAAAACCGTTGCCGATTTTCAGAGCGCTTGTTTTCTCAATCAATTTTTGCACATATGCTTCTTTTACTTCTTTCATGACGATGACTCTGCTCGTCCCCGTACACGCTTGCCCTGTCAGTGAGAATCCGCCATTCACGGTTAAAGTCGCAGCAAGGTCTAAATCTGCATCATCCATGACAACGAGGGGATTTTTTCCGCCAAGTTCCATTTGAGTGCGGGTAGTGAATGGGGTTTTTCTGTGGATATCCTCCCCTGCTGCTGTCGAACCGGTAAAAGTAACTGCTTTAACAGCAGGATGAGTGACTAATGGGTCGCCAACATCAGATGCCCTTCCAGTGACAAAGTTAAGGACACCTTTTGGTATGCCAGCCTGCTGCAATGCTTCAACAAGACGGACAGCTATTAGTGGCGTATCTGAAGAAGGTTTAAAGACAACAGTGTTCCCTGTAATTAAAGCAGGAGCAATTTTTCTGGCAGCAATGGAAATTGGAAAGTTCCAAGGTGTAATCACGCTCACAACCCCTAGGGGTTCTCTTTCCGTCGATACCTTCATATTCGGGTCATCATTCGGGAAGGTTTCACCTGTGAAGCTTTGTCCTTCAACCGCATAATAGCGCAGCGTCTGGGCCGATCTAAGCACTTCATTTTTAGCATCACTAACATGTTTTCCTTCTTCTCTTGACAATTCTTCTGCATATTGGGCCGCATTCTCTTCCAGAATTGAAGCCGCTTTGTTTAAAATGGCAGCACGCTTGGATGGGGCTGTTTTTGCCCATTCCGGAAATGCTTCGTTTGCAGCTTCGATTGCCAGCTTTACATCGGTTTGATTCGATGCCTGAAAAACACCAACTACATCTTCTGTGTTTGCAGGGTTTACGCTATAAAACTTCTTTTGGCTGACTGATTCCTGCCATTCTCCGTTAATATAGTTATTGAAAGTTTCTACTTTCGTTGTAATCAAAACTATCACCTTACTCTCTGTTTATTTCTCACTTTACTGTGCCAAATTCACTATTTAATAAAACAGCCGCCACTTAGACCTCGATTGACAAGATTTAATGTGACGGCCTGAAATTGTAAATTCTTAAACTGAATGAGTCTTTTGGTTATTTAGCTCCGGTAACCTGGCTTGCTTATTTCCGCTTCAGCATTATGATTCAGCCAGTTTTCCTTAAATTATTTAGCTTCTACTAAAGCTCCCAAATCCTGTTCAAGGTACTCTCTCCAAAGGCCATCCATGTACATGCGGCGCATTTTGGCACCTGTGCGGACGACTTCAAGGCAGCGCTGCTGAAGTTCTGGAGTGTCTGCGTGGTCCAGAACAATTTTGTAGCCGCGTTCCCCATGGATTTCATCGGATACAATGTGAAGGTCGAAGAATTCAATTTCTTCATCTGTGAATCCATATTGTGCACGAAGAGCAGGGGTCTGTTTACGATAGATATCTGGTACCTGAGACTCCAGGCCAACCACTAGAGCTGCTGTGGCAACAACAAAGTTTTCTCGAGCAGCCACTGAGTAACACCAGCTTTGCAGACCTAATGTTGTGGGAGCCATGTTTTCAGGATTGATTACTCGTTCGCGGGTTGTGCCGCAAGCTTCCGCAAAACGAATCAGTAAGTCCGTATGACGATCAGCAGCGATTTCTTCTTCATACATATTCTGAAGTGTGAAATCTTTTGCTGCTTCGAATTTAGGATCAGACGGAGTATTGTGATAGATATACGCTAAGTAGTCTGCGAAAGGCCCTACATAGTGGTAATGGTTTTCAGCCCATCTCGCAAAGTGCTTTCTTTCAAGCTTCCCTTCAGCCCAAGCTACTGTAAATGGAGCTTTCTGGCTATGATTTCCTTTAATTGCTTCCTCTAGTTCTTTTCGAAATTCATCTTTTGATAATAATTCTGACATGTATAAACTCCTCCTTGATTTTATGTAGACTTTTGGCATTTGATATTTTGTATACCAAAAACTTTTAAAAAAATAAGAGTGATTCTAAATATAAAGTCTTTTCTTATTTCCTTCTTTGGTCTTTGGTATACCTTAATAGAATAATAACCTATTATTTTTAGCTTGTAAACACAATTTTTAGAATCTTTTAAAGATTTTAATAATCTTTCGCAATACGTAGCCTAATATAACAGCTCAGTTTTGAGATCAAGCAGCACTGAAAGTTCCTCTGTAAGATTGGTTAAAGCTTCTTCTACAATTTGCTCGCCGATTTCCCGAGTGCCCTGTCTGCCATCTCCAATACACCCGTTTTGGGTCATTTCTTCATAGAAATAGAATCCCTGAACGGCTTTGCCTGGTCTCAGCTGCTTCCACCTTCCATCTTCTCGAATATCGCCTTTTTCTAATAGTCCGGTTCTGACCAATTCAGGAGCCAGGTATAATGCTTCTGAAACTTCCCGCTCACAGCTGTGGCCAAAAAGAGAAGACTTGATATATTTTCCAATTGATTCTTTGGCTGATGCGGTTGTTTTTGCATAATAGACTTCAACGTCCAGTTCTTTTGTAATCATCATGGCAGCCAGATTGAGAGTGGATTGGTTACCGCCATGTGAATTCAGGAAAAGAAACTTCTTGATGCCGTGCTGCTTTAATGAAGAAACCATGTCTTTCAAAACAGCAATCAAAGTAGCTGGCTGCAGGGCGATTGTTCCTGGAAAATGCATATGATGTTCGGAGACACCCATATTCACAACAGGAGTAACTATGGCATATGGAAACAATTTTTCTCCCAGCTTTATTGCCATCTTTTCCGCAAGCACTGCATCACAGCTTTCAGCCATATGCGGTCCATGCTGTTCATGCGCACCGACTGGAATGATCGCCAATTCAACGGTTTGCAGTGACTCTTCTACTTCTTTCCAAGTCATTTTAGTTAAATCATAACAATTCATTTAAAAAGCACCTACTATCAAAAGGTATTTTGTATACCAATAAAAAATTAAAAAAATAAAAAACTATTTCGTAATGGCCGCTGTTGTCTTCTTTGGCGGATTTACAGATATATTTTCCTGGGAGATTTCAATATCCTTCTGAATCGTTAACTGGCAAGTTAGTCTGTAGCCCTCATTTACCTTCTCACCTAACATTTTTTCCTCTTTCCAATTTGGCGGCGCTAAATCTTCTCCCCCATTAATAACTACACAAGTGCATTTAGTGCACCTTCCCATTCCGCACCCATACTTTAACTCTGGAAATTGGCGGATCCCTGCTAATACTACTAAATTAGCATTATCTTTTACTTGCTGTTCCACTTTCTTCCCATCAACATGAAGAGTAACCTTTGGCATATCATTTCCCCTTTCAGTTTATTCTAAAAATTTAGATACTTTACAAGAGTATACAACCTTTCTTGAAGATTGGCAAATAAGATTTTATTTTTTATCTATAATAAACTGCCTGCTCATTTTGAATCTCGGAAGGGAAAGATTCGCTACTCTGCAACATTAGTAGGTAAAGTTTGCTAACGATAGCAAGCGCACAGTGAGTTTTGCAGCGAAGTCAGCACCTCAGTTTAACATCTAATCATTCTATTTTTCATTCTTTCTTTAACCGAATTATTAAAAAATTTAGAATATATCATTGAACATTTCTTTTCCTTGTTATAAAATACTTGTAAGCTTATGGTATACAATATTCCAGAATGGGGGAGATACAGGAACCTACATACTATAAGAGACTTTTATTCACCTGCTCTTGCAGATTCTAAAAATATTAAAGGAGTGTTAAATGTGGCAAAATACATTATATTAACGAATAAGGATACTTTCCAAACGATTCTTGAAAATGACGGCTTAAAGCCGGTTGAAACTTATCATTTTTATTTCTTCGATAAATTAAAGGCAAAATATACGATCGCAGAGGTTTTGGATGAGAATATGAAAATCCAATTGTTTGAGGAATATGAAGGGAAAGAATATGTTAACCATATCGGTGTGAAATTCTTTGAGCGATTTGAAACCATTGAGGCTGCACGCGAGGAATTAGATGAGATTGTAAAAGCATCAGGCAACAGTGAGGACTCCATCCATTCTAAGCTTGTTAAATCTGATGAAGTAGCTGTGTAACCTTCTGTTAATAAGTAGACATTAAACCCGGAGGAAGCTTCTCTTCTTCCGGGTTTGTTGTTCAGGAACAGAATGCTTTTGCACACCACCTTCTGAAATAACCGCTTCAATAGCAATGGGTCAACTAGGAACTTTCAATGGTCTCCGGCAAAAAAAAGACCGCCAAGATGGCGGTCTGGTTAGAATTTTAATGTCTTTCTTAATCGGGCTAATTTTCTTTCGGATTTTTCAAGTGCATATTTTGAACCAAATAGAAAGTTGAACATTTTCATTTCCTCCTTTTTTTATCTTTCTAATTAATATAAGTATATAACGAGTTTTACTTATTTACAATATAATTGTATACCAAATACCATATTTTTAATAAAATAATGGCTAAATCATGAAATTATCTTATGTTATTTTATTTTTGGTATACAATCACTTTTTAAAATGATAAGGATTGCATTTTGAAATATGATTAGACGAAGGATTCTTAATTATTGCGAGGGTGTCTGATATGCTTAGAATTTTATTTTTATCTGTAATTAGCCTATATTTGCTGTCCACTCTGAAACCAGAATGGGAGATCGGTCCACTCCTCTCCATTTTATGTTTCATTATAGTTGTTTTAACATTCAGGCTTGCTAAGCGATTTGTCCAAGTCTTAGGGGGTATCTTCCTTGGTCTAGGGGTTTTACTGCTTTGGACAAGCGGCTCACAATGGCAAGATTATCTCTTTGCTTTTGGGCCTATGCTTGACTTGCTTACAATGTTTACCTTGATACCTATCTTGGGGATTCCTATTAAGATTGGGAGATATGGCGAAGGGATACAAGCGATTATTCAGAAAAAAGTTAAGACTTCCGGACAACTATATATGATGACTTCCGGTATCTCTTACTTTTTTAGCATTTTTATGAACCTTGCAACCCTTCCTATGACCTACTATTCCATCCGTCCAGCGCTGGGAAGCTTTCCTGTACGGAATAAGGAACGGTTTATGAGCAGGGCGATTTCAAGAGGCTTTGCAATGCCTTTATTATGGGCTCCCGTTACACCAATTGTCGGGATTGTTATTACAATGACAGGAGTAAGCTGGGGATCGATCCTTCCCTATGTCATTCCGTTAAGTATGCTGGGATTAGGATTGGATTGGTTTATTGGTTCCCGCAAATCCCAAGCAATGGTCATCCCGCCCTTAGGTGAATCAGCACATGAAACGGCAGCAGCCCTGGAAACTGGCTATGCTGGACGGCCTGGACGGGTTTTTCAAATTCTGGCTGCAATAGCAATCTTTAATCTTATTGTTTCCCTTGCAGAAACTAAATTTTCATTGCCGTTCTTAATTCTAGTCTCCTTGATCGTCATTCCATTTGCGTTTAGCTGGTCGCTTTTCCTGAAAAAAGGAAAAGAATTTGGCAATCAGCTTATTGAACACCTTAAAACTTTTTCTATGAGCATGAAGGATCAGTTCTTTATCTTTCTATCCACCGGATTTTTTATTTCAGCTATAAATTTTTCCAATTTCAATGAAAAGTTGTATGGCTGGATTGCAGCTTTTATTAACGTTGCAGGAGTAGAAGTTTTTCTGATCATCCTGCCTCTCATTCCATTGGGACTAGCCTTTTTGGGCCTTCACCCTGCAGTATCACTCGCTTTAATGATTGAAGGCGTAAACCCGGATGCAATTGGAATCTCTCCGCATCTTCTGACAGTCGCGATGCTGTCAGGAGCGGTTTCCTCCTTTTTAGTAGGTCCTTATAATGCTACACTCGGCCTTATGTCTAACATTATTAAAGTCAATTCCTATAAAGTGTCCAACTGGAACATACCATTTGCAGCTGTTTATGTGGCTTGTGTCATGCTTTATTTGTTCTTATTAGAAAGACTGTTAAATTAAATTGAGAGGTCCACGGTGCCAGACCAAAAGGCCGATAAAATGAAATACCATAATATTTTGAAGAATGTTCTTTTAACATTATTTATTAACTCCATGGAAAAAAGATGCTGATATCGTTAATCAGCATCTTTTTCTCTTATTTCTCTCACAATCTCCTGTCCAAAATGACCCAAATTCCCTTCGCTATAGGATCGGATGACTTCAGGTGCGAGTGATGTGAGTGCCCTTTTTAAATAAGCAGGCGGATAGCCTTTTTTGGAGAATTCCTTTTCGATTTCTACTGCTGTTTTTACGGCATAATAGGTAGCCAGTTTGTTAATTTCGACTAATCTTTCTTCCTGATCTTTAATTATTTTTCCCAATGGTTCGTATAGTTCCCTTACTTGATCTGGCAAGTTCGTCTCGGTAATAAACAAACCATTTCCCTTCTCCAATAAATCTCTGGAATGACCCATATATTTTATGCCATAAACATTGTAATCTGGGAATCTCTCGTACACTATTTTAGTAGGCAAAGCTGTAGCCATATTGATAAAGATTACCGAGGAAGAAAGTCCATCGATTGTTATGCTATCCATAAAGGGCATCATCTTGCCGGCCGGCAAAGCTAGTATGAGTATATCCAGCTCCCTCAAATCCTGTTCCGTTAATAAATAACCGTTTGGAAAACGCTGAATAAATTGATCGGCCTTCGTCCTGCTTGGATGATAGACACCTATTTGGATATTTTCTGCATTCCAATGCGCCATCATTGCAGAACCCAATTTTCCAATGCCGGCCAAGCCAACTTTGAGATTCTTCATTCGATCCCTCCCTCTCCTTTAAAACTATAAAAAAGGCATCCCTTCAGTTAGTTTATTTCTAACTTTACAGGATACCCCTCAATTTTCAAGCAAGGTGTAAATTATTTTACCAGATCAATATTCCTATTAGAGTTGCAAAGAATAAACTGACGACAACTGGGATAAAGTTTTTCCTGGCCAATTCGAGCGGAGAAAGCTGCAAGAAACCAGCTACTGCCACTAGAGAGGACCATGCAACAATCGTTCCCCCTCCCCAAATGGCACCCATTTGTCCAATCGCTGCCAATGTGGATGCATCGATGCCGCTGCCATTTGCCAATGCACCAGATAAAGCACCGGTTAACGGCAGACCAGAAAAACCTGAACCGTCCAATCCTGTGATAAGGCCGACAATTAAAATACCAAAACCTGCAATAAACGCATTTTCAGGAATATAAGATTGACCTGCCTGGATCATATCAAACAAGAACGCAGGTTTGGCAGCGCTTTCATCTAATGATAAAATTGTGCCTGTGAAGTCTGAACTTCCCATAAAGAAGAACCCTGCAATCGGTATAACCGGTGCCATCGCCCTGAACGCGAACACAAAACCTTCTGTCAAATGATCACTTATCTTATCTAAAGCATGGATGCGGTTAAATGCTATGGTCGCAAGCACCAACAGAAGCGTTGCAACGCCTCCAATAAATGCAGCTCCATCTGTTCCTTCAAAGCCTGTTTCTCCAGTTAATTTTGACTGGAACATATAAACCATAACAGCAAGCATGGATAATGGGACTAAAACGGCAAATACCTTTCCCCATGTGTTTTTTCTCTGGATCGATTCAACACTTTCTTCAGCAGTGGCAGCAAGTTCATTAGCTACCCCAAAAAAAGCTGCATGTTCATTATTAATCTCAGATTCAGTGTTATCATTCTTTACAATTAATTTCCTATGAGCAAAATAGACATATGCAAGAGCAGTTACTCCAGTAATCAATGAAAGTACTAACGTCTTATCAGCAACCATTACTTTATCAATGCCAGCTGCTTTCGCACTTAGCATTGGCGCTACTTGCATAATATAATCTGAAGAAAGGGCCATACCCTGGCCAGCGATGACAATGACCATTGCAGAAGTCATGACCGGCAGGCCGGCACGCACAGCTGCAGGCACTAGTAAGGCACATATAAGCGGAACCGCAGGAGTTGGCCAGAAAAATAGTGAAATGACATATGTTGTAATCATTAAAACAACGTACGAAATATGCCCGTTTACCATAATCTTTTCAATCGGACCAATAAGCCTCTTATCAGCTCCCAGGTCTTTCAAAGAATTAAGCAGGGCAATCATGAGGGAAATGATTAAGAAAATACTAAAAAGTTCTTTTGCAGCAAGGAGGTTCGCATTAAAAACAGCCTGGAAACCTGATATCAAATTTCCTTTGTAAATGACTGCCACTAAGAAAGTGCCCAAAATAACCGGCAGGACAACACCTCTCCTAAAAAGCATCGTGGCAATAACAGACACAGTAACTATTGCATATACCCAGTGAGCTAACGTTAATTCCATATATTCCCCTCCATATAAGTATGAAATATAACTTAGTAAGACCGATTCTTGAATCTAATCTTGCGGTTTCAATAGAGGCATTGATCATGCTCTGCAAAGCTGTCTATGTATACCTCATTACCATAAAAGAAGAAATGACAGGAGAATAAGAAAAACTTACCAAACAGTACATTGCATTTGGTGGATTGTATACCAATTAGATAAAAAGCCAGGTTCCCTTACTAAAATTAACTCTTGAATGTACTACTCTACAAATTAATGATTCATCTTGCATTTATTTACTCTACGAGACAAGTGATACCTACCCTCCGAAGCACCTCCCTATAATCCTATTAATACCTTGTAAACTATAATAACACTAAAATTAAACATTATGCAAACAATTTTGAAAATTTAGATGTTTTACTATTTTCTTAAAAATCCCTTGCACTTTTATCTTCCCTTCGGTAAAATCTATTTAATATTTGTATATAGTATTCTGTATACCATCTTCTGTCATTTCTTTGCGCTAAAGAAATAAGGGTGCCTCCAAATGCTGTTTAAATATATCTAGGCCTAAACAAAACTGATCAATCAAAAATAATGAGGGGTGTACATTATGCTAAAAGCTGGAATTATTGGTTACGGAACGCTCGGAAAAAGCATTGCAGAATTAATATTGGGAAAACAGGCTGGCAATATTAATTTAAAAAACATATTAGTAAGAAGAAAAACAGAATCTATGAAGGCATCTCAGCAAACTGTTGGTTTTACTACAGATGTAGAAGAGTTCTTTAATGGGGATTTAGATATTATCATTGAAGCAGCAGGTCATCAAGCATTACAAATGTATGGTGAAAAAGCACTGGCAAGCGGCAGCAGCCTCATTGTTCTTTCTGTGGGGGCGTTAGGTGAAACAGATTTCTTGGATAATCTTCAAGATACAGCACAAAAGTACAATCAGCAAATATTTATTCCTTCTGCAGCAATTGCCGGACTGGACCGAATCGCTGCCGGCGCTTTGGGTGAAATTGAAGAAATCACCCTTATAACCAGGAAACACCCGAGAAGCTGGACAGGCACTATTGCAGAGGAAAAAGTTGATTTAGCAACTTTAACCGAGCCAGTTTGCATTTATGAAGGCAACGCACGTGAGTCCTCGAAATTATTCCCACAAAGCGTAAATGTTTCAGCTGCTTTAAGTCTTGCCGGAGTCGGCTTTGAAAATACAAAAGTACAAGTTTTTGCTGATCCGACCATTCAGACAAATACCCATACTATTAAAGCAAAGGGCTATTTTGGTGAAACTGAGATTTCCGTTTCAAACGTACCCTATGAAACCAACCCTAAATCCAGTCCTATTGTAGCTATGAGTGTGGCAAAAGTCTTGAAAAATATAACCTCACCTTTAGTGATCGGAGTATAAACACTTGGGGTAATTTTAGTAGCTATGTAGTTTTTTGAGGTGATTAACACGATTTCCGGACACTCACTCTATTTGTTAATCGAACTGATTAAAAAAGGTTGCCTGGCATTCGTTCTAGTATTTGGAGTTCAAACCAGTAAATTAACAATAAGAATAAAATAAATGAGTTGGTAAAGCCTGAAAAAAAATAAGAAAGAGACAGATCGCTCTTTCTTAACCTTTCTTTTCGTTTTGCTGTATAGCTTCTATGTAAGCTTTTTTTGAGTTTTCAATATGTATTTTTGTCAAATATTCTGCCATTTCAATTTCTTTATTGACAATAGCTTCCATGATTTTCAAATGCTCTTCCATAGACTGTTTCGCCCTGCCAGGGTTTTTATGGCCAATCTTTGCAAAAGCCCGGATATAATCGGATAGTCCGCTTAACATTTCATAAAGCTTCACATTTTTTGCCGAGCTGTAAAGGAGTTGATTCAGGTCCCTATGAAGGTCAGAAGTATCCTCATCAGGATTCTTCAGGTAATCTTCCACCTTTTTAATGCTTGCTGAGAAGTTACTTTTCGTCACATCATCCAGCTTTTGCACTGCCAGTTTTGCAGCCAGAACCTCAAGGGAAGAAAGGATTGTGAATACTTCTATTATCTCTTTTTCAGAAATATCAGCGACGATAACCCCTTTTCTGGGTACGGTTTTGACAAACCCTTGAGATTCCAGGCGAAAAAGCGCTTCTCTAATTGGCGTCCTGCTGATGTTCAGCCTTTCAGCAAGTTCCCGTTCCACCAGACGGTCTCCCGCTTTAAATTCACCATCCAATATTAAATCCTTAATATGAAGATAAACTCTCTCACGAATAGAGATTAAATTATCTTCCGTCCAATTTTTCCCCATTAACTTCCCTCTTTCTCCTTGGTATACTTTATACTAATTATAACGTACCTATTTGCTGAACAGCAATTCCCCTGGTTGTTTTAACCAAAAATATGATTTAGGTTACTATTATCTTTTTTTCATTCCCTCTTGGTATTTGGTCATTTACTGCCACGCGTTCTATAATTTCACCGATAATCTCAGCCAGCTTTAAAACAGTGTATAATCGAGTACTGTTTAAGGAATGGACAGGCGATAAAGGATCCAGAGTATTGACGATTGCCTTCAAATGGTAATCCCCCACACTTGGTAAAACCCTATTGACAGCATTCCCGGGAATAAATGGACCTTCCCTAATTAATATAAAGCCAATTTGCCGCTCATCTCCCAGACAAGCATCAATCCCGAAAACAAACGGATCAGGATGGGTTTCATATATTTTTTTTAAGACTTTCTTGATATTTAATGCATGGACTGGCTCTTTAAGAGTTCCATATACAGGGTAAGGAATATTCCGTTCATTCAAAAGTTTGCCAACCAATGGACCTAGTGCATCTCCTGTCGATCGGTCAGAACCAATGCATAATATAACAATTTCCTTTGAAGTACTGTAAAAGATATCTTCAAGTTTGGAAACCATTTTTTCAATTTCAGCTTCTTCCGTCGTTTCCTTTACTGATATATAACTAGCCGCATCCACTAGTTTTTTTCTTTTTTTGTTTATTGGAAAAGGCCACATTATCTGTTTTTCCTCCTTTCCTGTAACGATATATATGTAAAATATTCTTTATAGTAAAGTAATAACCGCTTTTATTGCAGTATTTCTATTCTCGGTATGATAATTATCCTTAGTGTAAACAATGTATGCAAAAAAGGGAAATATTAATATTTTGTATCTTTGCACGCACTTCAGCTTAAGACTAGTTTAGTTTATACTTTCGTAAAAGAAGCATTAGGTACGTCCCTGCGCTTTCCAAAACAATCAAAAAGTCAGGTACATCCTTTAACTGGAATAACCTGACCTAAACACACGACAATGATACTTGCCATGACTGTGTGCCTAAAATGCTTACAGTCTGTATTCTTTATAATCACCCCTGCCCTTTTATTGTGGAGGAACAGGTGCAGTTCCCTTTCGCACACAAACCTTCACGATATCCTTCTCCTTAAATGACCAGGCAACTTCTAAATCATTTTCAGGTTCTCTGGGGTCCTGAACCGTCCCGATATTATCTGTGCGTGCAAATACATTGCAAAGGATAGCAGCTCCTGAAATGTAAAAGGTATCGCCAGCATTTGCATCTTCACGGTTAATCATGCATTGAAATGGGACCTCATCCTGGACCTGGTAGCCTGTGAAGATGCCATCCCTTCCTGTTTCGGGGTTGAATAAAATCGTATCATAGGTAATTGTTTTACGAAGGACTCCGCAAATCATGACCTCCTCTGGACAAACAGCTTCAACTGCTGCTTCTATCACATTTGTATAGGTAACAGGGGTAAATTCATCACCAATCAAAGCAGGCGGAACAAGCTGAGTCTTATGTTCAATCATTTGCTTACAGCATGTCTGAGGATTGGCAACAGGACAAATGAGCCTGCACACCTGCAAATTATCTATTGCGGTTTGATTAGAGCCACCGATAATTCTAAGTCTGGCGATCGCATTCGTACCTACATCCACTGTGACTAAATCCCATTCATCATATACTGGTTCCCTGAAGTTTGCCGGTTTTATTAATCTTGCAATCAGGTTGCCAGCAGTATCAAAAGCATCTATTGTTACCTGCACTGAAGACGAATAATAAAAACTGATTGAAGACACTTCAGGACTAAAGGTCATATCCCGCTCATTGCCTTCGAGCCAATAGATCACAGTACGGGGCGATGGCCAATTCGCAACATTGCCATCAGTGATTGTACGCCAATTATTAAACGTAACAGTGGAAACACATAAATCCAGAGGTGGAACGAGGGTAAAGGTTGGAGGCCCTTCAAACGTTGTCATTCCGCAATTGTCCTCACATATGATTTCAAAGTCACTAGCTTGCGCCGGAGCTACTTTGCTTGGAGGTTTTTCGTAACTAATAAAATGTGCCATACACTAACCTCCCTTCAAAATTGCCATTTTGTTAATCGCAATATTTTATTCATAACAAATTTTAAAGGTATGGACTTCAATTAAAAATATATACTGCGGGAAACATAGCTATTGTCCTCAAGAATCCATTTCTAAAAAACATGCTGTCCTTATTTATATACTAATTAAAAAAGATTATCGGTTTATTGACCCACTTGGAGTTAGAGTCTCGGAAATTTAAAAATGATCAGAAAGAAATATGGAAAGAAGAAAATTCTAAAGTTTTAGCTGAACAGAAAGCAGCCCAAAAATGCCAAATACAATTGTATCCTGCAACCTGGTCTTCCTTTTACTTAACAACCGTAACTATGCGGTTCTTGCCTACTTGCTCTGTTTGGTATTTATCAAATACAGCCATGTCATGTCCGGGTATGATAAAGTCTACATTTTCTCCGACCAATTTATTTACTTTATGAATGGACATGAGTTGTTCTATGTTATCAAGTCCAAGTCCCATAGGTTTATAGTCAGTAACATTTTCGTATGTGTACGCAACATCCTGGGTAAGCACATATGTTCCATTCCTCGTCTCAACCGTAATGGCTTGGGTGCCGAATGTATGACCTTTTGCTTTATAAGCCTTTACTCCTTCTGCTACTTCAAAATTGTCCTCTTCGATCAGCGTCAGCCTATTTTCAGCAGCCACGTCCAACAGATCATTTATATGGTCCAGATCGGTTGCCTGCCAAACCCATTCACGTACCTTGTCAGGCAATGACAGTGAAGACATCCAGCCATCCAGCTCCTCTTTTTGTACATAAAACTGGGCTTTTGGAAACTGATCAATATTCCCGGCATGGTCAAAGTGAAGATGGCTTAAAATAACGATATCTATGTCATTGGGAGTTAAGTTTACTTTTTTCAAAACCTGGGCTGGAGCTTCGATATTGGTCCCTCCAAATAATTTGGACCAATCCTTTTGGCCTTTTGCAGCATCATTTCGATACCCTACGTCAAAAAGGATATTGTGATCCTTATTCTGTATCAAAATATAAAAGAACGGCAGATACGTGGTACCTTGATTATGGGCACCATACACCAATCCGGATTTCGGATAGTTTTGGATACCCCCATACTCCATAAGCTTTATACTGTAGTCACTTTTCTTAACAGCATAAGCGCTCCCTGCTAGAAGAAAGGAAAGAATTAGAGTTAGAATAAAGATCAGCTTTTTCATGCTATTCATTCGCCTCATTTTAATTAGGATTTAAACATATGTCTTCATTACATAGAGGACAATTTTAATGTTATCGTTCGACTCGTTGGACGTTTTAGGTCAGTGCTATCAACAATTTTTTTCTAATTGAATTCTTATGGTGTCCCGAATTGGTTCGCAACATTTACCACGATTTTTTAAGTGATATCGACCTCTTTGCACTTTTGATCAACTCTTAAGGGCCAGTTACCTGGATTATTTGTTTTAACACAAACTTAGAGACCCTTATGAAAAAAATATGTAAAAAACAGACAGGATGAGTTCCTGTCTGTTTTAGTTTGTTGGCAGATAAGTAATCTCACCAGTTCTTCTTCATAAGTGAAGCTACTTCTATATCACTTTGGTTCGAAGATCTATTTAAATTCTCAATAATTAACTCTTGCCTTTCCGCTGGATGGTTTTGACTCAGCTTCGCCTTTGCCTCTATTTTAGTAATGGCAATCTTAAACGCAACTATGCCCTTACTCATTCCTTCAATATATTTGGAGTCTACATTTTTCAAAATGTAAGGACTATCTGGCTTTTCATACTTATTGACCATCTCATCCAAAGAATTAAAAATTACTTTTTCATCTTCAACGATCTCGACCTTTCCATATATATGGATGGACACGTAATTCCAGGTTGGAACGGCATCAGTTATTTCATACCAGGAAGGTGAAATATAACAATGTGGACCCTGGAAAACCACAAGAACAGATTGTTTCTCAATATCCTTCCACTGACCATTAGGGCGAGCAAAATGGCCATATAACGCATTTTCATCTTTCTTTAGAATCAATGGCAGGTGTGTAGCATAAGGTTCTCCCAGATGAGTCGAGTATAATGTTGCAAAATTATACTTTTCAATGAACTCATAAATCTTTTCGTCATCCTCAATCTTAAAATGTTTGGGTATGTACATCGCATGTTCTCCCCTTTATTTGTTTTGATTTTTACTAAGCCTAAGATTAGTAATCTTAAAAAAATAGGTCGTGCCTATACTCACATGCAAGACCTATTACATTACGAAAAAAGAAAAAAGCCACCTAGATTTGGCAGCTCTATCAGTAGCTCTCAACTCATTGTGTAGGTAATTACCCTTTTTCCGTTACTGCAAAATAGTTCTCTTCATGATCGGCAAAGTTAAATACTCTGCCAGAAGGCATATTTACAATTTCTCCGACTGTAATTTTTTTATCCAATAAGTCACTGTGTAATTGTTCAAGATTCTCTGTATAAAACATTAAAGAAGGAGTGCCGAGATTTACTCCAGGAGACATTTTAGAAACGAAATCCTTATTGTGTAAAACTATACTTGTTTCTGCACCTTGTGTTGGGGCTATTTCAATCCATCTGAATCCCTGATTATTGTTCTCTTCTGCTATAACAGAAAAGCCCAATTTTTCTGTCCAGAATTTTACTGCCTCATCCTGATTATTGACATACAACATAATTTGACCGACTTTACTAAGCAAACGCCATCACTTCCTTTTAAAAGTATTATTTGAATTACTATTCTTGGTTGGAAGTAAAAATCCTCCTGGAATGACCCTGTTTTATTTTCATTTAGCCAACTGGAAACCAGTAGTTAAAAATAATCATGCCTTATCCTTAATTTCAGTTAATAATTCAACGATCTGTTGGTTTGTTTTATTCAACTTCCTCAGCTGAACTTCTATTGAAAAAATTGTTATTACTATTGCTATTCCAATAATTATCATAGACTCTTAACCTCTTCCACTGTAAAAAATAAACAGATAGTTTCTTTTATCAATATTAAATTAATCAGTTTTTAAACAAAGTGGCTGCACGCCAAAGGAATGGCCTTGTATCAATACATTGCCTTTTTAAATAGTGTCAGGGCCACCGCTCATAAAGTATTATTCTTCTTCTCGCAATAGAAGTCCTTCCTTTGCCATAACCGCAAGTTCAATTTTTCCAATGGTTTTGCAGTAATTAGTTAAAATCTCTCCATCCGAATTGACTTCCTTATGAAAATATTCCAGGACACGCCAATCCTCAAACCAATCTCCGCTCTCTGACTCTTCATGTGGGCTATCTGCCCAGGCGTATTTCAAAGGCGGGCTGTATAGCCGCTCGGCACCTTTTCTCAACTCGCAATTCTTGACCCGCAGCTTATAAAGGGATCGGGGAAATGATTCATTTATATCATTAAACAAATGAGGCCAATAATCTTTTCTTGAGCCGGTGTGAGGATGATCATGGGCCCATTTTAAGACTTTAACCAGGATTTCTTTACGTTCAAAAAGAAGGGAATACAGTTTTTTGCCGATTAGTATCCTTTCGTGGAGTGAAGTGAAATACCGTGAAATAGCGCCTGTAATTAAAGCTTTCTCCCTTTTATCTCCTGAACAGTAGGGGAAAATAATGTTATTGAGACTTAAAAATTCATACATCTTAAAACTGACCGTACCTGTTACGATTTTTTTATAATGCTGATTTTGAATCAAACTTTTTTCCAAATAGCTTTGTTCATTGATCACCATCGCAATCGCCAGAGCAGTTTGATCACTACTGTTCCAAAAATAACGCCACATCGTTTCCATAAAGGTGGAAACATGAAAATACCGTAAAAGATGGAACATATCCTTTCTGCCCTTCACACTCAGGTCATAGATCAAAAATTGAGGATACACATCTTGAAAAATCAGCCAGCTGCCGCGTTCCAAAAACGAAAAATAATCTTTCTGATCTCTTTCAGGCAAAAGCTTTGTCAACAAATCCCCTTTTAAATCCGTCATGTTCCATCCAACGTTTCGCGATACCATATGACCGAGAAATGCCCATTGTATTTCAGGGTGCTGAAGGTAAAAATCAAAATACGCTTGCGTCCGTGTTACATTGTTTTGATTAAGTTTTCTTGTCTGTTCTCTTATAACTTGAATCCATCTTTTATCTTTTTCTGATAAATCGGGAAGTCCGGAAGTTTTCTTTTTCACCTTTTTCTTTAATTCTTTTTTTACATCTGATAAAGAGTTCAGCAAGAAGGCATCATCCTTCATAAGAGTTCATTTTAGTGGTTCAGTCATTCCCATCAAAGGAATGCATATTCATTTTTCACAAGGAATATGAATACAAAGATGAATATTCGGGAGAGGATGGGTTAAATGAGGCATCGCGTATATAAGGAAATGAGCAGAATCGTTGATCAGTTGATCCAGGACCAATCAGAAAACGGTGCTTGGCAATATCCATTCGAGACCGGGATCGCAACGGACTGCAGTATGATTATCTTATTACGGACATTGGAGATAGATGATGAAGAATTCATAAAAGAATTGGTGGATCGGATTGCCGGAGAACAGCAGGAAGATGGGTCATGGAAGTTGTTTCACGATCAGGAAAAAGGAGATCTGACATCCACTGTGGAAGCTTATTATGCCCTTCTTTATTCTGGTTACCGGGATAAAAAAGATCCGAAAATCCAGGCAGCCAGGCAGTTTATTTTGGACAATGGAGGTGCCTCGGAAGTCCATTTGTTTTTAAAAATCATGCTGGCCCTGACAGGACAATGTGAGTGGCCGCACCTCCCCATTAATATTGAAGTAATGCTTATACCCGACTCCTTCCCTATCAATCTTTTTGACATATCCGTATACGGAAGGGCCAACATTATCCCTTTTTTGATTCTCGCCAATACGAATTTCCGTAAGCTAACCCCACGATCGCCCACTCTCTCCGATTTGTTTCAAAACAAAGAAGTTCGTTTTTTTACAGAGGATCAAGAAGAAGATGCCCGCTCGCTGATTAAATGGGTTGAACAAGGGATAAAGAGTTTGAAATCCCATGGAAACCTTCGCGAGCTGGCATTATATCGTGCCGAAAAATATATGCTGGACCGATTCGAACCCGACGGCACCTTCTTGAATTATTTCAGCTGTACTACCCTGATGATTTTTGCCTTAATGGCCAGGGGCTATCATAAAACACATCCGGTGATTACTCGTGCAGTCCAAGGGTTAAAAGCAATGGCCACCCGGATTGACGGAAAACTTCACTGCCAGTACACGACGGCGACCGTCTGGAATACGACATTAATTAATTATGCTCTGCAAGAATCCGGTATTCCATATTCATCCAACACTGTTCAAAAGGCAAATGAATACATCCTCTCCCGTCAGCATCTCAAATACGGGGATTGGGCCATGCATGCACCAGACCTGTTACCAGGAGGCTGGGGATTCGCGGACTTGAACACCTTCCACCCAGATATTGACGATACAACCGCTGCACTAAGGTCGATATGTACATTGGCTACAGAGAAAGTGGATTGCAGGCAGGCATGGGATCGCGGAGTAAACTGGCTCACTTCCATGCAAAACAATGATGGAGGTTGGCCGGCATTCGAAAAGAATGTAGATAAGAAATTATTGACCTTCTTACCGATAGAGGGTGGAAAGGATTTATTGATCGATCCGTCCACGGTTGATTTAACGGGAAGAACATTAGAGTTCTTCGGTAACTATACCAATCTGGATTTTCACCACAATATGATTAAAGATGGTATTCGCTGGCTGTTGAAGCATCAAAATCCAGATGGTTCCTGGGTTGGGCGTTGGGGCGTGTATATTTATGGCACTTGGGCGGCTGTAACGGGAATGATTGCAGTTGGGGTCTCCCCGAAGCATCCAGCTATTCAAAAGGCACAAACATGGTTGAGGACAATACAGAATCCAGACGGCGGATGGGGAGAATCCTGTAAAAGTGATATCAAAAATCGTTATGTGCCGCTGGGCGAAAGTACCCGCACTCATACCTCATGGGCTCTTGACACACTGATTTCGGCAGCAACTGAAGTTACGCCTGAGATTGAAAAAGGGGCAGCTTTTTTAGTGGATCGAAAGGAAAAAGAGTGGACGACGACCTACCCAAAAGGAAGAGGAATGGCAGGCGCTTTTTATATCAATTACCATTGTTATGAATATGTCTTTCCATTGTTAGCTCTGGCCCATTATCAAAAATTAGCTGGCGGACAGCTCCTGACTGGTGAATAACATACCTCTCTTGATTTGCCTTTGGCATATTATTAAATCCTGTCCCATAAAATTCACAATAGATGACAGTACAAGGAGGTAGCAAAAAAGATGCTAGAGGCACTCCACCATTTTTTAGACCTGAAAACATTAATCTGGTTATTTCCCATCATTTTTATTTTCCATGACCTAGAAGAAATCATAACCATTGAGTCTTCCATGGCTGCAGACAAATATCCGAAGACCAAGTTCGTCGAGACGACATTAAGAATGAGGAAAAAGCTAGGTTCCACCGCTGCCGAGCTTGCTGTTTCAGCTACATGGATCTTACTTATTATCTCCTTCACTGCAGTAATGACCGCTAAGTTTTCATCTAACGGAGAAGGTTTTCTTCTGTTTACAGCCATTCTTAATTTATTTGTTTTGCAGGCATCCATGCATATCGTTCAAAGCATCAAGTTCAGGGCCTATACACCTGGCATCATAACGTCTCTGTTCCTCCTAATACCTTACTGTCTTGTTACCTATTATTTTTTAGCTGAATCTGGACTGTTGGACTGGCAATTGATCTTCACCAGTCTTCCGGTTAGTTTGATCATGATCCTGGTTTTCCTGGTTGGGAACCTTTTGGGGCGGTATTTTATTCGATAAAGGATAAAAATAACACGATGTATTCAAGGAGGACATAAAGTAACCTGATTCCTTCGTATATAAGCAAGAAATCAGGTTATTATCTTTCATAATAGCATTCTAGAACTATTTCCCCAAAAATCCACCCTCAGATTTTATCGTTTGTCCAGTAATCCAGCCAGAATCGTCACTGGCAAGGAACGTTACTAACCGAGCAGCATCTTCCGGTACACCTATTCTTCCAGTTGGAAAAAGTGGCAGCAGCTGTTCTCTTAATTAATCATTGATCCAACCAGAATCAGTGGGACCAGGATCGACAGAATTCACAGTGATACCGATGGGTGCTAATCCAACTGATAAAGGCTCGGTTATCGCGATGATCATACCTTTAGTCGCTATATAGGCCAGATTGTTAGGGTCAGGCCCTTTAGATACCATATTAATGATTCGGCCATCCTTCCCCTCAGGAAATGCCTTTTCATACCTTTTCGCAAATTCCATAGATAGCATTAAAGTCCCACTGTTATTCACTTTGTAATGCTTGTCCAGAATCTCTCTGTTCAAAGTACGAAAATTAGCTGGTGATTCAAAAGTAGCATTGTTCACTAATATACTAGGTGTCCCCAAGGTTTCTTCAACCCGGTCCATGATAAGACCAGGTGATTCACTCCTACTCAAGTCAACCTCCATATGAGCAGCATTAACTCCTACATCCTTCAACTCTTCACATAAATTATTTGGAAAATCTTTGTCTGAGCCATTTCCGCTAACCTCATCAAATGGAGACCAATGTGTAAAAAATACATCTGCCCCAGCATTCGCAAGTGAGCGACAAATCGCAGCCCCTATTCCTTTTGAACGGCTTGCGCCAGTTACTATTGCAATTTTGCCTTTTAGATTGGTCATTTTTATCCTCCTTCGAACAAAGAGACGTATCTTATGCTTGTTCTCAAACCCATTGCTAGTAATCTTGATAACTTTAGCGAATTATAATACATGGAAATAAAAAATACTCAGTTATCAAATTTCTTCTTCTTTTTAACTAAGTTTTTTCTTTTTACGTTTCTTTTTGTTTCTGCCACTGGATGGAGGAGTTACAGGTTCTAATGTATCCTTCTTTTCCAGTAATCTCTCTTTCTTTTTAAAATACCACTTGACAAATTTTTGATAGAAAGGACTTACAACAAAGATAAAGACGAGGATTAGAACAGATCCAATAATTACTTCATGAATCCATCCGTTATTCTCAAATTTAAACAGCAAAAGAAAAGTCGGAATCATAGCTAGCATGCCATGCAAAATAGGATATCCCATAAAGCCAAAAGTCAAACAAAAGCCAATTACATCAAGGACGATTTTTCGGTTGATCAAAAATGAAACCAGCACAATCAGAATACTCACCAGTGACCATATTAAGTTATTTGCATTTTCAGGCATCCCAGGTTGAATGATGAATCCTGATATGGCTGAAACGAAATTGAATAAGAATCCCATTAACCAGCCAAATATAAATATGTAGCCTACACCTTTAAAAATACTTCTAAAAAAAACCATCCTCACTTCTCCCCAAGAACTTCTTTTGATAACAACAGCCATTTAGAACTGTTCCGCTTTCCTACTAAACAGCTTAATATCGTTAGGAAATAACACTGAATATATTAATTCAAACCCTCCACCCAATTTATGAACTTTGTTCTATTCCTCTCATACCAATCATTACACACAAGATACTTCTCATTATGTATAGTAACCGGCTTTGCCCAAAAACGGAAATATCCATTCACAGTTCTTTGTTCTATTAAGGGACGGTCATATGTAACCTTTTTAAACATCGGATAATTTATATCAAATAAATTCTTACATTGTCTTGCATCTTGCAAAGCTCGCACCTTTTCTGGACTAAGTAGGTTATTCCTGATTATTCGTGCTAATTTTGTTCTTACCAGTTCACCTATCTTCTCAGAACTTTCAACGATTATAGAGTTAGGCAACGTATTGGATTCAGATATAGTGTTTTCTTCCATTTTCTCATGATCTCTAATCCATTTCTTCATATACTTAATCTTTTCTTCATTTGATATTCCATCTACAGAAGCTTCTAGCAATCTATTAAAGGTTATCTTAAAAGTCTTTTTATCCATCATCTGTTCTCCCTAGTTATCTTTATCTACCCCTCAACATCAATCAAAAAAATCCTTTCCCTAAACCCGCCTTTTTCCTCTGCCTTCCGTTGACGTATTTTCTCAATCTGATCAAAAGTATATCCATGTACTTCTGCTAACGAATGCATTACTTCTAATAAATCCGCCAGTTCTTCACCTGCTTCTTGATTGCCAGCACTATTTGTGTATTCGTTCAGTTCCTCAAATGCTTTATTTTTCAACTCTTTGATAAATTCCTCTTGTTGTAGTTTTATTGTATTAAATGATTTTCCAGATTGATGAATGATTTCAGGTATTCGGTCTCGGACTAACTTGTTATACACTTTTGACTTGCCCATGTTAAGACCATTAACCCACTTCCTGAAAAAGTCCCAATCCCGTACAGAACCATCTTCATTTAACACTCCAAGGTAGTTGCCATCCCCTTTTCCTACCTGCCAAATAGCCTGAGCCGAGTTCGGCTTATCAGTAATTCCGTGATTCACCACATAATCTACAAATGCTTGTTTTCCTGGTTTAACGGTTTCGGCAACATACGCAACCAAATAAATATCAATACAGCTTGCACCTAATTCATTAGGATCCTGGTATAAAATATGTTGTTTCACAAGATTCGTTCTGCTATCCTTTGTTGGTGCATTCATTACTTCTCTTTTGATTTTACTAATCTGATAAGCTGCATAACTCCTTTTTTCCCATTGCTTTAATTTACTTACATCCCCATCAACTACAATCAATTTATTAATCAAATTCTTTAAGTTGGACACAGTTGGAATAACATTTAAATGAATATTTCTGCCTCTTAAGTTTCGCGGCAAATTAAATTTTTCCTCAGTAAAAGATGCCATGTCTTTTTCCCCCTATTCAGAATATACTTTAGTTAAATTATACCATTGGGAATTTTAAAAGTGATATCTTCATAGAAAAAGGAGAGTCTCTTCAAAACTTTTCTTAAAGTTAACTGTTTTATAATCTAACAATATAGGACTTCGAAATCTTTAACATGGTCTCACAAAACCACACGATAAAAAGGCAATTTCTAAGAATAAGAAATTGCCTTTTATAAATTATTTTAGAGATTTAAAAAGTTAACTATAAAATATCATCATAAATTGAATTTGAAACAACTGGTGTTTCAACCAAACCCTTTAATAACAAGGAATTAGTGTCCTGATAAAATAACTTAACCTCTTGTTGGGCCCGTGTTAACATTACATAAAGCAGCCTCGCATGAAGTTCGTTTTTTGGAAAACTTTCTTCGTTTACATTAGCAAGAATAACAGCATCAAATTCCATTCCTTTACTATAATATGATGCTAATACTGATATAGGTTTATTTGTAACTTCTTGCTCAGGATTTATATATATAACATCTTCTTTATATTCCTGTTTTATTAAGTCAGCTAGGCGTTTTGCCTTTTGCTCGGTTTTATGGATTATTGCAATTCGTTTATATTTTTTTTTCCATTCTTTTATTGTGAAAACTATTTGATCCAGCAGATCTTTTCCAGAGTTGACCTTTTCTATAGTAACTGGAGGACCACTCCTATTTAATGGAGTTATGACTCTTAAGCTACCTCCTTTTTGATTTTTCAAAACTGTATTTGCTACATTAACAATTTCTTTTGTGGAGCGGTAACTTGTATTCAGTTCCGAAATAGCATCGTCATAAGAATCAAATAAAGATTCATTAATTGTTTCCCAATTATCCTGTCCAAAACCCATGAAAATAGACTGATCAGTGTCCCCTAGTACAGTCATAGTTTTTGTTATTTTAGCCAAGGAAGAATAGTGAATATAACTAAGGTCTTGCCCTTCATCAACAACAATATGAGAATATTGAAATGGTTTATCATATAACAATAAGTAAATATAAAAAAGCGGAGCCAGGTCAAAATAAGTAATCCTATCTAAATTATAACCCTTAAAAAGTTTTGGGATTTCCGTGCCTACTTCATTTTCAAATGAATACAAAACTTCGTATGTTAAAATACTCTTATAGATACCTAGGAGGCTAGGTGCTTGGGTCGTAGTTTTCCAGGCAGTTAAGGCTTGTTTATACTCATTCCGTAAGTTCTTCACTTTATAATTTAATACATATCTTAAATCCTCTGATATTTTCAATAAAGCAGTGTTGTCTAGTCCCCCGTTTTTTAAGAATGTGTTAATAATAAATTCATATTGTTTCTCTATATCTACAATTTTACTATCTAAAATCCCAGTGAAGTGTTTTTCTATGTGTTGTTGAAATTTTTCAACTTTCTTAATAAAAGGAAGATATTTATAACCATTAAAAATATCTAGTAGATTCTCTCTATTTAATCTTTCATCAAATAAAATAATGGGTTGAATTCTTTTTTCGTATTGACTAATTAACTCATTAACAAAAATATCCAAAATAACAGATAATTTTTCTGTTCCCTTAAATTCTACTATTTGCCTTTCAGAACTTTTTTCATTATTGAACAATACATCTTCAAAGTAATTATTTATTGATAAATCTATCTTGTCTTTAATATGTGGCTTTAAAACATCAACAATTAATTTTTGAAATGTAGCCTGTTTAATTCCTTCTAAGTTTAGCTCTGGTAATAATTCCGTTACAGAACTAATAAAAAGTTGTGACGGTCCTAAAATTAATACATCCTCTGGCTTAATGTGTTTATTGTTATATAGAAGATAAGATAATCTATGTAGAGCAATAGAAGATTTACCTGATCCAGCTACCCCTTGCACTATTACATTCCGATCTAGTGGCTGACGAATTGCTTTATCCTGTTCCTTTTGGATGGTGGAGATAATTTCTTTTAAATATCCAGTTGTTTCACTACTTTCAATTATTTCTCTCAAAAAACCATCAATAATTACTAACTCTTCACCTTTTTCAGTAATTGTTTTATTTAAGTGACTATCATTTTTAGATCCTTGTTGAATTATTTTAGTGATTATTTGATCTTTTATGGTAAACTCTTTCTTTCTTAAAACCTCAACAGAAAAAATATGCTTTTTCCTTAATCTTGAATTCTCGACAGTATAGGTTTGTGTAGCCTTTCCCGGTGTAAAATTATAATACACGGAGGCAATAGGCATTCTCCAATCCACAACTATAACATTTTCATCTTTGTCTCTAACTCCATGCTTCCCAATATAGAATGTTTCCTCTCCTTCTTCATTGGAAATTATATCAAACCGCCCAAAGTATGGTTCTTTTATAGCTTTTCTTAAAATTTCATTATCGTTGATTCCGCGTCTAAATGATACCTCATCTCCAGTAGAATTGGTATGTTCTTTGAATTGCTCCCGTTTTCTTTCAAGGAGCTCCCAAACGTAATAAGTCTGATCCTTAATCTTTCCAATAGTACTATCCAGGATCTTTTGTTCTTCCTTTATATCTCTTTGATCCAAGTAAATTTCCCCCACTAAAAAACCTTAGTAAATGATTTATAATTATAAATTATAGCAGAAATTACGAAATAATTGGATTAGTCCTAATTATTTTTAATGTCACAATTAAGAACCCTTTTTTGATATAATATCTAAATATAGAACCTATTAGTAATAACTAATATCATTAGTTTAATAATTTATAAGGGGGTAAAAAAATGGAAAATCAATGTTGTAAATGTAATAAGGTTATTTTAGAAAAAGATTTAATTAAGACTGATGAATTTAAAAAGTTTGGGTCTGAAGTAAAAAATTATTGCCCTGATTGCTTTTTACTATATGTTAAAAATGGGTTCGGTAATTATAACATAGGAAATTGTGAAGTTTGTAATACTCCGTTAGTACTCCAATACGATGAAGAAGAAACCCTTTTATTAGCTCGCGAGGATTTTACTGTTCATTTTATATGTAGGAAGGTAAGAGATGCAGAAGCTAACAATGACGAAACTGAAATTGAACAACTTGACAAAGAAGAACATGATTGGTTTGTAGTATACACAATTGAACCAGACCCAAAAGATTTGGAATTCGGATATTAAGTAAAATTTTAATTAGATATACACATGTCTAATTGCACCCTAACTTGAGCGCTATACGTAAATTACTTTATTAGGTAATGTTTTCATTTTACTGTTTCCCTTATTATCAAAGAAACACCAACTATATTATTAGTTGGTGTTTACTTTTTTATCCTTGGAGTACTTCTAATTCCTTTTTAATTTCTTTCCTGAGTTCTTTGAACCTTTCATTTAGATAATTAACATAATTCGAAGAGATTTCTTGCTCCGGTAAGCAATGGCCCCATTTAGAAGATTCATTAACATACTCAAGATATTTGTCTGGAGATTTATCACGGATTTTCAAGTTAGCCACAGATGATATATAAGTTCGATTTAATGGGCTATTTAATACATGTTTTTTATTAGATCTAATTTTTTTTGAAGATTCTTCAATTGTAGTCGCATCACCTAAAGGAATAATATGATGATCATGTACTTCTAATTCAATAGTATTATCTCCGCTATGAATTAACTTACCAGCAGATATGTCCCAAGCATTTAATTTAAGTTCTTCTTGATTATTCGGTAAGAAATCTTTTGGTTGCTTACTCAATATATATTGTAAAATTCCTAAAGCAACACTTGATCTTAAGTCGTTATTTTCATCTTGAAGGAGCAATACCTCTTTATTAGAATAACCTTCTTCTTCTAACACTTTATCATATAAGTAGTTAAACTTATTGGATTCATTTAATTTCACCCATAAGTATAAACCCTTTATATCCTTTATACTTTGGGAATTTTGTCCTTCTCTGTATGCACCGCCAAACAACGAAGCCCAATACCAATATTCGATTTTATCTAACTTTGATTTATCATTCCATATATCATCGTTTTTTAGTAAATAAGCTATAGGTAATATCATTAATTCATAAGACAATTTATTAATATCAGTTATCCCTAATCTTATATTTAAAAATGCTAAGGACCTTATTAGTGATGATAAAACTATATCTGTATTTTGATTAATTTGGTCAAAATTCAAGTGTAAAATTTTATGTCTTTTAATAAAATCTACTTTCAAATCGTCAAATGTACCATATTCAAGATGGGAGAATATTGATAGTAAATTCAGATACATTTCTTTAAAACTCTTTGATATTTTATTATCAACAATTGTTTTCATACTCGTAGCTTTGAATTTAATTGGCTTATCGCCCAAAATTCCAGTTGTTAAAGATTCAGGAAGCTCAATGTTCTCTTCAAGTTTCTTCAGAATTCTTTGCGATAAAGAACCCTCATCACTAACTCCAGCTCTAGCCGCCTTTGCAACAATTAAATCAAAGGTATTTAAATCTGTTCCACCCTCATTTATATTTTCAAAAATTGAAATCGCGCGACTTATTTCTTCAGAAGGAAGCTGAATAATAGGTACTTCTTGATCTATGAGTTCATTTAGATATTTATTTACTTTTTCGGTCCATTTTGCTCCAAGTGTTGACCAAGCATCCCTAACTTTGTCTTCATCGTCTATATAATCCGAAATCATTGGATCAACTGGTTCAAGAGTATCTATCAGGTCAAGTTCATTATCTTTTACTGCAGCTTTAAGCTCTTCGATTCGATTATTCTTTATCTGTTCTATAACATATTCATGTAGTGGTTTTTCTCCTTCACTACTCTTATTTGAAATAGAATAAAGTGGAATCAAGCTAGCTTCCGCAGCTTTTTTAGCTATATGAACTTTAAGTCTATTGCCTTTGATTGAGTTTCCATTACTATCTTTTTGGGAGTATCCAGGATTATACCATTCATTTGTTTTTGTTTTGTAAATCCTTCTAAACTCAATGAAGTCTATTACTTCAGATGGTTCTAATAGTTGTTTCTTAAATCCCTCAAAGCTTAAATTTTTCCAACCAAATATATCTGTTTCATTTTTCTTAGGTTCAACTCTTATAAACCATCTATTATTTAAGTCGGAGTACATTTTTTCCCATACTTCTAACCAATTTTGATTTTCAGAATAATAATCAGAAAAAATGGTCTTTAAACTAGATATCCTTTGTTGTCCATCTAGTAAATATAAACATTCTTCTTTCCGCTCTTCTAAGTTAAGCGATGTTGGAAAACATAATTTTTTTGCAGCAAAATCCTCTT
The DNA here is from genome assembly GCF_018613355.1 of Bacillus sp. ISL-35. Lineage (NCBI taxonomy): Bacteria > Bacillati > Bacillota > Bacilli > Caryophanales > Bacillaceae > Bacillus > Bacillus sp. ISL-35. The sequence goes on along the minus strand of NZ_JAGGQK010000006.1, from coordinate 60,723 downwards.
TTTTTCCTTCTAATATTAAGAGACTCCCTACGGGTAACTGCGTAATGTATGAAGATAATAAGCTCTTTTGTTTCTCCCTTGCCCATTCAAAATCACGCTGAAAGTCTGGAAGGATTAACTTACCTTCATCGTTTTTTTCAAATAATTCTCTGAGTTTCAAATATATATCCCCTTTCTAATTAAGAAAGTTAGAAACATTAATTTTGTGCAACTGTAAGAATAGCTCCTACAATATCTAAAATTTTCTGTGTCTAATTCTTTGAGAATAATTTGGACGATCGATTATCAATTCCTCTATTTCTAATTCAGTTACCCAATTCAGCAAATTGCTAAGTAATACTTTTACATCTTTTCTAAAAACACGAGAATCATCAATAAGTGATGAATGAAGTTTGCTAGTTAATTCACCAAAATATATTTCTTCTTTTATAACACTTTTTAACCACTTATATGGTTTTGACCTAATAAAACAATCTTTAATGCTTTCAAGACTTTTCTTCTGACTAATTCCTAATTCCAATAATTCCAAATCGTGTTGGTCCAAATTAAACGGGGACTCACTAGAAAACATGTCCGAGATCCAGAGAAAGTGTTCTTTTGGTTTTAGTTGTTTCTTTAAATCGTCATTCCACTCAAGCTTTTCTTCTAGAACGCCATTTCTAGGCGTTCTAGATAGTTGCTTTAACATACTAGAATATATCTTATCATTTAGGAGAACAGCCTCATCAAACATCTTATTGATTTTCATTTCCTCTTCGCCTGTCACTTCTGTAAATACAGCACTTTCTATATTACTATGCTGACTTACTTGCATCCCAGAAGAAGTTAGGTTTGCACTACCTATTATAGCTTTTTTTCGATCAAATATATAAATTTTCGAGTGCAAGTCCGTATCAACATAGAGCCTCCAATTGTTTTCCTTACAATAATTATATATTTCAATATCACTACTTCCTACTATAAGATCATTCAGCCGAAACCTAACCATAATTTTTTTTTGTTTCACATTGGGATCTAATTTTTGGTCAAGCATTTTTAAAGTATTTAGTTTAATATAGGCTGAAAGTATTAGGATCTCTTCTTTGGAAGAGATGGTTTCTAATATTAACTTTTCAAGAATTTCCGAATTATGAATAATCATATTTTAATTCACTCACTTAATATTTACGTAGAAAGCTTTTTGCTACACGACCCCAATCGCTCCTAGCATTTTGAGCGTTTTCTTTCATCAATCCATCCGGCAATTCATCTTCGTAACGTGCCCATGCCATTAAGAGTAGTCTTAATCCTTCGGAAGCCTTATTTAATCTCTCTGCAAGTTCTTTTTGTTCACAGTTTTCAACTTCATCCTCCAAGACCTCAACAAGATGTTCATAACCAGGATGACGGGTATTTAAAATAATATTTATTGCACCACCTCTTGGTCGTACAGTAAATAGAGCATCTGATTCTAAAGAGCTAGGTGCAAATAAATATTTTAAGTTATTTGAAACAGTATTTGCTGCTAACTGTTTAGCAACATCTTCATCTACACCGGAATCAACCAGTTCTTCCTCAATTTCTGTCTGCTTTTCTTCTGTTGAATGTTCCTCGTCTTTATCACTTGTACCAATAAAGCCCATATCTTTTCTTTGGTTTGTAAGATCTGTTGCAGTTTGTTCAGCGTTATTTTTACTTGTGTATCTTTCCTTGCTTTTCATTCCGCTTGTTTGTTGTTTTAATAGTGCTCTAATACAAGATAATTGATTTTTAATATATATAGCAATTTCTAATAAAGGTGCTCTTGGATCTCCTTCTTCTTCTAATTCTGCAATTACTTGATCAAATGATTTTCCGGATTTTAAAAGTGAATCCAAATCCTTATCCTTGTCTACCATGTTCATGATGTCTGCAAAGTTTCTAGCAGACTGCTTATTATTTGTTACTCCCATCAATTCATCTAAACTAGGAGGAAATTCGACTTCCACACCCCACCATCGTTCTGTGGGATCGTATTGCAGTACCAGACTTTGATCTATATCTAGTTCTCTTCCTGCTCTTACGATAGAAATCCCTACATTTTTAGCTGCATGTTTACCATATTGCGTTGCACCTGCATTAGGTTTTAATCTTGCTTCTTCTTTTGCATATGATAATTTTACAACAACATCATGCATTTCGTTTTCAAAGTTTATTGTAAAGGTTCTCTCATCAAATGAATTAAACATAGGTTCCTTATTGAATGGTTCAGGACAGCTAGTATCATTCATTAAATAAATGGGATCATTAGGTAAGGCATATTTATCAATTGTTAGTTCATACGGAGTTTCAATATCAAAAGCAGACATCTGAATTTTTGTTATTCCTTGATTAATAAATTTCCTATACATTCTGCCGATTAATGCTTCTGAATTATCGATTAAAGTAGACGCTTTACTCCACATCATCCTATCTAATTTAGACCATACTACTAAGGTACCCGATTCCCCAAATTCTGCCCCAGCTTCGTGCCAAATTTGAGGGATATCCATTTTTACTGGATTTGGCATGGTTTGCCTTTCACCCTTTTTCACTTCATCAATATCTAAGTAAATATGAGTGGCATTTTCAACTCCATCCTGCCAACTCCAAACATCCACCCTTTTACATTGTGAAATTGAAGAAGCAGGCAACCCCATACCAAATCTACCAATTCCTGATCGATTTGTTTTGCCTAATCGCGTTCCATTCCCAAATTGAAGCGCCATTTTAAGCACTTCTTCATTCATTCCTGTGCCATTATCTAAAATTGCAATTTTATTAATTCTTTTAGTTTTTCTTGTTGCAAGCTCTTCTTCCCTTTCACCACAAATTAATTGCACAAAGCTCGCATCTGCTTGAATACTGTTGTCAATTAATTCGGCAACTGCATATGCTGTATTTTTATATCCATTATCTCTCATTGCCTCAATTGCTAAGTGTGCAGGTACATAAGATTGCTCATTACTAACTAATGTCATTCCCAAACATCCTCCCAATTATTAAACGCTTCTGTAACTGATCTAAACCCTGGTAATTCTTTATCTACTATTGTTATAACTTCAGCATTACTATTTCCGCCAGCTTTTACACCTCTAATTGCCCTACCAACCATTTGACTATATAATACAAGTGAAAGTGTCGGTCTCCCAATTACTGCTGCACTGGTCTTTGGAGCATCGAAACCCGTAGTCAAAACTCCATAATTACAAAGTATTTTAGGAACATTTTCATCATTTTTGAAATCTTGAATATACTTTTGTCTCTGTGAAGAAATCGTTTCACCGGTAATTGAATAGGCCAAATGACCGCGGGCCTTTAATACACAGGCTAGCAAATCGGAACTCTCCACGCTAGGAGCAAAGAGAATAATTCTAGCATGTCTTTTTAAAAGCTTTTCAGTTTCATATATTAACTTCAAATTTCTTTGTTCATCTTTCCCGAGCATCTTTAGGACCTGTAATGGTATATCGAAATTTTGATTTAAACTCTCTAAATCTGTAGGACTAATAGTACCTTTATTATAAAATAAATTGTGATATGAAACCTCGGCTAGATAGCCTTCCTTAGTTAAATATTCAACAGGATTTGGATATCCCTCAACTTCTAATTTTACTTTTTGTTTGGAAAAAAAATCAGCTAGTTCTTTATCCGCATCTACATCATTCCATGTTCGGCCTGGTGTGGCACTTAAACCCAAAAGTTTGTTTTCTGTACCTATGTAAAACAAAGAGTCTAGTACTAATTTATATGTCGGTGCTATAGCTTGATGAGCTTCATCCATAACGACTAAGGAACTCTTCTTACCTAAAGATTTTATAAAATCAATTCCACCAAAATTACTAACTGATCGTACTATCTTTGGTAGCCCTGCAACAACAAATCCATCCACCAGTGATTCCAAATTAAGATCATAAGGGCCCCAAAACCTAGATACGCTAATTTCCCTATTACCTAAGACTGACCAAGCTTTGTGAAATTCTTCAACAGCCTGCTCACATAACTCTTCACTTGTTGCTAACCAAACCACAAGAGTTGGTTCATTTTCCCTAAAATGCTCTGCAATGATATTCATAGCAGTTCTAGTTTTACCTGAACCAGTAGGCATATGCAATAAGACTCTATTTGGTTTGCTTCGTAATTTATTCTTAACAGATCTGGCAGCCTTTCTTTGGTGTCCAAACAAAGGATATTTAGAGAAAATATATTCATAATTAGGTTTTGAAATTTTTTCTTCTATTATTGGAACTGTTACGTTAAAAAAGTTAAATAACCTTTCTTCTTCCTCACTACCTCGTCTAATGGATTTTCTCTTCAATTTATCATACATCTCTTTTGTGGACTTAAAGCTTTTAACGTTCAATAATTTTGAAAGTATATTTGCCTCATTTTCTCTTAAAAGATCAAAAAGGATAGATCGATACTTTTTATTTATTAATAGCCCTTCAGGCCCATACAGATCAATAATTAATTGTCGTAAATATTTATTATAAGAGCGAGTTTCATCCAGTTGAGTTAGGATCCTAATTGTATCTTCTCCAAGAATTTCTTGTAAGGTATCCTCATCGGCTCTTGAGAATAGATCTTTAAATTCCACCAATTCTCACCCCTTTATTACATTAGAATTACTTTTTATACATTTTAATTTTACATTATTTTAATTATAACAAATTTACATTTATATGGAATCACAAAAAAAAAAAAAGACTCTTTAAAGAGTCTTTAAACTGTACAAACACAAGGAACAGTATCGTCTGGCGATTTAAGAAACTTCTCTACACCTTCATTCTCCAATTGTTTCCTATATTCTTTAAGAGTAAATGGTCCGCCGTCTTTTTTTAAAATAGAAACATTCTTATCAAAGTGTTTTCTAAAGTTCTCTTCCATTTCTTCCTGTTCTAAATATCTATCTGGCCAAACTTTATAGAGCTGTGCATAATGTTGAAATCCACCTCTTACGCAACGTCCACCACAGTTAGCATGTGAAAAACCTAGGTTATACATACGGGGTAACTTTATTCCCCATTCATTTTCGATTATGGATTTGACATTAATATCTTGACTAAAGGTATCAATCATAGGAAACCTTGTCTCAATTGGTTCTACAGGTCGATGATTATAAAATTCAGTTAAATTAATGGCACGATGTTTTTCGTGTGGACCTATTCCAAAATATAGTATAGGCTCCAAATTTTGCTCATCACGTAAATCTTCTAGGAAGGTAATAGTTTGATAAACCTTGAGTTCCTCGGAGCATTTAGCTAACCTTGAATTTCCAAGAAATCTATAATCATAAAATACTTCTTCTGGGGTTCTTCCATCTATTCGTTCTGTTATTTCAAGACCAATATATTCTGCAACTTCATCCATAAATCTATAATTGTCTTCATCTTCCCACAATGTATTTGTAAAAAACAGAATACAGTTTTCTTTTCCATATTTTTGTACCATTTGGTAGGCAACATAAGCACTTGATGCCCCGCCGCTATACATTGCAACATGTACATTTTTACGTGTCACTTTCATAACCACCTTTAATTTAGTACAAAATCTTCAACTAGTCGTAGTACTATATGCTCGATTTCATCTTGAGATAAATTACGTCCGCCCCTATCTAAAATACCATGTAGATTCCTATAAATGGTTTTTGATTTGGTCGTTAATTCAACTTTTTCTATAGCCTTTGTTTTTGAACCGACAGTTAATGGCACAATGGGGTTATCACTTAACGACTCTGTACCAAGTGATTTATTGTATTCGTTTATTAACTGTGCGTCTACCATTTCTTTCGTTTTATCTGACCAGTTTTCAATCTCTATTCCTATCATATTATATACAAGCTCTTTTATCCAATTGTCCGTATTATTTATTGAGAGAATTGAACTTATTAGTTTATTTTCTTTCTGTTGAAAAACTGGACTTTTTTGTGCCCATGAAAACAAAGTTTCAAAATTATCACAACCAACTAGGTTCAAAACCTTATTTTCAATTTCTTTAGATTGATAATTAATAAAATTATTTAAGGCTAAAACACTTTCAGATATCTCTTCAATACTGTGTGCATAAGTATTGTAAAGATTCTCTATTGCTTTCCTTGGATCAACTTCCCCAAGTTTAATAATCTCCTTAAGAGTTATATCTTTTTCATCCATTAAAAGTGTAGTTTGGGTAAATCGAGGTAAAGCTCTAAGCCATTTTAACATAGCTTCGTTTGCTGAGATTATTTTTGGTTTATTGTTTTGGTCCTTATAAAAGGTACTAAATGTATGCTCAATATAAGAAAGTAAGCCGTTAACTTTTGCATCTAATTGAAAATAGACGTATTGGTAATGCTCAGGTTCGTTGATCATACTTGAAAGAATCTCACCATCAATATTGTCAACAAACATTCCCTTGCCATAAAACATTAAATCGTCCCAAACATCCCTGATTAAAGAAACTAGTAACACTGGAATCAAAGGGCTTCTTACCCCAAAAGGCTTTTCAGATAATATTTCAACTAAATCTTTGAGATCTCCAGAATGATTCATCTCTATATGTGCAATTAATCTTTCTCTCATTTTCCTATAAAAAGGATTACTAATATTACTTAATTGATCCAGTTTCAGATTATTATTTTTAAATACTGTGGCATAAATTAAGTAGTCTGGTCCATGTCCTTCAATATTTATATTCTCGTACTTATTATAGTTAATTATATGATTAATCACTTTAAAGGACGCTTTTAGTTGAACAGTATTAATATGCCTTCTGTTAAAAGAATCATTCCTAATTTCTGGAGTATCAGGATACAATTCAAACATCAAATCACTTAGTTTTCTTCCCATTACTATTTCATTTCCAATATTAGTTTCGGTTGAATTTAATATCCAAACTAAACTACTATCGAAATTTTCATACACTTTCATAAACTCACTGATTTCAAAAAGTAAATCATCCATCTTTAATAAAATTTCAGCTTTTAGATCTTTGTCTTTTTTTAGAAGTTCAGTGTCAGATAACATTACCTTAGTTATATTATAATCTATTACCTGTTTTTCAATTAATTCAAAGGTATAAGAAGTCACACAAAAAAGTGAATGGGGGTCATTTAAGGTTTTAATTTTTCTAATAACCTTTTCATAATGGTTAGTGGATTCTAAAATCACATAATTTAGTACAGCATCAGATTGTTTTTGTTTTCTAACCTCTACACTGTTAAATACATCGTTTAGTATATCAGAACTAAATACTAAATTAACCGACGCAAATCTTGTGAGACTCTTTTTGTCATTATAGTCGTTAGCCAAGTAAAACTTTTTTAGCAAAGCACTTTCCATCACACTGATTTTTTTCAATCTTGAAATATTTGATTTCTCCAGGTAATCACTTAGCAAATTATCAATTTCAAAGGAACTACCTTCAAATATTTCCCAATACCCCAAAGACCTGTTATATCTTATCGCTTTTAAAATCTCTAGGCTTTTTAGCAGTTCTTTCACATCTTCTTCTGGTTTGTTAAATGCAAAAGATATAAACTCGTTTGTAAGTTTAAAGTTAGATTGAAGACCTGAGAGATTCCATAATGTCATAAATTTCAACAAATTAATCTTTTCTTTGTTTGCTTCGTTGTTTATTTCTGGTGTTTTATTTACAATTTTTTTATATAAAGCTAAATGCTTACTTTCTTGACTGTTTTCCAAATCAGAAATGAAATAATCAAATAACTGATATGGGTAGTAATACCCTTTAGAAATGTTAATGTGTTGGATTAATCCTCCATGGTCAGAGCTTTCTAAGAAGGTAAACAAAGTTCTTTCATTTTGCCCAAACAAGTTTGATAAGATAGGCAAAAGATATAAAGAAACTGGATGTATTGGATAAATACCTTTTAAAATAATATTTTCTATTTCTACTTGATTTAACTCTGGAAATAAAGGGTATTTTCGCAAATCGTTTTTAAGTTGCTTTGTTTCTTGTTCATTTAAGGATTTTGTTTTGGTATTTAGAAGGGAGTCGGTCAACCTAATAAAGGTAGCCTTATCACTTTCAATATGATACTGCTTAAATCGTTTTTCAATTCTTTGAAATTCGCTTTTATAATCATCGTTAAATTTAAGAAAGTACTGCCTTAAATTCTTATGTGTAATTAACAGGAGAGTTAAATCGCTTGTTTTGTGATCCGATAATTCGGCAAGGTCTTGTAAATCCTGCATTGTTTCATGGATTTCATGAACCTCCAGATTTTGCAAAAACCTTCCAAACTCATCGTAAATAATAAATATTCCTATTCCCATGGTTTCCAGTTCATTTAGTATATATTTTACCTGTTCAATAAAATCCTCGTGATAATCAACCGAGAAAAAAGCACCAGAAGTAAGACTAGGAAAAACTTCGGAGAACCATTCCATTTCATTTTTATTATGAGTAAGTATCTCCATCCTCCACGAATCAATATCGAACTCTCTTTGTTTGATTAAATTCAAAAATTGTTTATACGTTTTTGGATAATCATTCTCCCAAGTATATATAATATCTATTATTTTACCTATTTTTCCTGGGATAGTAATATTTATTCCGTTACTACTTAGAGTTGACATTATCGAGGAAAGTAATGCGTGTCTAAATTTACCTTCATAACCGTTTAATATAACCGGAAGATATTTCTTCTTCAAACCTTTTACTAAACTCAATTCTTTAAATATTTCGTCGTCGACATTATTAAACTTATTCAGAAGGAGTTCAAAAGTTTTATCATCAATGTTTCCAGAGACAATTCCCCCAACTATTGTTCCTAGTAAAGATTTACCGGTCCCATATGGTCCTATAATGATATGTGAATGATTCCCTTTAGCTTGGTTAAATCCTTTTAATAAGCCTAAAATCGATTCAGCATGAGAGGGGGTAGGTAAATACCTTTTGAAATAATCCTTATTACCTATGTCAAACTTTATATTAACGCTTGATTTAAAGGTTGCATTACTTACTCTCATACTAATATCTCTACTTTCTTTTTATATTCATATTTTAAGAAATCGATAGGTGTAACATTCGGGAGCTTAATAGTATCAAGATTATTTGTTCTAGAGAAGGAAATTGGGTAAACAGGATGTTTAGTTAGTTTATTTAATGCGTCAATAACTGAAGATCTATTCATGTTGAAAACATTTCCCCAAAGTCCTATTTTATTAGATATTTCCTCAACTGTAATGGAATTAGTTTGTTCACGTTCTTTAAAATCAAGTAAGACATACATTAAGGCAATAGTCCCTACCGATTCAATATCACCAGTTAATTTATAAATATTACCTTTTTTTTCATCGAGAAGGTTAACTTTATTAATTGGGCTTTGAATAACTTCCTCCGGATCATCTGCGCTTTGACCTGCTGTATAGAAGTTAATTAAACAATCAATGTCTCTTTTTAAAGATTTCTCTGAAACACTCTTTTCTTCATTTACTTTTACCCAGTTAATAAACTGTTCCAGAAGTTCATCCTTTGTTATAACCGAGCTGCTTAAAATATTAAAAAACCAATACCAAACTGTACTAGGCTCTTTTTCACGTGCAAGATGATAATGAATGATAGAAGCTGAATCATTTAACTGTATGTATCTATCATATTTATATAAAACTTCACCAAACTCTGTTATGCTATAAGTCTTTTTTCTATCTTGATTTATTGTCTCCTCGACAACTTTAGTTGCAACTGTCCAAAATCTTAATGATTGAACCATGTTTTTTCCTAATCCAATTTTTTCAAAAGCTGATTTATCATAAAAGAACCTATTATCGTCTATTAAATGTTTAATAGCCTTATTTAACCATCTATCTCTCAAATAAAAGCTTTGATGTTGACCGTAACCCATTTATCATCTTCCTTTACATTTTTTCTGGAACTCAAACTCCAGTATTCAAAATGTTGAAAAATAAGACATCTAGATTGGCTAGATGTTAATTTTCTATGGCCTTATTCATTTATTCGAACGTATGTTTTACCAATAAAAATTATACCATTATATTAGAATTTTTCAAAGGAAATAATCTTCTTTAAATATTATATAAGTGTTTATTATATTTGAAAAGGTTACTTTTTTAATTTATATTCAACCACTAACTCAGATAAATAAAAAAGCAGCTAATAATAACTATTATCTGCTTCATTGTCTATTGCATAAAATTACGCTCTTTTATATTTATTATTTTTATAAGAGCGTTGTTATATTCTATTCTATCATGACTAAAATGCACTCTTTTATGACAGTTAGGACAAACGGCTGCAACGTTTTCGGGATGGTCCATTCCCCCATCAGATAATCTATATAAATGATGTACTTCTAAATAGGGTTTGCCCTTAATTGTATAAAATGGCGCTTCGGTATTACAGGCTTCACAAATGCCATTTGCCCGAACTAGTGCATATTTCTTGATAGCAGCAGAACGTCTTCTCACTATATGTATCTTTTCCTGAATTCTATATGAATTTAAAGAAGAGGATTCTGTTGCTATATCTCTAAGCTCTTGAATATCATTTGTTTCAATAACACTTTCAAGATTATCTATTTCGATATTAACTCTATCTATTTTAATGAACTCAAAAATTATTACTCGTCTACTTTCACCTTTTTTATCTAGCCCAATACCAAAATGGTAATCAATAAGGCTTAATTGACCTTTAAATGAATAAAGACCCAAATTATGGTTCTTTTCAAATAAATATACATCCTTACCGTTTTCTTTATGATCTCTTAAAGCTTTATTTCCCTCTTTGAATTCCTGATTTCCAACTTGGCCTTCACCAGTGTAAAAATATATTGATTCATCTTGCCAACCATCTTCATATCCATATGCTTTCCCTTCCCTTCCAGAAAAAATAAATATCATAGGATTTTCTCTCGAAGAAGAAATACCTCGCTGTCTGTTCCCCCCTAGGCTATCATGAATCTCAGATCGTTTATATTCTTTACCCTCCTTAAACGGGTAAATAGATTGTGCTGTAATTGAATTTCTTATTCCCCAAACTCCAGAACCCTTCCCAGAAACAGAATAAAACAGATCTTCTTCTCCACCTTGCTTACCTTTAAAAATATCACAATCGCTAGAATGTAAATAGAGATTTTTTCGTATTTGAGATTTCCAATCCGTATAACTGGTTAAATCAATATTTTTCGTTTTTGATACTTCATTATAGATCTCTTCTAGGGTTCCTTTTCCACCAAGATTATTAAAAGCAATCATTATTTCATTTATCCATTTGTTTAATGACATAGAAGTCCTCCCCTTTTCAATCATAAATCCAACCAAACAATGACTAGTTTTCAGATATATCCAGGTCAATAATTTCCCTGATATCCGTAATACTGAGAGATTCTGCTATTCGTTCAATATGTTGAAAGTTAATATTCTGTCTTTTGTTATTTGCCAATTCACTGAGTGTGGGGTGACGTATATCTGTTAATCTAGATAGCTCTCTTAAAGAGATATTTCTCTCACTAATTAGACGTTTAATGTTGATTCTTACTTTGACTTTTCTCTTCATAGGATCTCTCTTTCTTCGAAATATGTTTACAGATGAAAATTAACATATAAAAAAACCCTATGTGGTACGCAAATGCGGACCACATAGGGGTTCAAAAATATTTAATAGAACATTATTATTAACATACAGAGTATTTACTCAAGAATTTTTGCATTATAAGATTATAGAAGGTTTATTTAGAAGAATCAGTAAGACAGCTCTTTTGTTTCATTTGAGAATTAAAACATCTCATTTAGTGGTAGCTCGCTTCTGAAATCTCCTTTTTCAATTAAGGATAAGGTTCTAATATTTTCTAAGAATATATTTTTACACTGCTTCACAATTTATTAATGGGTATCCAATAAAGTATTAATTAGTTTTATTAAAGTAATGGTTAATGATTCTTCATCTCCTATATACATTAAAATATAAATCTTTTAATGCCTTCCTAGCAGCTCTCCTCGCACTCCACCTATCCGTTCCAACTCCAATAGCATCCAAATAAGGTGGTTCTTCCTGGCATATTGTCACAACTACTTTAAAATGATTAGTATACTTAATGATTTCCATTTCAATTTCATCATTGTATTCATTGGTGAACCTATTTACCCTTCGCTCGACATATTCTATTGAATACATTTAGGTTCCTCCAACCTATTATTTACTCGTCATTTTTAGCATTCCGTTTCTTTTTAAGAATAACTTTCTTCTGTAATACTTCCTTGAGAGCTGCATTATAGAATTCTTGGTTCTCTTTTACTTCATAAATTACTTTCATTAGTTCATCTGGTTTCAATTCTAAAGAAGCTGCCAAATTAAAGAAAGTCTCCAGTGAGGGTTTATATTGATCTCGTTCTAAATTGCTGATTGTTCTGCGGTCTTTATTGCTCAAGTCAGCTAAATCTTCTTGATTTAGTAGTTGTTCTCTTCGCAGCTTTTCAATAATCTTACCTACAAAAATGGTCTGTTTGGTCTGTTCGTGATCCAAGGGAAAACTCCTTTTTAAGACCATTAGATAACTATTGATTAAATCGGAACACGCATATAATTAGACATTTGTTTCCTTAATGCAACTTAAAAAAAATTCATAGTAAAAAGCGACAGTCACTGAACTGTCGCTAGTGTATTTATTTTTATGTAGTTTACAAGCAAGGGAGATATAACTATGTCTAGGTGAACCAGTTAATAATTCAAACTTTACACGGTAAACATATCCACTGCTTAAGCATTTTTCTGCATAAACTCCATGTATCTTTCAAGGGTAAGACGGTAGTGATTTACTGAGTTAGGAAATTCCTTTTCTATATCCATTCTCATTCGAGAAGTAATTTCACTTTCCCCTTAATAAATTCCTCTTTCTACTATTCCATTAAAACGGCCGACAATAATCTCTAGCTGATTTTCGCCAATCTTATATTCTTTTTTTAGAAAATCCTTAAACTCCATACCCTACCACCTTCCTTGCACCAAGATTAAGAAAATATTTTGTGATTCTTTATTTCATTAGCAGAAATTCGCTTTCTTAACTCTTCGACAGACATGTAGACACCATTTTCTTTCCGATGAAGCATTGCATGGCAATTAGGACAAACAGGGATCAAATCTTTTACCGGGTCCACTACATAATCCTGCTGTATCAAATGAAGTGGAACAATGTGATGGATATGTATAAAATCTCTTCCAACTTCCCCATAAATATCTTTGAAGTTCATATTACAAATCTGACAATGGACACCAAAATGGTTCATACAACGCTTACGGGCGATTGGATTTCTCTCATAGACATTTACAGTAACGGTTTTACTCTTTCCTTCTTCTTGCGGTTCAGGAACTTCATCTGGGAAGTACCCTTCCGTCAAATCATGTTGAAAAAAGGACATTATATAATCTAGTAGTTCTCCATTAAGTTTCATAGCTCCTTGAATATTCCCTTTCAGGCCATTATCTCGTAATCTAGTAAGAGATAAATCAGGAGTATCAACTGCATCTATTAGTCGAATGCGTGCACGATCGTATTCTAGTGATTGCTTGAATTTTTCTTCGTCTATCCAAAAAGAATTATCATAAATAATATCTTCATCTGTTACTAAACCTTCGATAACTTCCACCTTATAACGAATTTTCTTAATATTACCGGAGACATAGATAAAAATAATATCGCCATTTTCGTAGTTATAGGAGCGTTTCCAGTCAATGGTATCATAATAATCAAATGCTCCATCAACATCATAATCATTTGGGTTAGCTGGTATTAACCAAATGCGACGAGCATTTTTATGACCAGTTTCCTCAAGTTCTTTACGTCGTTTAACTGAAATTTTTTCAGGTGCAACAAAGCGATACTCATCTTCATCAATATAAAAAGGAATATTATAAACATAACCTCTTTCTATATGGTCATAGTATTTATTTTTGGAAGTATTAAGTTTCTTTGCCAAATATCTTGCTGCTTCTTGAATACTCTCTGCTTTAAAAAGAAGCTTATCATTCTTTAAAATAGTAATTGAACTAGCCATTTTATTCTCTCCCTAGTAGATTTTCAACATTCTTTTATTTTACATTTAATTCAATTAAAAAAAACAATTTTTCTCACACAATTGCATAGTGGTAATGGCACCTGCACCAAACGTAAAAAAATCAACTGAAACCGTTCCAACCAACTGCTTGACCCTTCTCACTTAGAGATATTAAATTATTCTCTTTTATAGCTTTTTAAAATTAATCTTTCTTCAACTTTCCTACTACTTATGTTAAGAAGGTAATCCACAAAAAAATGTTAATCCGTCCTGGTTCAAAGCATATATTCGTTCAAGAACCATTACAGCAGCCTAGCATGGTCAACGTTACTAGTGTATTAGTAATGTTGAGGCTGAGAAGATTTGCTTTATCTTACGTTTCCTGTTATGATGAATAAGAATTATTTTTGTTCGGTGTAAAGGATAGTATAAGTATCAACTTTTCGTCTTGATGATCACTTTGGGCAAGGATAGTAATACGTTGTGCGATAACGCACTAGGAGGCAACAAAAATGGAAACAGGTACAGTTAAATGGTTTAATGCAGAAAAAGGCTTCGGATTCATCGAGCGCGAAGGTGGAGACGACGTATTCGTACACTTCTCAGCTATCCAAAGTGAAGGTTTCAAATCTTTAGACGAAGGTCAAAAAGTTACATTTGACGTTGAGCAAGGTGCTCGTGGAGCTCAAGCTGCTAACGTTCAAAAAGCTTAATCTTAAATCATTTATACGAACAGGCTCTATATATAGAGCCTGTTTTTTATATTCCTAAAATAAATAATTCTCAATAAAAAACCCTGCTCAAGATTTGAGCAGGGAGATGGAACCGGTAATGTAAAAAGGTTTAAAAATAAAAAGGTTGTTTCTAGTATAACATACCCGATTGACGATAGGCGGATTTTATTAAATTATTTTTTACTACAGGAAGAGCCACAGGGACGATTCTTGTATTTCATTCGCGAATAGAATTATTTCTATTATTGAAATTATAAAACCCACATAAAAAAAAGCTGCAATTTCTTAACTGTCGCAAAACCTTTAAATATTATTTTTCCAAGCAATGATGATTTTCAAAGTTCAGTGAGACAAGCGGATGCCTTGTTATTTAATGATGTCGGACTCATTTCCCCTCTCTCTCCTCTACTCCCATTTAAACACATAACTCGCGACAATGAATCCGCCAATTAACCAACCGCCGAGGACAAGTGTTTCTGTCCCTAATTGGTGGAATGGTGTTCCGAGGTTCATCGTCTCCCTCAATGCGGAACTCAAATGGGCGATTGGCAGGATTTTCACGATTGGCTGGATAATGTCAGGCATATTGTTAATCGGGAAGAAGACTCCTCCAAGAAACAGCATCGGGAAAGTGATAAAACCAGCAATTGGTCCTGCGCTTTCCGGGTTTTTCGCGATTCCGGCGATGATGAAACCGAGTGCCATGAAAGCTAATGCGCCAAGGATGATGAAGAAGATCAAGGCAAGCCAGGAACCTGCGACGTGAATGCTAAAGATAAAATGAGCTATAAGGACGACGAGCAGTGCCTGGGTTCCATTCAGCAGCAGGCGGGCGGTGATTTGTGCGGCAATGAAGGTGGAGGCTTTCAGTCTCGTCCCTTGCATTCTTCGCAAAATTCCTCTTTCACGCCAGGCGGAGATTTGACCAGCAACACCGTTCATATTGTTGCTCATGATCATCATTGCGACGATTCCTGGAACCAGGAAGTCCACATAACGAATCGTTAACGCTTTGATTCCCACTTTTTCAACGGTGACTACCGGCTTGTAGTCTGTTAGCTCCTTGCTGTATTGATCAATGATCCCGTTCACGACAGTGAGGCCGAGTTCTGATGTAGTGAGGTTTTTTTCATTATAATAAACAGGAAGTGTCGAGGCCTCATTCTGCTTCTCTAGTTTCGCTTCGTATCCTTTTGGAATCTCCATGAACAGCTGGATGTCTCCATTTTTCAGGGCTTCTTTCCCACCTTTGATACTTTTGAACTTTTTCGCCTCGAGCCCCTCATTTTTGTAAAAGCGTTCTGTTAAGGCTTTTGAAGCACTTGTTTGATCGAGGTCGATCAGCCCTACTGACAGGGATAGATTGCTGTCATTACCGGCAAACGTTCCAAGGGCCAGCATCAGAATGATCGGAAAAAGTAAGGTGAAAAACAGGACCTGCTTGTTTCGTGCAAAAATCCGTAATTGTGCCAGTGTTAATTGCCAATATGCCCTCATGATTCCCTGATGCTCCTTCCAGTCATATGGATGAATACATCCTCTAATGTCGCTGATCGAGTCTGTAAATCCTCAATTTTGAAATGATGTTCTTCTGATGCATGAATCAAGGAAGTCAGGGTGACTTGAACATCATCCGTATATAACTGGACAAAGTTGTCTTTAATCGATACTTCCTCCACTCCCTCCATTTTCAAAAACCAGCCTTGCTCTGGTGGATTGCTCAAATGGAATTCCACTGTACTTGTAGACTGCAGTTTTTTCACGAGATTCATTGGCGTATCAAGAGCAATCAGCTCGCCCTGGTCCATGATTCCGATGCGGTCACAAAGCACATGGGCTTCGTCCATATAATGTGTCGAGAGAATGATCGTTTTTCCCCGCTCTTTCAAGCGGAGAACGATGTCCCAAAGGGTCCTTCTTGCCTGCGGGTCAAGCCCGGTCGTTGGCTCATCGAGGAATACAATGTCTGGGTCGTGGATCAGAGCAAGTGCAATGGCAAGTCGCTGCTTTTGCCCGCCTGATAGTCCTTTAATTCTGTCATTCCGCTTCTCTGTCAGCAGCATATCTTCGATTAGTCCATTAATGTCCACGTGTGTCGGATAAAAGCTCCCATACAAATGCAGAATTTCTTCTACTTTTAACAATTCAAACAAGGAGGTGGACTGAAGCTGTACACCAATCACCTCTTTGACTTTGTTCACTTCTTTTATTACATCATAGCTTGATAGTGTTGCGGTGCCCTCGTCTGGCTTTCTGAGGCCCACCAACATTTCAATAGTGGTCGTCTTGCCAGCTCCATTCGGACCAAGCAGGCCGAAAATTTCTCCTCTTTTCACCTGAAAGGATACTCCTTTGACAGCGGTGAAAGAACCATATCGTTTTTTAACTCCTTTTACATCGACGATGATGTCATTTTGCATAGCAATCCTCCAAAGGTATCTATAAAAATTTAGCACTATTCAGCAACTTTTTTAAACGAAAATATAATCATTCCAGAAATCATCGCGACTGCTAGGAAGGTAAATAGAAACAAAAAAGGTGAACCATTGTACCCAAATGCTACTTGTGTTTGTAGTGGGTCGACCTGATCCCAGGCACCCGTAACATCTGGTTGATAGTTTTTCGTTTTTATATAGCCTACAAACATGACACCAGCAAAATAAAGGAAATGGATCACAACAGAAGCGCTGATGGCTTGTAAAAATAGCTTCATCTTCCTGACAGCTCCTTGTTCACTAATTCTTAATACATATTCTAGTAACAGGTAATCAATCCCTTTCTCGAATCGCAGAATTGTTCCCCTATCTAATGTTTGAATCGGTTAATTTATCTAGTCGGAACTGTTGTGTTTGACTATTGCAAAACTATACAAAATAAAATCTTACTTACTACAATACTGTCAAAATCTCTTAGTGAATATTCTTCCATCCCCTCCAACTAAATGCTAAAAATGAAAAACATATTACTTTGCACAAAGTATATATTCGAATATAATATGAGTGAACACAGGAAAGGGAGGAATTATGATGGGGAAATTTGATAATAAAATCGTTTTGATTACAGGTGGAGCTTCAGGTATGGGGAAAAGAATGTCTGAGCTTTTTGTTGAAGAAGACGCTTATGTCATTGCGGCTGATATAAATAAAGAATTGCTTGATGTGGTCAGCCAGCATGACTCGATTGAAGGCAAGTTGTTGAATGTAATGTCTGAGGACGATTGGAAAAAGGCTGTTGATGAAATCATTGCTGATCATGGCAGAATTGATATACTGATTAATAACGCGGGAATTGCGACAGAAAAAGAAATGGATGAAACAACGATTGAAGATTGGGACCTCATGATGCGCATTAATGGTTTTGGTCCGTTTGCTGGCATGAAGCACGTGCTGCCACATATGGTGGAACAAAAAAGCGGTGTTGTTGTGAATATTTCAAGCTATACTGCTATGGTTGGTTTGGGCGTGAATACGTATACCGCTTCAAAAGGTGCTGTACGATCCATTTCACGTGCTGCGAGCACCGCATATGGTAGATTCGGAATCCGTGTAAATACTGTATTCCCTGGTGTCATCCAAACACCAATGACGGAAAACTTGTCAGAATCAAGTGAGGTTGTGCAGCGCTTGATTATGGCTACACCATTGCAGCGTCTTGGACAAGCTGATGATGTAGCAAGGGCCGTCTTGTTCCTGGCTTCTGATGATGCAGCTTACATTACTGGTGCCGAACTAGTCATTGACGGCGGTTTTTCTGCACAATAATAGGTGCTTTATCTAACAGACTAAGCCATATGGTTTAGTCTGTTTTCATTGTTAAGTTATTCCCCCGCTTCCCCGCTAACATAAGAATATCTTATTACAACTCATTAAAACTACACCATTCACTTATGTGTATAAATCAGTTAGCATAGAAGCAAATAGATGAATGAGATGAGGCGAATAAGAATGGATGCTAAATTGGTGTTTAGAATGGCTGAAGAAAAAGATTTAAACTGTATCGTTGAAATGCTTGCTGATGATCTTTTAGGAAGTCAGCGTGAACGTTTTTTGCAGCCACTTTCCCAAAGTTATCTGGACGCATTTAAGGCAATTTCCTCGGACCCTAATAATGAATTAATTGTTGCTTGTGTTGGAGATGAAGTGATTGGCGTACAGCAAATTACTTTTACCCCCTACATCACCCATCAAGGCGGATGGAGAGCGACTATTGAAGGAGTCAGGACCTCATCACGAGTCAGAGGAATGGGTATAGGAACTGAACTGATTAAATGGGCCATTAAGCGAGCGGAAGAACGGGACTGTCATTTAGTGCAGCTGACAACGGATAAACAAAGGCCAGACGCATTGAGGTTTTATGAAAAATTAGGTTTTACTGCAACCCATGAAGGTTTGAAGCTAAAACTATAATGCCTTTCTTATAAGGGAAGCCATTTATGCGTCCCTTTTTTAGCTTTCATGATATATTGTATTTCTAGCCCAATCGAAAGAAGTGAAACCATGTCCATCCAGATTGTCCTTTTAGGATTACTGCAGGAGAAATCCTATCACCCATATGAAATGAAGAAGACGATTATCGAAAATAAATGGGACCATCTCTTCCCGGTGACGGATGGGAACGTCTATCATGCGATTAGAAAGCTTGAAAAGCATGAATGGGTGAAAGCTGAAAAAGAAGAACAAGTCAACAATCGTCCGAACAGGACTGTCTACCAAATCACGGATGAAGGAAAGACTCAACTGTCCAGGGAGATTCAGCTCGTATTTGAACAAAGGCTGAAAGAACCGCGCTCTCTTTATCCCGCCACCCTTTTCATCCATTCATCAAATGTTGAAGAAATAAAGAATATGATCCAACAATGGATCCTCGAGCTAAAGGAAGAAAACTCGATCCAGACTGACTATCCAGAACAACTTCCTCAACTGATCCACAGACATTACAAGGGAACGAATGAACTTTATATCAAATGGTTTGAAGACCTTTTGAAAAATATTAAAAAGAGTTAGAAGACAAATCGTCCTCTAACTCTTTTTCGTTCCCCTTATGGCAACAAACTCAAAACCGCAAAAAAGTGCATGATCGATCCGGCTAAAACAAACACATGCCAGATTGCATGGTGGTAATGGAACCCGCGCCAGACGTAAAAGATGGCTCCTACTGTATATAGGACTCCACCGATCACGAGGAATAACAGTCCTTGTGAGGAGACATTTTGTGTTAGTGGTCCCCAGGCAAATACAATCAGCCAGCCCATTACTACATATAACACTGTTGATGTATGCAGGAACCGTTTGACGAACAGCGATTTGAACACTGTTCCTGCGATGGAAAGACCCCAGACGATTCCGAATAAGGTCCATCCTAATGTCCCTTTAACGGCGATGAATAGGAATGGTGTGTAGGTGCCGGCAATGAAGAAATAAATGGATGAGTGGTCCATGATTTCAAAGAAGTCCTTTGCTTTGCCGGGTGGAAAGCTATGGACGAGTGTTGAAGATGTATATAGCAGGACCATTGTCGCTCCGAATAAGGTAAAACTGACGACATGCCATGCAGTTCCGTACAGTGATGCAAAGACAATCAGGATGACGAGTCCGGCAATGCTTAATAGTCCGCCTATTCCATGGATGATCGCGTTCGCGATTTCCTCTCTCTTCGTAAAAATATGTACATTTGCCATTGCGTTAACTCCTTTGCTCTAAATGACAAACGGTCAGGCTGATCCGTTCCTTTTTTCATTCGATACTAAGTATAGCATTTATGGCTTTAATAGGTGAAAGGATATGAAGCATGATAAGTACGTTTGGTGTCCTTTTAATACAAAAAAGCTGCCGGGCTTATGGTGCTCGGCAGCTTTTCTGTATTTATTTTGCTTTGTTGCTGGTCGGTTCGTTTTTCTTATTATAATTGTACTGTGAACGGTCAACCGGGACAAAACCATTAGGAGTGTAGAAACGTAAAAGGTCACCTTCTACAACCTTATCAGAGTAATTCAGAATGGTCTCTGTGATTTCCTTCTGATGTTTTGCCTCTTCTGTTTCCTCGATCACAGTTCCGGTTGTTGAGTCATAATACTTACCGTTAATGTAAGAGGCAGTTGGACTTACGAAATCACCATTTCGGAACGGCACTAGCTCATCGTGTTCTTCTGATAGTAAGTCTGTACCCATTTGCAGGTAAGGCTTTGTATCAATTCCCAATAAATGCATAAGAGTCGGCATCAGATCAATTTGACCTCCATATTCATGCATTGTGCCACCTTTGACTCCAGGTACATGCATTAATAACGGTACGCGCTGAAGGCCGGCACTTTCGAATGGAGTAATTTCTTTGCCTAATACTTGCTCCATCGCCTTATTATGATTATCGGAAATGCCATAGTGGTCACCGTACATGATAACAACGGTGTTATCATATAGTCCGGTTTCCTTTAGATAGTCAAAGAACTCTTTTAATGCCTCATCAGCATATCGCGCTGTCTGGAAGTATGAATCAACGGATGCATCTCCAGTTGTATGAGGTTCAATTGTAGTTTTTTCTTGATCCATATGATAAGGAAAATGGTTGGATACGGTAATGAATTTTGTATAAAACGGTTGTGGCAATGATTCGAGCATTGGCTGTGATTGTTCTAGGAATGGCTTATCCATTAACCCATACTCTGCAAGGTCCTCTTCATTCAAGTTGTAATAGCTTGAATCAAAGAAGTTCTCATAGCCAAATGATTTATAAATTTCATCACGGTTCCAGAACGATCCATTGTTCCCGTGGAACACAGCAGAACTGTATCCGTTTTGGCCAAGGATCGCAGGTGCAGCTTGATACGTGTTCATTCCTTTAGTAGAGAAGGCAGACCCTTGCGGCAGACCGTATAGGGAATTCTCAAGGATGAACTCAGCATCAGATGTCTTCCCCTGAGCTGTTTGATGGAAAAAGTTATCAAAATACAGGGTATTTGCATCTCTAGTTAAAGAGTTCAAGAATGGCGTTACTTCTTCGCCGTGAAGTTTATAATCAATCAAGAAATTTTGCATTGATTCAAGGTGGAAGTATACAACGTTCATTCCTTTTGCAGCACCAAAATATTCCGGATTCGGTTTTGCGTAATGTGTTCTCTGGTAATTGAGGATTTCAGTTAAATCATCCGTACTTGCCATAGCGCGTTTCATGGAGCCATTGACACTCTGTACAGCATCATAAATAGTGTAGTTGTACATCCCCAAATACTTAACAATATAGTTGCGGTCGAATGTTCTTGTCAGTAATTGTGGTCGATCTTTTTCTGCCAGACCGAGGTTCACTGACATGATTAGGATGGCGGTGATAAACACTGTCGCCACACTTCTATGGTTTACCCTTCCGCCCGTACGCTCTTTTTTGAAGATTAATCCAACAGCCAATACAATCAGCGTGTCCAGGAAAAATAAAAAGTCATACGGTTTTAACAGAGATGACACACTCGTGCTTACATCCCCAAAGTTTTGTGTCTGCGAAATCGTTGGGATCGTAATGAAATCACTAAAGAATCGGTAATACACAACATTCGCAAACAATAAGAAGCTCAAAATAAAGTCAAAAACAATGAGCCATAGGAATTTTCTTTTCCTTGAAAACAAAGAAAATCCCAAGAATAACATGACAGAACCTAACGGATTCAAAAATAATAGAAATTCTTGTACATTATTATCCAAGCCTAGTTTAAATTCTAAATGTTGTACTAAATATGTTTTCACCCATAATAAGACAACAGCTAAAAGGAAAAGGCCCATGTGGTTTTTTTGTATTTTTTTAAACACCTTTTTCTCCCCCTCTTTCTACCGTCTACTGTTTTAATAGCTTTTAAGATTATGCAAGCCATTCAAACATTCTATAAGATTTTTAAGCTAATGTAAAGTTATTTAATATTCTATAAAAAGACTGTAAATTTTTCCTTCTATTATTTTCTAATCGAACCAGTAGTTTAGAAGTAATATTATGTAATCGCTTATTTCTTTCCTATTAAATGTTTATCGGAGTTACTGACTGCGGTGGCAAAAGTTTAGAAATTTGGCAATGTTAAAATTGAATGGTGATCATTAAACTTCAAAAACGGCTCCTGTACATATAGACGAAAATTCCCCGCTTATGTATTCCCTTCTTACATAAAAATAAACCAGAACTAAAAATAAAAAAGGATTAAATTGATTTTTCTAGTTAGACTCACCTTGGCGTAGCCTATAAAGGCAGAAAAAAGGAGCGGAAAACCCCGCTCCTTCCTTTCATGCTTATTTTCGGTTTCCTTTAAGATTGACTCCAATTGCTGCGCCATTTCTGCTTGAGTCTGCCACACCTTTAAACGTACCGTTTTCACGGTCGATCAAGATGCTTTGGACATTGCCAATTGTCGTCGGACTAGAACCAAATTTATGGCCCATCGCATTCAGTTCGTTTATGGTATCAGTGCTGATACCTTCTTCAAATCGGTACGAATTCAGATTGTTGGTGTAGATTCTAGGCTGTTCGACTGCTTCCTTCAGCTCCATATCATACTCGATGGCGTGGAGGATGGTTTGCAGCACGGAGGTAATTATCGTCGGTCCTCCCGGAGAGCCCACCGTCAGGACTGGTTCGTCGTTTTCAAAAACTATCGTTGGTGTCATGCTGCTTAATGGACGTTTGTTTGGCTGAACTTCATTGGCGCCACCAGGGACTGCATCAAAGTCGGTCAATTCATTGTTCAGCATGAAACCATAACCAGGCACCATGATGCCCGTTCCAAACACTTGTTCAATCGTTGTTGTGTAGGAGACAACATTCCCCCATTTATCCGCTACAGTAAAATGGGTGGTTTCTCCATACTGTCTGTCATTTGGCTGGCTTGTCTGTGAATAGTTGGCTTCTGAATTCTCATATTTCCACGGATCACCGGCTGTTGGATTCTGATTGACAGAATCAACATTGATCAACTCCTGGCGTTCCTTGATGTAATCAGGGTGTAGCAATCCATTCACTGGAACATTGACGAATTCAGGATCTCCTGCGTATGCCGCGCGGTCAGCGTAAGCAAGATGCATGGCTTCAGCTAGAAGATGATATTTTTCTGTCGAGTTGACATCATACTGGGACAGGTTGAAGCCGTCCAATGTTTTCAGCATTTGAAGGAGGAAGACACCTCCTGAGCTTGGTGGAGGCATGCTGGCAATTTCGTAGCCCTTATAGTCTCCCCAAACAGGCTCATCAACCGTTACATCATACTTTGCCAGATCCTCAGGAGTCATCGAACCTCCGAAATCCTGGACTACACCGGCTAACGCCTCTGCGATCTCTCCTTTATACAGTGCATCCGTTCCTTTTGAACGAATCAGCTTGAACGTTTTAGCCAGGTCATCCTGAACAAGGACATCTCCCTCTTTCAGCGGCTTTCCGTCTGGCAAGAAAACCTTACCTGCTGCTGATCTTGATAACTTTTCCTGATTATCAGCAATCGCTTCTGCCAGGACCGAATCAATCGGGAATCCTTTGTCAGCCAGCTTGACGGCAGGCCCAATCAGCTGTTGGAGCGGACGAGTTCCCCACATATCAAGCGCTGTTTCAAGACCTTTCAGTGTCCCTGGCACTCCGACTGCAGTTCCACCGGTCGAGCGTTCCCCAAAAGGAATCGGGTTCCCATTTTCGTCGAGGAACATGTCTGGAGTCGCGCCTTCAGGAGCCCGCTCCCGGCTGTTCACGATGGTGGTTTCCTTTGTTTTACCATCATAAACCATCATGAAACCGCCGCCGCCGATTCCGGACATCATCGGTTCTACTACGTTTAAGGCAAACTGAATCGCAACCGAAGCATCAATCGCGTTCCCGCCTTTTCGAAGTACCTCAGCACCAATCTCTGATGCAAGCGGGTGGGCAGTCGCAACCATGCCATCCTTTCCAACATCGACCTGACTGTACTGGTCATAATTGAACTGAGGTTTTTTAGCTAATCCAGTCGCAGGCATTGTACCGGCCAGCAATAACACACTGAGCAAAGCAAACAGCCCGGTACGTATTAATTTTTTCATATGATTCCCTCCTGTTCCAATTTGTTTACAATATAATGTTAGGGGAACGAAAGGATTAATAGCAAATATTTAACCGAATTTTCTTAATTTTAAATCAATATTACTAGTTGCTTTTGTTAAAGGGGTAATTAAGGCATAGAGATGGTTAGGACAAAAGGATGAGGGTTTCTGATCGCTAATCAAGTTAGCATTTAAAATTCACGACAAAAACTAGGAATTCACTTGGTACAAATTTTTTAGTTGCCCCTACCTTCTTCTCCCTCTCCAAACACCGAGCTGATAGATACTAACTGAATAGAACAGGATAATAGAAATGGAGATAATGCCCTTCTTATGGCTGCTCCAGATTCCAAGAATCGTTTTCAGAAGATCTCCCCTGAGATACAAAAAATAGATGTATACCACAAACATTGATAGTGTCAGAAAGAATACAAAGCGAAGTAATCGTAAGAAAGTGATTTCACTGAAGAAAGATTTTTTGTATTTTTTCCCCTTCCTGGTAAGCTCAGTCTCAGCCATCAACCCACCCCACTTTTCCGTTTTACAAAACTATATGCTTTTACTATTCTTCCCCTTGAGCCATTTTCCTTTGAACTGTGATAAAAAAGCACGTTTGAACCGCTATATCTTTCATATTATAATGAAGAAAAACAGACTAGGGAGAACATGCCATGAGCAAACACAAGATCTATACAATGAGTGTCGCTAGTGTCTATCCTCATTATGTGAATAAGGCGGAGAGAAAGGGACGTACAAAAACAGAAGTAGATGAAATCATTCGTTGGATGACCGGGTATAGCCAGGAAGAATTTGAAGAACAGCTTGAAAAACAGACAGACTTTGAAACCTTCTTTGAAGAAGCTCCGAAACTCAATCCTTCAAGAACTTTGATCAAAGGTGTCATCTGCGGTGTCCGAGTGGAAGAAATCGAAGAACCGACCATGAGGGAAATTCGCTATCTGGACAAGCTGATCGATGAATTGGCGAAGGGAAAAGCGATGGAGAAAATTTTGCGGAAATGATATCAAGACACATTGACTTAATTAGAAAAGGTCGGTGTGTTTTTTAATCTTTTTAGCAGAGTATAACAAAATCTCTCCTGCTGATGAGTTATCAGTATTTCACTCAGGATTCGTTTTTTTTATGATTGATCATAGTTTGTGCCTCAACTCTAATAATCTCTATGTAATGACGCTTTTTAAAAGGTTTTGTTTGTTTATGTATTCGTCTAATGCTTCCCTTTGACGTAACTTTTTGATTAGGAACATTTACCGTTACCGTCAAGTAAACTTTCCCGTTGTGCTTTACCAATCCAGTTACTTTCCCTTTTTCCGAATCAACAATATATTCGGGTAGAATCCTTAGTGGTGCAAACTCTGTCCAGCCTCCGCCCTTTGGCTGTTTTTAAACAGCCTAAATATTATATCTCGGTAAAATTCTTTGATAATATTCATTCACATTTCCATCCTTCTGTCTAAATCCTCAAATTTCCAATCCTTTTAAAACCATCTCTTAAGCCTGCAAACCACTTACTTTTCAATGCCTCATCCACGCACCAGAAGATGAAAGCAGAAACCGCAGCAGTAAAAACTAAGAAGCCGTTATTCCTTAAAGCGGTTAGCCAGCTTCCGTATTCAGTATCAAAGATGAAAGTGGGGATGGCAATGAACAATACACCCAGGAAAACGTGGAGTACCCCTGCAGCTGCCATTCTTTTTACCCCAACTGTTCTCCTTAAAATAAAATCCGATAAAAACGAAGAAGGAATTCCATAGAGGATGGTTATTGGCAGGATGTACATCCCAATAAACAGCCCCGCCGCAAATTCTTCAAGGACAGAGAATAAGATGATCATCATCAGTGTAGCTCCCAATGCAGTTATTAATTTCCTAATGAACATTCCTGCTCCCCCTTTTGAAAAAAATCATTGCTGCAATTTCAATTCTTTTTCAGAACATACTTTGTTAAAAGATCGCCAAGATTAAAACGTTTAACCCCCTTCTCCTCATTATGAATTCGATAGACCTGAAACGGGATGGCTTTGTTTTTTCAGAGTAAAGAGTAATATTAAAACTACCATCATCAAGCCGCTAATAAATAACCAGCCATACACATAGCTGCCGCTTCTGTCGATAAGATAACCGAATAAAGGCGGCATGATCACTACTCCGGCAGAACCAAATAAAATAGTAAATCCACTAGATATTCCAGCCAGTTCTTTAGGAACAAGTTCAGAGGCCAAGTTCATCCAGATTCCATTGAACCCTGAGATTGCAAATCCAAATAAAGAGATAATCGGAGCAAGCATTATAAAAGGAGTTTGTACCGGTAAAACGGTCACGATTATACTGCAGAAGGCTGTTATTATAGCTATTATAATTAAAATAATCGTCCGTTTTCCATTAAAAATTCTGTCACTTATGATTCCCCAAGCAACCCTTCCAGCTGAACCGCTTAACTCAGAAATCAATAGCAGCATACCTGACATGACTATTGAATATTTAAAATGCTCATGTGCGAATAGAACCAGATATGTGGTTAAGGTCATCTGTGAGCCATTCAGCCCTGTGGCGCTAAGACTTACAAGAAGAAGCCCTTTATGCCGGAATAACTGAATGAGTGATTTGAATTGATTTCCAATTGAACCCTTTCCCGTCGGTGCTGCTTCCAAAGAGTCCCGATAACCTTTAAAAGCTAAGATTCCGACTATTAAAAGAAGCAAGCAGGCAAAAAAGAGGACTGGCCTCCAGCCATACGCTACAGAAGCAGGCAAAAGCAAGAGACTCGCTAAAGCAGCACCTGCTGTGATTCCAGTTTGTTTGATTCCCATTGCAGTTCCCCGCTGCTTTAGCGAAAACCAGTATATAATCCCTCTATTCGTCACTGGATGCATGGCTCCATATCCCAGCCCGCCAATAACGATCAATACAATGACTACTGCAAATTGAGAGACCATTGTAATCAATAAGAAGCTAAACCCAGTACAGATAGAAATAATTAATAACAACTTTCTGGAACCAATTCGGTCCACTATAAAGCCTGCCGGAATTGAACTGATGGACTGCCCAAGAAATAACGCAGATGGGAGAAGACCGATTTGTGCTTTTGAAAGGGATAGGTCGATCCCGATTAAAACTCCAAGTGGACCGAGGCTTCTGCCGATAAATGCAACCATAATTTGAGCGGCAAGAAGCCATAATAGCATTCTCCAATGCTCTGCTACTCCAACGGACTTATGTTTTAATAACTGATTCAATTAAATCATCTCTTTTTATATAATTCTATTATAGAATGGAAGGTTTTTCAGTTATCTTTTGAAACGGAGTACCGCACTGCTTTTAATTAAAAGTCACTCTCAAATATTTATATCGATTAGATTACATTACGCTCACGCAGCTCATTTATTTTTACTTCATCATAGTTAAGCAGTCCGCTATAAACCTCTTCGTTGTGTTTACCCATTGTTTCAGCTCCGACTGTCTTTACCTTTCCTGGTGTCCTGCTTAACTTAGGGACAACCCCAGGCATCGGGAATTCACCCAGTTGCGGGTGATCCATTTTAATAATCATTTCACGTTCTTGATAATGTGGATCTTCAACGATATCTTTTGCGGAATAAATAAGTGCTGAAGGGACACCTTTCTCATCCAACCTTTTTAATGCCTCTTTTGCAGTTAGGCTTTTCGTCCACTCCTCAATCAGCAAATCGAGAACTTTCATGTTTTCTCCTCGTGCATTGTGTGTCACAAATCTCGAATCTAAAGCAAGATCCGGCTGATCCATTGCTTCACATAACCTTTGGAAAACACCGTCCGCATTTGCACCGATGACTATATACGTTTTATCGCCAGTAAAATAAATATTGGAAGGTGCAATTCCAGGAAGGATATTTCCCATACGTTCTCTTATGTAACCTGCTAACATGTAATCTGGAATTAAACTTTCCATTATAGAAAATACGGATTCATATAAAGCTGTATCTACTATCTGTCCTTTACCAGAC
The DNA here is from genome assembly GCF_018613355.1 of Bacillus sp. ISL-35. Classification (NCBI taxonomy): domain Bacteria; kingdom Bacillati; phylum Bacillota; class Bacilli; order Caryophanales; family Bacillaceae; genus Bacillus; species Bacillus sp. ISL-35. The sequence goes on along the minus strand of NZ_JAGGQK010000006.1, from coordinate 31,946 downwards.
CTGTCTCTTTCATGGAGTGCTACGAGACAGCCAATTGTCGCAAATAAAGCAGTCAATGTGTCACCAATGGAAACTCCAACTCTTGAGGGCGGCCTATCATCAAATCCTGTAACATAGCGCAGTCCACCTATAGCTTCTCCAACACTGCCAAAACCTGCCCTGTTCTTGTATGGACCAGTCTGGCCGAAACCTGAGGTACGAACCATAATTAATTTAGGGTTTATTTCTGATAAAATTTCATATGATAGATTCCATTTCTCCATCGTACCAGGTCTGAAGTTTTCAATTAGAATGTCCGTCTTTTTAACTAATTCCTTTAAAATTTCCTGGCCTTCTTCGACTCTAAGATTAAGTGTAATGGATTTCTTGTTCCTTGATTGAATGGGCCACCAAAGACCGACACCATCTTTAGACTTCCCCCAATTCCTCATTGGGTCCGATTTCCCTGGCGGTTCAACCTTAATTACTTCCGCTCCAAAATCACCTAGAAGTCTTCCTGAAAAAGGACCAGCTAAAAGTGTCCCCAGCTCGATCACTCGTATATCTGAAAGTGGTAAAGACGTATTTTGCTCTTCTGTCAATTTATTCCCTCCAAACTCAAAATATTAAAAATTCAGACATTTTAAATAAAGCTTATAATTTACCAAACGATTATTCAATAAATTTCTAGGATCTCAAAAGTGCTTTACGATATGCCCAAAGGAACATCTGCTAAAAAATGCTTATTTACAAATACCAAAATTGCTTTAGTAGTATCATAGCGGCTAATATGAAAGCTTTTTTACAGCTGCTTAGAATACCCATAATTAAAATCCATAAAAGAAAAATCTCCTTGGCACTCAGGAGATTTTTTTCGGATTAACGAGTTTCTGCTTTCTGCCCATCGTTTTGAATGGTACCTTGGGCTAAAAGCTCTTCAATTTTAGAATTGTCATAACCGAGTTTAGATAAAATATTTTTCGTATTCTCCCCTAGTTTTGGAGGGGCTTGTTTTATCTCTGCAGGTGAAACACTTAATTCAAATGGAAGCCGTGGGAGCTTGAAGTCTTTAATTTCTGAATGTGAGACACTTTTCCACATATTTACGGCTTCTGCTTGCTCATCTTGTACCACTTCTGAGATTTTCTTTACTTTTGAACTTGGAACCCCTGCCTCAGCCAATAACGATACCCATTCATCTGCCTTTTTTGCTTGTAGAATATTTTCGATCGCAACTCTTAAATTTTCCCGGTGTTCTACCCTTTTCGGGTTAGTCTCAAAGCGGGCGTCTGTTACCCATTCTTCTTTTCCTAGAACCTGGCATAAGCGTTTAAATAATGAGTTATTGGATATACCAATCATAACCGGGGCATCACTGGCAAAAAATGCTCCATAAGGGGCAAAAGCAGTATGACCAGCACCGTTTTTCTTTGGTTCCTGTCCTGTTGCAAGCCAGGAGAGCATATGATATCCGACCCAAAAAACGCCAGTTTCATAGAGAGAAGTGGTGACTAATTGCCCCTCTCCTGTTCTTTCTTTATGGTAAAGTGCCGAGATGATTCCTATCGCACCCCACATGGCACTGCCTTGATCAAGAACGGATATCGGCACCCTGGCAATTTCTGAACCCTCCGCTCCATTTATCCCTATAATTCCTGCATCGGCTTGAGCAATTGCATCATAGCCGGATCTTTCACGCAATGGTCCCTCTTGCCCATAGGCCGATAAGGAACAATAGACAATGGCAGGATTGATTTGTTTTAACTTCTCATAACCCAGCCCCATTTTTTTCGCCTTATTGTAACGGAAGTTCTCCACAAACACATCTGCTTGTTCTACTAAGTCATATATAATTTTTCGTCCTTCTTCTTGCTTTAAATCAATAACGATTGAATTTTTATTACGGTTAATATGAAGGAAATATACTCCTTCCCCTTTCCAAAATGGACCCATTCCTCTTGAATCGTCCCCAATATCCGGCCTTTCAACCTTGATAATATTTGCGCCTAAATCTGCAAGAATCATAGTCAGGCTTGGTCCAGAAATATTTGTTGTTATATCCACCACAGTAATTCCGCTTAATGGTCCTGCCATCTTTGGTTGTATCCTCCTTATTTAAAAGAGGACCAATTTCACATGGTCCTCTTTGTTTTATTTTTAGAATGAACGCGGTAAACCCAGAACATGCTGTCCAACGTAGCTTACAACCAGGTTATTGGTAATAGGCGCTACAATAAACAACCTCGCTTCTCTAAATTTACGCTCGATATTATATTCCTTCGCAAAGCCATATCCTCCATAAGTATCCATGGCTGCATTCGCTGCACGCCAGGTGGCCTCAGAAGCAAGATATTTCGCCATATTCGCTTCTGCTCCGCAATCTGCACCATTGTCAAACATTTCAGCTGCTTTGTCTCTCATTAATTTTGCTGCTTGAATATCCATATAAGATCTGGAGATTGGGAATTGCACTCCCTGATTTTGACCAATAGGCCGATTAAAAACAACACGTTCGTTGGCATATTGAACAGACTTATCAATGAAGTACATACCGTCGCCAATTGATTCAGAGGCAATCAAGATCCGTTCAGCATTCATACCACCCAATACATATCTAAAACCTTTGCCTTCTTCTCCAATCAGGTTTTCTGCCGGAATTTCTGCTCCTTCAAAGAAAACTTCTGTTGTTGCATGATTAATCATTGTATCGATTGGACGAATATCAATCTTGTCTGCCTGCTCTTTCATATCTAGAATAAATAAACTTAAACCATCTGTTTTCTTTTGCACTTGATCTTTTGGAGTCGTTCTTGCAAGCAGCATCATTAGATCTGAATGCTCTGCACGTGAAGTCCAGATTTTCTGGCCATGAACTATATACTTATCGCCTTTACGCTCGGCAAATGTCTGGATGCTCGTTGTGTCGCTTCCGGCTGTTGGTTCAGTTATGCCAAAGGCCTGCAATCGAAGCTCACCGCTTGCGATCTTTGGCAAGAACCTTTGCTTTTGCTCTTCATTTCCATGACGAAGCAATGCACCCATCGTATACATTTGAGCATGGCAGGCTCCGGCATTTCCACCCGAACGGTTAATCTCTTCTAAAATAATTCCCGCTTCTACCATTCCAAGACCCGCTCCGCCATACTCTTCCGGGATTAAAACCGAAAGCCAGCCCTCTTCTGTTAAAGCCTTAACAAACGCAGTAGGGTAGGCATCTCTTTCATCAGTGTCTCTCCAATATTCCTCAGGAAAGCGCTCACATAACGCTCGGACGCTTTTTCTGATCATTTCATGCTCTGTATTTTCCATTGTTTTTGTATTAGCCATTCCCACTACCTCCATAATTAAAATAATAATAGGTGAGTTCTAATTTTACTTCCCTTTCCATTCAGGAGAGCGTTTTTCATTGAAAGCATAAATGCCTTCCAACCTGTCTTCAGAATTAGCACACTTATAGTAGGCCTCCAGTTCAATGACAAGTCCCGTTGCCAGGTCTGTCTCCGTTCCTTTATTAACAGCTCTCTTTAAAGATTTTAATGATAGCGGTGCATTTGCCGCGATGGTTTCTGCGAGTTTAACAGTTTCCTCCAAAAGGGCTTCTGATGAGAACACATGGTTGATCAATGCGAATTGCTTGCCTTCTTCTGCTGTAATGCGTTTCCCGGTGAAAAGCATTTCTTTTGCCAGCCCTATAGGCAAAATGCGGGATAGAAGCTGTGTACCTCCAATCCCAGGGATCAATCCCAACTTCGCTTCAGGAAGCCCCAATGCTGCATGTGGAGCTGCCGTTCGAATATCACAGCTTAAGGCAATTTCCAAACCTCCTCCAAGAGCATAGCCATTTACAGCTCCTATTACTGGATAAGGGAATTCACGAATTTTTTCGGTTACTTGTTCGAAATAATCATGCTGCCTTTTCCAATCCTTTTGCGACATTCCATTTCGTTCTTTTAAATCCGCTCCTACGCAAAAACTCTTCGTTCCTGTACCCGTTAAAATGAGAACCCTTACATTTTCATCATATTTTAATTCTTCAAGTGCCTCGATTATTTCCAAAGCCATTTTAGTGTTTAAGGCGTTCATCGATTCAGGGCGGTTCAAGGTTAAAAAGGTTATGCCCTTATGCTGCTCTGCCTTTTCCACTTTTATAGTTTCATAGGTTTTCAGTAACATCCAACTCATCCCTTCATTATAAGTAGTACAAGAGTTAACTTTGTACCGGGTATAATCTTGAACTTTTTCCTGCTTTTGCGACCTGTCCCGGCAAATCATGTCCCAGTATTTCTTTCATTTTATTTGATGCATCAATCAACTTATCAAGGTCGATCGTTGTTTTTACTCCCATTTCCTCAAGCATGTGAACTACATCTTCCGTACAAACATTACCCGTTGCTCCAGGAGCGAATGGACAGCCGCCAATTCCGCCTAAAGATGCATCATATATCTTAATGCCTGCTTCCAATCCTGCAATGATGTTTGAAAGACCCATGCCTCTTGTATTGTGGAAATGGCAGCCGAATTCAAAATTCCGCCACTCGTCAATCACTGCTTTTGTTAAATTGTAAACTTGCTTTGGATTGGCCATTCCGGTTGTATCTGCGAGTGTAATTCTTTTGATGTTATGTAAGAGGAGAGAATCCAGGATATTCATGATGCGCTTTTCAGAAACAGTTCCCTCAAAGGGACAACCAAACGAAGTACCAACGGTAACATTTAAAGTAATATTATGTGCCGAAGCAAATTGCGATAAAACCTTAAATTTATTTAGTGATTCTTCAGTTGTCTGCCGAACATTCTGTTGATTGTGGGTATCGCTTGCCGAAATAACATAATTTACAGATTTCACTCCATTTTCTTCAGCGATCTCAAGACCCTTTAAATTAGGGATTAGCGCAACTAGTTTCATATCATCATATTGCTTAATATGTGAATAAAACTCTGCCGTGTTTGCCATCTGTGGTACAAGCCTTGGATGGACGAAGGAACCAAATTCAACTTCAGCAACATTTGCCTCCCTCAATAAAGAAAAAATCTCCATTTTCTCCTGAACTGTTAAAACCTTTCCCTCTAACTGAAGACCATCTCTAAGACCAACTTCATAAATTGTCACATCTTCAACCAGCTTCATAGCCTTTATTCCCCCAGTTATTTCTTGGAATAATCCTTCGCTTTATAAATAGGATACTGTATCCAATCTACAATTTCAATAATTATTATGAATATTCTAATACTTTTTAACATTATAAATATTCACCTGAAAATATAAGCCATTTACTTATGCTTGTTCATTTTAAAATTGAGTTATTTAAATAACTGTAGGTTGCAAATCTTGTATTCTTTTTCAAACCGCTCTTAATTTCACCATAATCCACAAAAACAGACCGAATATTAGCTATTCGATCCCATTAGTTCTACATCTTTGTACTACCCCATACTTCTGGAACTTCCTTATGTTATAGTACTGAATGAGTGATCGACCCCGATCCTATCTTTTTCATAAATTATTGAGATTTATTATAGTTTGATATTTCAATAAGGTTTCCGTCAGGGTCTTTAATATAAATTGATGTGATTTCTCCAATCGCACCTGTCCTTTTTACAGGACCCTCTTCAATTGCAATATTGCAATTCTTAAAATGTGCCTCCACTTTAATTAGTTCCATATTGGTAATGAAACATAAATCGGCAGAACCAGGGACTGGTTTACTGGCCTTTGGTTCAAACTCTTTTCCTTTTTCGTGCAGATTGATCTTCTGACTTCCAAACTTAAGGGCTTTTCTGTTTTCTCCAAAGGTGATTACCTGCATTCCTAATACTTTATGATAAAAATCGCAAGTTTTTTTTATATCTTCTACTGTTAGAACGAGATGATCCAGCGCCTCTATTTTCATTAATTTCCTCCTCAATCTTTGAAACAAAAACAGAACCCCGGAAGCATTTCATTATTCGGGAATTTGAACTACTGTTTAGTATTCTGTTCGTTAAATTGCTGTTTCCCCAATTGATACCAGTCGGTTCCATTACTATCAATAATGACCACCGCAGGGAAATCCTCTACAGATAATTTATAGATTGCTTCGGGTCCCAAATCCTCATATGCAAGGACTTCCATCATCTTGATGGAGCGGGCAATTAATGCACCAGAACCGCCTATGGCAGCAAAATATACCGCTTTATTTTTCATCATACTTTCGATGACAGCCTCGCTGCGATAACCTTTTCCTATCATCCCTTTAAGGCCGCGGTCAAGCAATGATGGGGTATACTTATCCATTCTTCCACTTGTAGTAGGTCCTGCTGATCCAATGATCTGTCCTGGCTTGGGAGGGGTGGGCCCTACATAATAGATGGTTTGCCCCTTAATATCAAAGGGGAGCTCCTCACCTCTTTCCAGGGCTTCTGACATTCTTTTATGTGCTGCATCTCTCGCGGTATAAATGGTGCCGCTGATTAATACACGCTCTCCTGCTTTTAAATTCAACAAGGTGTTCTCATCTATCGGACTAGTAACCTTTAAAGCTGACAAATTCTTTCCTCCTACAGCCTGACTTCTTTATGTCTGCTTGCATGGCAGTTCAAATTTACAGCGACTGGCAAGGCAGCAATATGGCATGGCTCGATTTCAATTTTCACATCAAGCGCTGTAGTATTTCCTCCCATACCCTGAGGACCTATGCCGAGTTTATTGATTTCTTCCATTAATTCATTTTCTAATTGAGCAAGCTCTGGTCGTTCACTGCGGTGTCCAATAGGTCTGAATAATGATTTTTTTGCAAGGTATGCACATCTTTCAAAATTCCCTCCAATCCCAACCCCTACCACTAGAGGTGGGCATGCGTTGGGCCCTGCTTTTGCAACTGTATCAAGGATATACTTTTTAATACCTTCGAGACCGTCTGCAGGTTTTAGCATTTTTAGACTGCTCATATTTTCACTGCCTCCGCCTTTCGCAGACATATGAATAATGATTTGATCGCCAGGGACGAGTTCAATATGGATAATGGACGGTGTGTTATAGCCTTTGCTTTTTTCTCGGGTAATAGGATGATCTACGATTGAATGCCTTAAATAGCCCTCCTCATATCCTTTTTTAACTCCCTCATTTATGGCATCGTATATGCTTCCTCCAGTTATATGGCAATCCTGGCCAAGTTCTACGATAAATACAGATACTCCAGTATCCTGGCACATGGGAACTCTTTCACTTTTTGCGATATCTGCGTTAAGAATCAACTGTTCGAGGATATCTTTTCCTGTTTCTGAAGTTTCATTTTTTAAGGCTGATTGAAAAGCCTCTACTACATCCTTGCCTAAATCAAAATTGGCTTCCTGGCATATTTGTGCGACCCGTTCAACAATTTCTTGATAATGAATTGTTTTCATGTAACTTCCCTTCCCCTCTTAAAAGCGTTTCAACTTTAGAAGCAGCAGGAGTAAATTCGATAATTGAATTGTAAATTCGATTTTTGCCTACCCATTCTTTTTTTTCACCCTTAATATCCTGAAGCTTATGTGCTCCACGGCTCTCTTTCCTGGATGAAGCAGCAAAAGCAGAAGCCCATGCGGATCTAACTTTGTCACGTAATTGGAGGGCCTGAATGCTGTTTTCATTCTCCAAACTAAGTGCGATATTATTTAATTCATCTGCAGTTTCCTTTAAGGACTGAGAGCTTCTTTCAATTCCAACTTTATTCCACATAATTTCTTTAACCTTCTTGAGTGTTTGAGTTCCGTCTGCAGTTGACGGAGTACTTAATATAGCTTCTACACCGAAATCCTTTAAGTCTGCCTTAAAGTCCATCGATTTTTCTTGTACTGCCATTTTACCTGCACGATGTCCAAACACTAGCGATTCAGTTAAAGACCCGCCACCTAAACGGTTTGCCCCATGAAGCCCACCTGTTACTTCTCCACATGCATATAGTCCGGAAACATTAGTCCTTCCCCATTCGTCCGTTTGGATTCCACCCATACAATAATGCTGTACAGGACTCATAACCCATTCTCCTGTATATCCTTTTTCAAACAGGCGATACAAATGTGGACTGTCATGCTTGAGCACATTCTCATCCACAAGGGAGAAATCAAGCAGGACCTTCTGTTCTTGAAACATTGCGTAACTAAGAATATCCCGTGTTTCGAGTTCCTTTTTAGGGAACTTCTCCATAAAACGTTCATTTCTATCGTTTGTTAAAAAGGCGCCTTTTCCAAAAACCTTTGTCATTACATCGATATTTGCCGGCTGTTGTAAACGGTATGGATAAAACTGTACAAACTCCATATCAACAAGAATAGCTCCATGTCTCCATGCCATGCCGATCCCTTCTCCAGAAACATCCCTTGGATTATCAGAAGATTGATAGAGTCCTCCAAAACCGCCGGTCGCCAATATAACAGCAGGTGAATACATCACTTGAAACTCTTTGCCTTTTTGAACAAGCACACCTTTTACTTCATTATTATGTTTTAACAGGTCGACAACAGCAGTTTGTTCATGAAAAAAAATTCCTGATTCAATGGCATAATCACGCAGTGGCTTTGTAATATTTTTTCCGATCCCATTTCCTGCATATACACGTCTTGGAAAGGAATGGCCTGGAGTAATAATTACTTGTTCCCTTTCAAGGCGAATACCAAATTTGCTTTCTAATTCGTTCACTCTTACAGTACATTCTTCAGCTAATACTCTTGCTAATCTTTTGTCTGATAAATGCCTTCCTCCTTCTATTATGTCGTTGAAAAACAGCTCCGGGGAATCACCGGGCGAAAAAATCGCCGAATGGACACTGTCCGAAATAACCGATGATCCCCCAAATCCTGCTTTCCCTTTTGTAACGAGAGCCACAGCAGCGCCTTGTTCTTTTGCAGAAATGGCAGCTGCCAATGCTGCTTGCCCGCCACCTATTACGATAACGTCATAATTGTATTGGTCTTTAATCATTTTTTAAATCAGCTCCATAATGCAAAAAGATTTGCGTCTTTATTCGCTCAGAAATCGCAGCTGTAAAGGGATTTTTCTTTAGAGAGACTTCTAAACGATTTTGAGAACTGCCGCAATAGGCTGCTATCCCTTCCTCAACATTGATAAAAAGGTATAGCGGATTAAGCCTTCTAGAGAATGAAGTATGGGAAGAACAAGTTTTCTAGATGAAAGAGGTATCACTATATTTGTTTGTACGACTCTTCGCCCAATCCCAATGAAATCCATTCGGAAACATCAATTTCCTCTAACCGTAGTACAGCCTGGACTTGTTCGTCTGGATCCCATACCTTTCCTTTGGTCATGGTCTTAAATTTTTGAATCAGCTCTTCCTTATCTGCTGGCTTTTCTGGATCACCTTTTGGATAATCTGTCGCTTCACTGAATGTTCTGCCATCGTGCATTGTTATGATTACTTTTGCTCCCCATTTTTCTGGATAAGCTGTATCATAATATGGGTCATTTGAGACACTGACTTTTTCCATCAGTCTCCTAATCTCTGGGTCTTGTAAAATTTCTTGATTATAATCAGTCAATGATGCGGAACCTTTAATAGCAATCATAGCCGCGCAAAATTGGCTGCTAAATTTGGAGGCATAAACTGTCTTGGGGTTAGGATTATCAGTAATGTTAAGAACTGTTTGATAGGTCTGGATTGATATATTTTGTATTTCTTCATGGCTGAGGCTGTTGGTCTTCATGATGGTTTGGACACAATCCATTGCTGGATGCGTGTGCCGGCATGAAGCATGGATTTTGAAGTTATTTTCCATAATTTTAAATTCCTGGCCAAGATTCCGAGTAATTTTTTCTATATCATATTTTTTAGACATAGCATTGAAAAAACCTCTCCTGCCTTCCAAAATTCTGGAGGCAGAGGTAAAATCTTTTTTTGCAAGCAAGGCGGCAAGAGCCCCATTATAAGCTGCTTTAGCCGTATGAAGCTGTTTTGTGTTAGCCCCATCCTCAATAAATTCCCATAACCCTGCTGCTTGAGTACCTGCGTTTCCGAGTGCATACATGGTCTGCTCAACATTCAGGTTAAGGAGCTTTGCCACTGCGGCTGCAGATCCGAAAGTACCGCATGTTGCTGTGTTATGCCAGTAATAATAGTGGGAAGGAGATACAGCTTCTCCGATTCTGTAAGCAATCTCATATCCCACAGCAATGGCTGTAATTAAGTCTTTTCCGCTTAAATTATCCGCTTCCGCTGCTGCAACAGCTGCGGGGATTACTACGGTGCCTGCATGTATAATTGAAGCTTTATGAATATCATCAAGTTCTACTATATGACTTGCGGCTGCGTTAACTAAGCAAGCATTTCCGATGGAAGACTTCCCTCCTGTAATAAGGGTCGCTTGTTCATTCCCTCCCCACTCCTGGACCAATTCCAATATGGATTGAATCGGTTTTTCGTCTTTTCCAGCGAGTGCGGAGCCGAACCAATCCAAAATGCATAGCTTGGTAAATTCGATCACTTCATCAGACAAATCCTCATATTTTACTTTTGTTGTATACTCGGCCAATTTTTTCGATAATATCATTTCGTCTCACCTACTTTTGAACGTAATACAGTTTGCAGAACATTGATGATATCATCATACTTCTCAACCACATGGGCTCCCGACTCTTTAAGTGCTTCCATCTTTAATGACGGACGTCCTGTATTTCCTGAAATCATTGCACCCGCATGGCCAAAGACTGTCCCTTCCGGCATAGATTCTGTAAACTTGCCAGCAACAAAAGAGATGAGCGGCTTTGTAAAACCACCATCTTTTACTAATTGAGCGGCATCTTCTTCAAATGTTGTACCAGGTTCCGAAAATGTTACCACTGCTTCTGTTTCCTCATCTTTCTCAAAAAGAAGAAGAAGATCTTTAATATTTGATCCTATTAAACTATCGCCGCCAATACCAACACTTGTTGTAACTCCAAAACCTGCTCTTTTAACCATCCAGGAGGTTTCTGCTGACATCCCTCCGCTCCTTGAAATGACACCAACGTTTCCGGGGACAAAACATCTCTCAGGGCGGTCACCGCCAATCGAGCCCATTTTAATCCGATCCTTTGGATTAATCATGCCAACAGTATTAGGACCGATAATCGTTACATTTTCTTTGCGTGCCGCATAAAGCAGCTTTATGGCATCATGTTGCGGAATGTTTTCTGTTGTGACGACAATCAGCTTAATGCCATTTGAAATCGCTTCCAAAACGGCGTCCAAAGCAAAAGCAGGAGGGACAACAACCAGGGATGCGTTAATACCATGTTTTTTTACGGCTTCACTCACCGTATCGTATACAGGAACCCCCTGCACATTCTGGCCGCCTTTACCCGGGGTAATCCCTGCAAAGATCTTAGTTCCATAGGCCAATGTATGACTGACAATCATGGAAGCCTCCCTGCCTGTAATTCCCTGGACAGCCATTCTGGTGTTTTGATTGATTAGAATTGACATTTAGGATACCCCTTTCATCTTTTTAATCATCTCGGCTGCCGCTTCTTCAATCGTCAAATCCTCACCGAAGTAGGTAATACCTGCTTCCTCGAAAATTCTCTTTCCTTCCTCATCATTGACTCCTGCTTCCCTTACAACGATTGGGAATGTTTTAGGGTCCACGCCCAGTTCCTGAATGGCTTTAACAATACCCCTTGCCATAACATCTATTTGCGTATTATTGGTGATGTTATGGGCTACGAACAGTCCCTTTACTCCTTTTTTGGAGAGAATTCCTTTTGTTAACCCCGCTACTTTTTCTTCAGGAGGGTTTCCTCCTGTTTCCGTATAATTGGCCGGCGCAGCACCTAATTGAACAAGAGCATCAAAACTAAGAAGGCTGCCTCCTCCCCCTCCGCACATAAACCCGATTTCACCGCCATCCATTTCGGTATAGCGTGCTGTCCCACGATAGTCAGCGTCATTTACTTTTACCATTTCTTTCTCCAGCTTGGTTAAGGGCCTCCAGGAACGTTCACTGCCAGATTCCACTTTACCTCCAAGCTCCGGCTGCCGATAAAGTGCTGAATCATCAACCCCCATAACAGAAGCAGCTGCTACAATGTTTTCATCCTTTGTGAGAACAAGAGGATTAACCTCCAATATATAGCAGTCGTATTTAAAGAAAATAGTATATAGATTGCAGAGAATCGCTGTTGCTTTAACCAATGGCTTTCCAGTTACTCCAAGCTTGCTCCAAATTTCTTTTGACTGGTAGGGCTGTAGCTCAGTAAATGGTTCAACATGATAAATAACTACCTTTTCAGGAGAATTTCTCACCAACTCTTCTACTTCAATTCCGCCTTCAGTTGTCGCAATAATGACAGGCATTTGTTTTTGAGGATCAATTGTAATGGATACATACCACTCCTCATCGATATCTACCTTTTCTTCAATGAGCACTTTTTCTACGGGGAAATTTCTAACTGTCATCTGGAGAATTTCATTCGCTTTTCTCTGTGCCTCTTCTACCGTCTCTGCAAACTTTATCGCTCCAGCCTTCCCTCTCTTCCCTACTGGAACAAGTGCTTTCAAAACACAAGGCTTGTTCAAATGTTGTTTCGTAATTTCTTCACTGTTCGTAATTACTGAATGCCAAGGTACAGGAATTCCATTTTCTTTTAGTATTGTTTTACTGGCATCTTCTAGCATTCTGCCCATTATTCAAACCCTCCTTTTTGGATATTGGATACAATTAATAAAAAAAAGGGAACTACTTCCCTTCATTCTTTAGGCTTTCTATCAACTTTTCTCCAGTACGGTAGATATGTTCTGAAATTAATTTAGCTGCCGTTTCATTGTCTTTATTTATTACAGCTTCTAAAATTTTTCTATGCTCTGAATTTGAAGTTTCAATTTGTCCAGTTAAAAGGTGCGGTGTTTGTTGCGGAAGGCCATTCCACAAGGTACCAATAAATGAATTGAGCCGCTCCCATTTGCACCTTTTTACCAGCAACCGGTGAAAATCAATGTTATATTGAACAAAAGTGTCTGCGTCATTAGCATTTTCCATTTCACTTACAAGGAAAGAAAGCTGTTCGATATCTTCTTCAGTTAAAAGATTAACACTTTGATGTACAGCCATTTTTTCCAGTTCTGATCTCAGGGCATAAATTTCCTTAATATCCTCAATGCTGATTGATTTTACAACTGCGCCTTTATGAGGCTCCATTATAATAAGCCCTTCTGATTCAAGTTTTCTAAAGGCTTCTCTTATCGGCATTCGGCTGACGCCCATTTTTTCTGCAAGATCGGACTGTTTTAACCTTTCTCCCGGCTTAAAATCGCCTCTGATTATAGCTTCCCTAATGACATTGCAAACTTTTAAGTGGAGTGTATCTCTATTTTCTATTCGCAAATCCAGATTCATAGACATAAATCAATACCTTTCCTCATCCTATTTTAGGTTTAGGATACCGGATCCAAATTTTATTGTCTACACTTTTCTGACCTTTTTGTATTATTATAATAAACCAATCCAATTCCACCAGGTTACAGCAGTTAGAATAGTAACGATCATCATGATAAAGGTCATATAAATTCCGGGTATGATAAATTCTTTTTGCTGGATTTGCCCTGTACTATGAACGATGATATTGGATGTTGCCTCAACAACCAGGATGTACCCGTGCAGACATGCAAGTGAAGCTGTAATAGAAATCAATATTGGGTCCGCTCCAGCTTTTGCAGAAAGACCTATAAAAATAGGAATGAGTGTTACGACAGCTGTAGATACATTAGCAACAGCTAAATGCAAAATTTGAGTGATGATTAATATAGAAATCACGGCACTAATTGGCGAACGAAGCAAGTCAATGATCCACTCAGAACTCAGGCTAGCTCCTACCAGATCAGCTGCACCTGAATGATTGAATGCATAACCCAGCGATAACGTAACACCCATAATCAGAATCGTATCAAAATTTATTTTCACCATATTCTCCCACTTTGAACATCCTACACCCGGAAAAGCCATTAAAACAACACCGATTATTGTAGGGATGCTTGGGTGAAGCCCATGTAAAGGTTCAGTGAACCAAAGGCAAACGATCAAAATTAATATTGCTATACACTTTTTTTCATCTGCATTGACGGGTCCCAACTCTTGTAGCTCTTTGTCCATTTCTTCTTTTAAATGAGAGAATTCTTCATTTTCTTTTGGCAAGGGAAACGCTTTGATTAATACAAACCACGCTGCTGGTATTAAAAGAATCCATATAGGAAACGAATACATAAACCATTGTAAATATGTAATCTGGATACCGAGAAATTGCTTTAATAACTCCACGGTTAAAATATTCCCAATGGCAGCGGTCATAACCACTGTTCCGCTGATTGTACCGCCAAATGCAACACCAAGCAGTATCATTTTACGCAGGTTTCCATCTTTTTTTACGCCTATATGCTCCAGGGCCATTAACGCAACAGGCAAGATAAGTGTTGATCTTACAGCAACAGCAGGAATAAAAAACGCCTGAAGCTGCGGAATGATCAAAATACTTGCCAATAAACCTTTGGCATTGCCGGCCCTTTTTGCCAAAATTAAGTAGGCCAGCCTTTTAGCAAGAGGAGTATCATTGACTCCCCTTGCAAGCATCATTCCGCCTATTATAAGAAAAATCGCCGGAGAAGAGAATCCGCTAAATATAATGTCCATGTCAACGATTTTGAATAATAGCATTAAGACAAGCAGCAGCATAGCGGTAACCCCGATTGGCAGGGGTTCAAACGTCCAGTAAAAAACACTTAAAACTAATAGCGCAAGCATAATTTTTGCCGAGCCGCTGCTTCCTGGAAGTACTGCATATACAGAAAAAGAAAGAAGAACACCCAATAACAATGTTACGGTTTTCGATGAATCAATTGAAACTGCCTTAAACCCTTTTGCCCAGATATTGGTCTTTTCCTTTGTGTTGGGGAAGCTCAATATACCCTCCTTCTTTCCTATGCTTAGATACGGGTGGCTGATTCGACAGGTCTGCACAACTGAAAGAATGTGTCCAAATCTTCAAGTTCGTCAAATCGGTAAACCATATCAATTAGTAAATCCTGAGTTTCTTCGCTAATGATCTCTCCAGTTACATCCTTAAACTTTTCAATTAATTGCTTGTCTGTCATAGGCAGATCCATACTGCCGATTGCATGCTCAACAAAGTGGCTTAATTCTCTGCCATCCTTTAGCTTCACCGTTAAATGAACCTGATCTTCTTTGATCCGATCATCAACTGTTAAATTAATTTTAGACCTTAAATCCTTAACTTCCGGTTTATTAACGAATTCATCCGTAAACTCATTTACTCCAGCTTTTAAGTTAAAGAATCCTGCTGCTACACAGTGGAATACACTGAATTTGCCTTCAAGCCCTGTAGTAAAGTCTGTTTTTCCGGTCAGTTCCTTAACAAGCGGGTGGCCGGAAATGTGTATTTCTTCGACATCATCAGCCTTTAAGCTATGGGTTTTCTGAATCGTGATAATAGCATCAATTGCTGGATGAGTTACAATGCCGCTTGCAAATGGTTTATAACTGTTTTTCTCGATTTCCCATTTTTCTCCCCAATTATCAGTCAAGATCTCAAGTTTGTTTTCCTCTGATAAGACCTGGATAAATCCTCGTTCGGCTTCCAATGCTTTTTTTGAGCTTGTAAATCCTTCTCCAGCAATGAGTGCTGCAAGCATTCCATTCATTGCGGCTTTACCCGGATGGTATGGCTTTGTCATCGTGCCAAACATTTCCCTCAATCCAGTCGGGTCTGTTGCCGCAATTCCAATAGCAAATGAAGTTCTTTCTTCATCTAGATCTAATAGCTTACTTAAAGCAGAAGCTGCTCCTATTCCTCCAACACTCCCTGTAATATGCCAGCCCCTCCAGTAATGGGACGGATAAACAGCGAGGGCAAGCCTTGCCTGAACTTCACAACCGATGATAAATGCTTCTAAAACATCTTTTCCTGTTTTTTTCTGATGTTCACTAAAAGCTAGTACAGCAGGAAATACAGGCGAAGATGGATGAAGGACCGTTTCAAGTAACGTATCATCAAAATCATATATATGGGATGACATCCCATTTAGTAATGCTGCGAAAAGCATATCAGTTTTTTCTTTTCGGCCAAGAATGGTTGCCTGAGGACTGCTTTCCATTAATTTAGAAACATTCAATACTTTGTCCATAGATTCGTGGTTGGCTGCACCAATAGCAACCCCAAGCCAGTTTAATAGACTTCTTTTTGCCTCGTAAACAGCATTTTTGCTGATTTGTTCGTAACTTGTACTTTTGATTTTTACAGCCAATTGTTCTGTTGCCATCTTCTTAAATCTCTCCTCTTCTATAATGCTGAATACTGTAAAAGGCTTTTGGCTTTTTTATATACTGGGTAATCAACTAGTTTATTGCGAACGGAGATGGAGGCGCTGCCATTTTGCTCTGCCGTCTCAAAGGCAGTGACGATCTCCCTGGCTTCTTCAAGTTCTTTTTCTCCTGGAGTGAAAACATTGTGAATTACATTTAATTGTTTTGGATGGATGGCCAGCTTCGCTTTAAATCCTGAAATTCTTGCTCGAACTGCTTCCCTGTTTAAACCCTCTTCGTTTGCAAGATCCGGATATACTGCATCTACCGGACTTCCGATCCCTGCTGCCCTTGAGGCATTTACAATCTGGGACCTTGCAAAGTAAAGCTCCTCACCGCCATCTGTCAATTCACAATCAACATCAAGTGAATAATCAATAGATCCAAATACAAGTCTTTTGATTAAGTGGTGAGAGTTAGCAATTTCATAAGCAAAATGAACACCTCGTGCTGTTTCAATTAAAGGCAATACTTCAAATTGCAGATTAGATTTCCCCGTTCTTTCTAACTCTTCCAGGATTAATTGGCATATCACTTTCATATTCGCTGCGCTTTCAGCTTTTGGGACAATAATTCCCTTGGCTCCCGATACAACGGAGCTAACTGCATCTTTTCTCCAATACTCTGTTGTAAAATCATTGATTCGAATATAGACATCTTTGTCAGCTGGATGGTTTAATAAATAGTTTTTAGCCCGCTCTCTTGCAATCTCTTTTTCATTAATTGCCACAGCATCTTCCAAATCAAATATGATACTGTCTGCATTGCTTGATACAGCTTTCTCCAACATTCTTTCTGATGTAGCTGGAACAAATAAGTACGAACGTTTTGGCGGCATTTTTTCTCCTCCATGGATATTGGATCCGATTATATTGAAGGAATTGCCTACTCAATTACTTGAGTAAGCGCATTTCCTGCCCTCATGATGTGATTTTCTACAAGCTGCCTCAACATGATCGGATCCTTTAATTCTAATGCTTGAAGCATTCTTTTATGCTCTTCGTTTGAAACAATCATTGTTTTTGGTATTAGACTTGGAACATGAGCCGGGTATCCTTCGATAAACTCTTTTGTCAGCAGTTTTATCTTTTTCCAATTGCAACCCTTTTGGAGCAACAGATGAAACTGGTGGTTATGACTGATAAAAGAATCCTGATCATTGTTTTCAATATCATGATCCATTTTTTCAACCAAAAGGCTCAGTTCTGTTCTGTCTTTTTTAGTAAGAAAATTCATCGACTTTTGAACAGTTATGCCTTCCAGCAGAGCTCTCAAATAATACAGTTCTTCTATATCTTCCCTTCTGAAGCCGATTACCTGGGCTCCTTTATGGGGAAGAAACGCTACCAGTCCTTCTCTTTCCAGGCAACGCAATGCTTCTCTAACCGGCATCCTGCTCACTCCAAACCTTGATGCCAGTTCATCCTGAATCAGTCTTTCACCAGGCTTATACACCTGTGTGAAAATTGATTCTCTTATCATATCTGTCACTTTTTCTTGTAATGTATGAAAATTTTTCACTTGATTCATAGAAAACTCCTCAGACATGTTGTAAATGTGTAGATTTATTTCGCTAAAAACAGCGAAATCTGCGGGAATATTACGACCAATACAAGGGCTAATATCATTAGAGCAAAGAAAGGAAGAACTCCTCTTACCACTTCCCCGACTTTTTCCCTTGTGATACCGCTTACAACAAACAGGTTCAATCCGACTGGAGGTGTAATCATGGCCAACTCCATATTGATTGTCATAATGATGGCAAAGTGAATGATATTAATATCAAACATTACTAATACCGGAAGCAAAATTGGAAGTGTGATCAGGATAATCGCTACAGCTTCCAGGAACATTCCCAGTACGAAGAACATTAAATTGACACCAATCATAAAGATCCATTTATTTGTAGTACTAGCTTCAATCCATGTTGCAAAACTTTGCGGAACTTGTTCAGTTGTTAAAAACATCCCGAAAATCATCGCAGAAGCAATTACCAGGAAAATCATAGAAGTTATATTGATCGATTCCTTGAGTACTTCTCTAAATTTATGGAATGACATTTCCTTATAAATAAATACTGAAACAATAATTCCATAGAAACATGAAACGAAAGCTGCTTCAGTTGGTGTTACAATACCTGAATAAATTCCTCCAAGAATTATAACCGGAAGAAGGAAACCCCAGATTGCTTTATAATTCTTTTTCAAGCGAACATCCATAGACTCCTTAGGCAATTTACCATAATTATTGATCCTTGCATTAATAATCGCCGAAACCAACAAAATTCCGCCCAGCAATAAACCTGGGATGATACCAGCAGCAAACAGCTTGCCAACAGACTCTTCTGCCACAGATGCATAAATAATTAATGGAATTGATGGAGGAATAAGAATCCCAAGTGTCCCTGATGCTGCAACCAGTCCCATAGCATATCGCTTGCTGTAGCCTGCTTTAACCATTCCCGGAATCATAATACTTCCAATTGCTGCAGCTGTTGCAGGACTGGATCCGGAAATCGCTGCAAATATCATACAAGCAAGGATCGTAACAACAGCCAGCCCGCCGCGGATATGGCCTACCCAGGATTTCAACGCCTCAATAAGATGGTATGAAATCCCGCCTTTTGACATGATAATTCCTGCAAATACGAATCCAGGAATCGCCATTAAAGTTGCAGAGTTTAAAGAGTTAAACATTTTTTGGATAACTGTATATAGCGTAAAATCGACCATAGACAGAGCCACTATACTTGAAAGCCCCAGGCTAACCGCAATTGGCACTCTTATAAGACAAAGAACGGCGAAAACCAAAAATAACACTAAGACAGGACTCATGCTCCCACTTCCTTCTGCTCTTCTGTAGTTAATTCTTTCATCTCTTCATAAAGAGTTTCTAGCTCTCCGGTAATCTCCCGTTTATCTCCCTTGAATGCCCGGTATGCTTTAACAACGAAATAAATCCCCAGTAAACCCATCCCGATAGGAAGTACAAGATAAGTAATCCATAGCGGTATGCCTACATCAATTGTAGTTATCCCCTGCTCTTTTGAAAGCGTTATCAATTCTATGGAAGAATAAGCAAGGTAGAAGGAAAATCCTGCACCAATTATATTGCTAATACCAGCAACGATTTTTTTTAGACCAGGTGGCAGCTTGTCAAAGAGAAGTTCAACTTGAATATGCCGATTGTCTTTTAGCGCCATACCAAAACCAATAAAGATCGCCCACACCAGCAAAAATTCAAAAATTTCTGTTACCCATGCCTTTGGTGCATTTAATACATATCTTGTAAATACACCATACAAACTTACTGCGACTCCTCCCATAAACAGCAAGCCAGCCGCACCTTCTTCGATGCGATCGAGCCATTTAAAGAGCTTCATACCCCTTCAACTCCTTTTTTTTGGATTGTATCCAATCCATGCTAGTATCATTTTTTAATATACTAGATGTTAAAATAAAAATAAACAGAAAATTTTTATTTTTTTATTATTTTTTGTGTATTCACAATATTCGGTTGATTTGTTATACTGTTTTCAACAACCTGTGTTTTCTCCACGTCACATTTGTTTTGTATCCAAAATCCAAAATGGGAGGTCGAAAAGTGAAGGGAAACTTTTTTAATTTGGCAACAAAAAGAGGAATCCTCAGTGAAGGATTCAATAGGGCTGATAAGTCTGGGAAAATTACTGCTTCCGTTGCAGTAACTAAAAGTTTCAATTGCTCATTACATAAAGAGTTTAAAGGAGATATTTTCCTATGAACGGGAATGTCGGTTTTATTGGACTCGGTAAAATGGGCTTGCCAATGGCAAAAAACCTTTTAAGAAATCATTATAATGTTTTTGGAGCAGATGTTAATGAGGACGCCTTGATAGAGTTCAGGGCTGCTGGCGGAAACACTGGAAAATTGGAAGAATGGATTAGCGATGTTCACTCCATTATTTTAATGCTGCCCTCTTCAGCGATCGTTAACAAAGTATTAGAAGATATTATTTCTTATGTGACCCACCGGGCCAGGGCAAATCATGAGCCACTTATGATTATTGACATGAGCAGTTCCTATCCAAGTGATACAAGAGAGAACAACAAAAAGCTCAAACAATATCATATCAACTTTGTCGATGCACCTGTCAGTGGAGGAGTCAAAAAAGCGGTTGATGGGACTTTAACCATTATGGCTGGAGGAACGGCTGATCACTTTCAAAATTGTAAGCGTTTACTAGGTTCCATGGGGACAAATATCTTCCATGTTGGACCTATAGGAAGCGGCCACTTAATTAAAGCAATCAATAATTACTTATCTGCCTCTCACCTTTTAGCATCCTGTGAGGCTGTCCAATTACTGGAGAGTTTTGGAGTAGAACCTAAGCATGCTATTAATGTTTTCAATCAGAGTACAGGCAGAAGCGGTTCAACTGAATATAAGTTTCCAAACTTTATTTTGACTGAATCCTATGACTCCGGCTTCTCCCTTGATCTAATTAAAAAGGACATAGGCATGGCCAATCAGTTGTTTAAAGATTCAGGGGCTGCAACCTCGCTGCCTGAGATGGTATATCAAAAATACAATGAAGCAAGCAATGCACTGGATAAAGAAGCAGACCATACGGAAATAAACAAATTTGTCTCATCCTATTTATTAAAAAGGGGGATTTTAAATGAAGAAAATGAAAAAATTGTTGCTGGCAGCACTGACTCTGGTACTAACCTTCGCCCTGGCAGCCTGCGGTAATTCCGAAAAAACTGAAGGAAAAAGCGGCGGCACAAAAAGTGATGGGGTTCAGGAACTTACAATTAAAATTTCCCACGTAGTTGCCGAAAATACACCAAAGCACCAGGGTGCACTCAAAATGAAAGAAGTCATTGAAAAAGAATCCGGTGGTAAAATCAAAGTTCAGGTGTACCCAAACAGCTCTTTATTTGGCGATAAAGATGAATATCAGAACCTGGTAGCAAACAATGTCCAGTTTATTTTACCTGATATGTCTAAACTTGTTGGTAACGATCCTGGATTCAATATTCCAGCAATGCCTTTCCTTTTCGAAACAGATGAAGCAGCTAATGCCTTCTGGGATGGAGAAAAAGGACAAGAGATCTTTAAGCGATTAGAAAAAGATGGTGTTCTCGGTCAGGCGATGTGGCCAAACGGTGCCAAGCACATGACAAATGATAAAAAACCAATCACTAAGCCAGAGGATCTAAAAGGTTTAAAAATCCGTACACAAGGCGGACAATTGCTTGAAGCCATTTATGATCAGGTAGGTGCTGGATCCGCTTCTATCCCATTTGGAGAACTGTACACAGCCCTTCAACAAGGAACTGTCGATGGACAGGAAAATACATTTAGCAACATTGAGTCCAAAAAGTTTGATGAAGTTCAAAAGTACATGACAATCATGGGCCATACACGCGTTGACTACGCATTACTAACTAACACTAAGTTCTGGGATGGCTTAAATGAAGAAACAAAAGCCGTTGTTCAAAAGGGTATTGACGAAGGAACAAAGCTTGCTAGAGAATCGGCGAAACAGCTTAATGATGACGCATTAGCAAAGCTTAAAGAAAATGGTCAAGTAGAAATCAACGAGCTTTCAGAAGCAGAAATTGAAGAATTCAAGAAGGCTTTAGAGCCAGTGTACAACGAATGGGCAGAGAAAATCGGCAAAGATATTATTGAGGACGCTGAAAGCAAATAATTATATTATACTACCCGCTACAACCGCTGCCATTGCTGCAGCGGTTGTATTTTTGTTTAAATACGTTTCACCTTATATGCACACCGTAACAATCATCATAAAGGGTACCCTTTTCAACAGCTTAAAAGGACAAAAAAATTCCAGCTGATGAGCTGGAATTTTTCAATACTTCATTTATTTATACAGAAACTGCCTTCTTCAACCTTCTGCAAATCTCATCTCCAACCTCTTCTGTTGATGATGTTCCGCCAATATCAGATGTTTTGATTCCGTCCTCTGTTACATCCTCAATGACATCAAGAAGCTTTTTGCCTAACTCTTCTTCGCCGAAATGATCAAGCATCATTTTAGCGGTCCATATTTGCCCAATCGGGTTTGCGATTCCTTTACCAACGATATCAGGAGCAGAACCATGAACAGGCTCAAACATAGATGGGTATTTACCGTTAATGTTTATATTGGCTGCAGGGGCTATACCAATGCTCCCCATAATAGCTCCCCCTATGTCAGTTAAAATATCACCAAACAGATTGCTTGCCACGATCACATCGAATATTTGTGGACGGGTTACAAAAAATGCTGCAAGGGCATCAATATGGTAGGCAGCCGTTTGTACATCCTTGTAGTCTTTCTTAACATCATTAAAAACTTCATCCCAGAAAGGCATAGAATGGAAAATTCCATTTGATTTCGTAGCAGAGGTTACATGACCTCTTCTTTTCTTTGCAAGCTCAAAGGCATAGTGCATCGCACGTTCTGTCCCTTTTCTTGTAAATATTGCATTTTGGACGGCAAGCTCATCTTCACCTTTGTGTATTCTGCCTCCAACTTCACTATACTCGCCTTCACTATTCTCTCTAACTACAATTAAGTCAAAGTCATTAGGATTGACTAGAGGGGATTTTAAGCCTTTAAAATATTTTGCTGGACGAATATTAATAGATTGTTCAAATTCTCTTCTAATTTTGATTAAAAGGCCCCAAAGAGAAATATGGTCAGGTACAAGAGCGGGGTTTCCGATTGCTCCAAGAAAGATAGAATCAAAGTTTTTAAGTGTATTTAATCCATCTTCTGGCATCATCTTACCGTGTTCTACATAATAATCACTGCTCCAGGGAAAGGATTGATAACTAAATTTTAGTCCCCCATGAATCTCTGCAACCGTATCCAAAACTTTTAACGCTACAGGGACCACTTCTTTACCAATGCCATCGCCAGGTATGACCGCAATATCGTAATTTTTCATCATTAAACAGCTCCTTTGTTTGCTTTTTCATTATAGTTTTCATATTTTGCTATTTCTTGCTGATAGAGGTCATCCCCGAATGAATCGTATGCTACGAGCAAAGGGAAATCTTCTACTTCAAGCCGCCTTATTGCCTCAGGTCCCAGATCCTCATAAGCAACCACTTGAACTGCTTTAACTCTTCTGCTTAAAATGGTTGATAAACCGCCAATTGCGGCAAATGAGACTGCACCATATTTCTTGCAAGCTTCTTTAACCATGTCTCTTCTCGGCCCTTTGCCAATCGTCCCCACAACACCATATTCATACATTGCAGGTGCGTAAGGATCCATTCTGAAGGCAGTTGTCGGCGCGACAGGCCCAATGACCTGACCAGGTTTTGGAGGACAAGGTCCAGCATAAAAAATAGTCTCTCCCTTTAGGTCCACAGGCAGCGGCTCATTATTCTCAAGCAGCTCGACCATTCTTTTGTGTGCAGCGTCCCTTGCCATGTAAATCGTTCCTGTGAGAAGCACCGAGTCGCCGATTTTTAATTTTTTTATATCTTCTTTTGTTATGGGGGTTTGCAGCCTATATTCTGCCACCTTGATTCCTCTCCTTTCGATTCCATTTAGATTTTCTTTTAAATTTCATAAGTCATTTGCCCGGACAAAAATCATCAATAATAGCCGTTGTTTAAATTACGATTGTTTTCTTTCTTGCAGCATGACATTGAATATTAACTGCAACAGGCAAAGCCGTAATATGACATGCATATGTTTCGATCGGTACCCAAAGGGCAGTACTCGTTCCCCCAAGTCCCTGAGGCCCAATCCCTGTATCATTAATGGCTTCCAGCAATTCCTGTTCCAGTTCGGCAATATGCGGGTCTGGATGGTGAACACCGATTTCTCTTAATACAGCGTGTTTTGCAAGAGAAGTCACTTTATCAAAACTGCCGCCAATCCCCACTCCTACAACTACAGGTGGGCATGCCTTTCCTCCAGCATCTTTAATCGTCTGAAGGACAAATTTCTTTACACCTTCAATCCCTTCTCCCGGAAGAAGAAATTTCATTGCACTCATATTCTCACTGCCCCCGCCTTTTGGCAGTACAGTGATTTTGATTTTGTCACCTGGCACAATTTCCGTATGTACCACAGCTGGTGTATTATCCCCCGTGTTAACGCGCAGCAAAGGGTCTCCTACTACAGATTTTCTTAAATAGCCTTCTCTGTAACCAGTCCGCACTCCTTCCTGGATGCTTTCAAGATAATCCCCACCTGTAATGTGAACATCCTGCCCGATTTCAACAAAAACAACTGCCATTCCTGTATCATGGCAATATGGCATGTGGTTTGTTTTAGCTTCATCCGCATTTTCCAGCAGCTGTTGGAGAATAGATTTGCCAATGGGCGAAGCTTCAGTTTTTTCGGCACGTCTGAAACCTGCAAGAACATCATCCGGCAAGTAGTAACAAGCTTCCCAGCACAATTTAGCAACACTTTCAGTTAAGACCTCAGCATCAACAATCCTCATTTTTTCCCCTCTTTTCCTTCAATCAGATTTATCAGATTTTTCAAATCCTCTTCCGTATGTTTCTTTAAACTGAGTACTGCTTTTTCTGGATTTTTTTCTCTAATCGCGTTGAATATTTCTTTATGCCCTTTTAAAATAACTTCCCCGCGTTCATTACCTTCAATATTCAGGAGCCTATAATAATAGGTTAATGAATGAAGCTCATCCACCAGTTTTTTCAACCTTATGTTTTCGCTTATTAAAATAATGTGTTCATGGAATTTTTCGTTCCACTTTACGATTTCTTCCTTTTCATTGCTTTCAACAGCTGCTTCTGTTTCCGCAATAATTCTTCCCAGTTCTTCTATTTGCCGCTCTGAAGCCCTCTCTGCTGCCAGAGCAACAGCAGCTGATTCAAGGGCAACCCTGCAGCCGTAAATATCTTTAACATCCTTCAAAGTTGGCTTATATACAGTTATTTGAGATTTCTCATCCATAATCAAAAGACCTTCATTAATTAAAGTCCGGATCGCTTCTCGCACAGGGCTGCGGCTAATAGAGAATTGTTTTGCAAGCTGGGCCTCAAATAATCTGTCCCCTGGTTTATATTCTCCTTGCCAAATTCGCTCTTTTATCGTTTGCTGAATTTGCAGGTAAAACGGAAGCGCTTTCTCAAGAGGTATTTGATTCACATTTTCCCTCCTTTCATCACTTAATTATCTGTCGGCTGTCGACAGCTTTAAATTTATAATAGTATTAATTATCAAAAAATTCAATATCTTTTAGTTTTAAAAAACACCATTCTACCTTTATTTTTAGAATGGTGTTTACAGAATGAAGTACAGCTTTTTTCTTTTTATTCTTCTATTCCCATTTCCTCAAATATTTCACGGGCTGCTTTAAAACTATCCAGTGAGGCTGGTACTCCACAATAAATAGCAGTCTGTAAAAAGATTTCCTGGATTTCTTCTTTTGTGACCCCATTATTAATGGCTCCACGTAAATGCAGCTTCAATTCATGCGGACGATTTAAAGCAGTCAACATCGCTAAATTGATCATGCTTCTCGTCTTTTTAGGTAAACCTTCTCTAGTCCAAATCTCTCCCCAGCAATATTCGGTAACTAATTCCTGAAGAGGCTTTGTAAAGCTTGTTGCGTTTTTGATTGAGTTGTCTACATATTCAGCCCCTAACACTTCACGCCTTACTTGCAAACCTTCGTCAAATTTCACACTCATTTTATTTCCTCCTTTGATAGCCCTTTATGTTTTAAAAAAAATGTTCCTAAGGCAATTGCGACTGTCTCGGCTTTCTCATCAATTACTATGCACTCGGAAACCACTGTACTTTTCCCGAGATGGATGATTGAAGGCTTTGCATACAGCTTTTTCCCTTTACCTGGCCTTACATAATTCATTTTCAATTCTAAGGTGAAGACTTGAGTATCCTCTGGTATCATGGTCATTATGTGAAAACCTATGGCTACGTCTGCCAATGTATAAAGGGCTCCACCTTGAGCAACGTCATATGTATTGGCATTCTGCATACCCAATTCCATACTCATTTCCCCATTTTCTTCAAAACCTATCCCTAAAAGTCTCCCTGTATAATGCAGCTCTTTTTTTGACCCTTTTAGTGCCTTGATCACATGGAAAACCTGATCTTTTTGCACGCTTGAAAGATTTTCAATTTCTTTATGAAGATCACTGGCCGCTACCATAGTTTTAATTTTCAACCCTCCTCCTTAAGAATTTTCTTTACTCCATATTATTAGGATACTGGATCCAATTAAAAACGTCTATACTTTTCTGAATTTTTAAAAAGCAAATTCAATCTTCAATTTCCTCATCTCCTTTTTGTTACGGGAAACTCATTTTGATATCTACCTCCCAAGAAAACCTTAAAGAATTAAGTATGTTTTACTGAGATAGCTCCTCAGATTCCATGAAGAAAATATTGAACATTCTTTATACTTTTATACTTTCTGATTTATTGGGTTCTGCTCTTTTAAATGAAAAAATGTAACTGAAAGTTGATGTTGTGTTTATTTTCATAGTTTATGATGTTCATTGTTCAGTGCTCGTTCTGGTCTCCCCTACCCCTAAAATTACCGGAACGAGTCTGAAGTTAGATTAGATTACAGGAACAAACATAGGAGGCTATAATTCATGAAGAAATTGCTTTATTCGATCACTGACTGGGTTTCAACGAAACGCGGGATGTGGATTACGATCATCGCCTGGCTGGTGTTGATGGTTGGCTTAAGTGCAGGCCCTCAGCTTGGCAATTACAAAGTGAACAACTTTCAATCTCTGCCTGATGATGCAAAATCGATTATCGCGCAAAATAAAACGGAGGATTACTTCCCGAATGAGCAGGGTACCCCGGGTATTCTTGTTTTTCATAATGACAAAGGGGACATTAATCTTGATGAAGTGAATCAAATCCTTGATGGCATTATTTCTGAGGATATCGAAGGAATCAGAAACATTGTTGATACCCGTTCCCTTCCGCCACAGGCGCTTAGCGGTTTTATATCCGAAGATCAATCGACGATGATTGTCCCTATGGAATTGGAACAGGGTCTGGGCAATGATGAGTATGCTGAGATCAATGACCGTGCAACTGAAATCGGCACAGGTATCGCTGACAAGCTTGAGAGGACTTCTTTCTATATTACTGGTCCTGCAGGGATATCAGGTGATACCATTAAGCTATTTGAACGGGCAGATTTCGTGCTGTTGCTGGCAACGGTTGGAATAATCCTGATCCTGCTGATTGTCATTTATCGTTCGCCTCTGCTTGCGATCATTCCTTTATTGGCCACAGCGATCGTCTACCAGGTTGTGAACCAGAGTGTTGCCCTTCTAGGAGCAGGAGGATTGGAGATCAATAACCAAACGACATCAATCATGAGTATCCTGCTTTTTGCAGCCGTCATTGACTATTCTTTATTTGTCTTTTCACGTTTCCGCGAGGAGCTGAACCATTACGAAAATAAATTCGATGCGATGAAGTATGCGATGCGTGCAACAGGCGAACCTGTCTTTTTTGCCGGCGGAACCGTCTTGGCTGCGATGCTTGTACTTCTGTTCGCTGATTTCCGTGATTATCAGAACTTTGCTCCGATTTTCGGAACAGCGATGTTCTTCATCATGCTCGCTTCCATTACGCTGGTGCCTGCATTGTTCACTTTATTCGGACGCAAGGCTTTCTGGCCTAAAGTGCCTAAGTATGGGGTTGAAACAGAGGTCAAGCATGGTGTTTGGGGTCCGGTTGCCAAATTTGTTGTCAACAAGCCTGGCCTTTCTGGCGGAGTGGTCGGTATTTTGCTAGTCCTATCTGCACTGAACGTCTTCAATCTTGAGTATGAATTCGACATGGTGAAAAGCTTCCCTGAAGATTTGCCTTCCCGAGTTGGCTATGAAATAGTGGAACAGAGATATGATAAAGGTGAACTTGCCCCTACTACATTGTTGATTGAAAGCGACAGTAAGTTAACTGAAGAAATTGTAAAGACAATCTCAGAAAAACTGAATGAAGAAAAACAAATCGCTTCGATTCGACCACAGGGATTAACCGAAAATGGCGATGCGGTCAAATTCAGCATTGCACTCGACATGAATCCATACTCTGTGGAAGCAATGGACTACATCGAAAAACTAACGGACGAGGCCCCTGAAATGCTGGAAGATTTAGGGCTGGATGCTGACGCTTATTTCAGCGGAATCACCCCAAAGCTTGTCGATGAGCGAGAAGTCAACAACGGTGACATCCTCAAAATCGTCCTGCTGGAAACAGCACTTATTCTAGGATTGCTCGTTGTCCTGACACGCAGTGTGAAAATGTCCATTTACATGATGGCCACCATCCTGCTTTCGTATGTATCTGCACTTGGCCTCGGTGTATTCCTGATCGATGCCCTATTCGGATATGATGCAATCAGTACACGTGTGCCGGTATATGCTTTTATCTTCCTTGTGGCCCTGGGAATCGATTATAATATTATTCTGGCTTCCCGTTTTATCGAGGAGCGGAAGAATCACAAAGTGAAAGAGGCTTTGGAAATTTCCATTCGCAACACGGGCGGTGTCATTTCATCAGCAGGCGTCATATTGGCGGCTACATTCGCTGCTCTGACGACGATGCCAATCGCTGACCTGTTCATCTTCGGATTCATGGTCGCTGTCGGGATCCTGATTGATACTTTCCTTGTTCGCGGCATGCTTTTACCGGCACTGATTCTATTCTTTGAAAAAGATAAACAAACCAGTCCTGAGATTCAATAAGGAAAAGGAGAGAACTCTCTCCTTTCTTTTAAGGAGGCATGACCAATGAGAATCCTGGTCGTTGATGATGATATAAATATTCAGAGACTCGTGACCATCCATTTGACCCAGGAAGGATACCAGGTTTTCAGGGCCAATGATGCCGAAGAGGCTTTATCCTTATTGGAAAAGCAAAATGTCGATCTTGCGATTGTTGATGTGATGA
This sequence comes from Bacillus sp. ISL-35, assembly GCF_018613355.1. Taxonomy (NCBI): domain Bacteria; kingdom Bacillati; phylum Bacillota; class Bacilli; order Caryophanales; family Bacillaceae; genus Bacillus; species Bacillus sp. ISL-35. The sequence goes on along the minus strand of NZ_JAGGQK010000006.1, from coordinate 2,711 downwards.
TGCCCGGGATGAATGGTTTCGAGCTGACAAAAATCCTGACTGATGATTGGAAAATCCCTGTCATCCTCCTTACCGCCAAGGGTCAATTAAGCGATAAGGAAGAAGGGTTCCTTTCAGGCAGTGAGGATTATATTGTAAAACCTTTTGAAGTGAAGGAGCTTTTATTCCGGGTGGCGGTTGTCCTGCGGCGAATGCAGCGTGCTGTCGATTCTTTGATCCAGGCGGGTAATATGAAGATTGACCGGAACAGCTTTGAAGTTGTAATCAATCAGGAGACGATCCTGTTTCCATTGAAGGAATTTGAGCTGCTCAGTATCCTGGCATCTCGCCTGAATAAAACAACTCCCAGGGCGTCTTTGATCGAGCAGGCTTGGGGAGCGGATTATGAAGGCAGTGAACAAACGCTGAATACCCATATCAATCGGATCCGTGAACGCCTGAAGAAGCATGAGGCTTCAGTTGAAATCCAGACGATCCGCGGAATTGGTTACAGACTTGAGGAAATGAAATGAAGACATTGTATAGGAAGTTCATCATCGCCACCCTGCTCATCCTCGGGATCAGCATCGTGATCGCCTTCATTCTTGCCAACTGGGTCTATATGACTTCGACAAGAGAGAGGATAGACTCACAGAACGTAAAGGTTGCCGAAGAGGTTGCCTCAAGTTTGGAGCAAATGCACTCGACGTCCCACTTAAGTTTTGCAGCTTATTTGGATTCAATCAGTAAACTGGGCTATCAAATCTATGTTATCAGTGAATCTGGCGAGGAGTTTGAGTTTGGCGAACCATTTTCAAAAAAGAACCTGCCAGCTGAGGCCATGAAGGTTGTGGAGGAGAAGGAAATCTACCATGGAATGGACAGTTCACGCTCACCTTGGATGATGATGAGCCATTTTTCCAATCAGCTTGGAAATACCGTCGGCGTCCCCTTCACGATTGCTGACGAGGACTATGGCTTGTACCTGAGGCCCAATAACAAATTGTTATTCTCTGATGTCCATGTCATTTTCGCCTGGTTCTTTGTCGCGATTTCCATCGTGAGTATCACCGGGGTGATCTGGTTTGCCAAACACCTGATTCAGCCAATCACCAAGCTGACAGAGGCTACCAGGGAAATCACAAGGGAAAACTTCAACTTCCCATTGAACATCCATCGCAAGGATGAAATCGGCCAGCTTGCCGAGAGCTTCAGCACGATGCAGATTCAATTGCAGCATAATGATGAAGCGCGAAAATCATTCATCAATAATGTGTCCCATGATTTTCAATCACCGTTGATGAATATCCAGGGATACGCGGAGCTGTTAAAAACGCAGGCTCTCGACGACGAGCACCGTGAATACGTTGAAATCATCGACCAGGAATCAAAGCGACTGTCCAACCTAACGAAACAATTGCTGCTTCTTACATCGCTTGATCAAAAATCGTATCCGATGAAGCGTGGAATGACACGGATTGATACGCAAATCAAAGAAACGGTCAGAAGGCATCAATGGCGATTGGAGGAAAAGGAGATCGAAATCTCTTACCACCTACCCCCTGCCCCGATTCTCGCTGATCCCGAACTTTTGATGACGGTATGGGACAATCTGCTGACAAATGCGATTAAATACAATCAACCCGGAGGAAGTATTTTTATCCAGCTTACACAAGCCGACGCGGCCATCAACATCACATTTAAAGATACCGGAATCGGAATGAGCCAGGAACAGTCCTCTAAGATTTTCGAACGATTCTACCGCGTCGATGCCTCACGCAAAAAAGATGGAACCGGTTTGGGCCTGTCGATTGTCAAACATATTATTGAATTACACAACGGAAAAATTGAAGTGGAGAGCGAGACACAAAAAGGTACGACTTTTACCATAAAGCTCCCTATAGAAAAACAGACGGAGGAATAAAAAATGGAACAAACTTGGAGTATTCGACTAATACGATTCGCAGCAATCTTTGGACTAATAGGAACCTTCATGGGCTCACATATGGCAGGCGCCGGCGACTATGCAATGCGCCCAATCCACGCCCACATCCTGCTAGTCGGCTGGCTATCCGTATTTGCCTGGGGTATTTTTTACAAAAACTATCAAATAAAATATAAAAAACTCGTATCCATCCATAGCATCACCGGCATGGTCGGCGCACTGGGACTCACAGTCGGAATGTGGATGTACAACATCAACCCATTCAACCTGGGGGAAACATTCGTCATGGTCCTGTTCATCGTCGGCGGATCATTGCTATTACTGGCCTTTATCCTGTTTGTGGTGGTTACCTTCTTTATTGAGAAGACAGCAAACTAGGAAGGTAAGCTAGGAAATACGCTAATTTAAAGATTCACTTAATAAGAAAATGACCTACTAAATACAGAGTAGGTCATTTTTTTAAAATTACCGGGCTTTCTTGACAGCTTTGGTCTCTTCAACTTCCAACCTGTCAAAAAAGCTGGACTTTCTTGACAGCTTTAGCCTCTTCTCCTTCCAACCTGTCAAAATAACAGGGCTTTCTTGACAGCTTTGGTCTCTTCAACTTCCAACCTGTCAAAATAATGGGGCTTTCTTGACAGCTTTGGTCTCTTCTCCTTCCAACCTGTCAAAATAACGGGGCTTTCTTGACAGCTTTGGTCTCTTCTCCTTCCAACCTGTCAAAATAACGGGGCTTTCTTGACAGCTTTGGTCTCTTCAACTTCCAACCTGTCAAAATAACAGGGTT
>NZ_JAGGQK010000005.1:0-58031 GCF_018613355.1 Bacillus sp. ISL-35 | reverse complement strand
TTAGTTTTCAAAGAACAATTTTTCTTTGTTGCTCCGTCAGAAGCAACTCTTATATATTACCAGGTTCAAAACCTGATGTCAATAAGTTTTTTCAATTTCTTTGTTGCTAACTAAGTAGCTCGCAGCAACAGATATAAATATAGCACCTTTATTCTTCAATGGCAACCTCTTTTTAAGATTTTTATTCGCATGAATAAAAGAAAGATAATTCATATTACTGTGCGCAAATCTAGTAATGAGAATTGAAAATAAAAAAAGGCAAAACGACGTTTGCCGTTTTGCCTTCTAATATTATTAACGATGGCGCATCAATGGGAATAACAGTACATCCCTGATGGATGGTGAATTGGTCAGCAGCATAACAAGTCGGTCGATTCCGATTCCGAGTCCGCCTGTTGGTGGCATTCCATATTCCAATGCTTCGATGAAGTCTTCATCCATTTCGTGCGCTTCATCATTTCCTTGCTCTTTTTCTTTTAGTTGTGCTTCAAAGCGTTCTCTTTGATCAATCGGGTCATTCAGCTCAGTGAACGCGTTCGCATGCTCCCTCGCAACGATGAACAATTCGAAGCGATCAGTGAAACGCGAGTCCTCATCATTCTTTTTCGCCAAAGGAGAAATGTCAACCGGATGGCCGTAAATGAATGTAGGCTGGATCAGGTGCTCTTCTACTTTTTGCTCGAAGAACTCATTGACGATGTGACCGTACTGCATATGTTCAGTGATTTCCACTCCGTGTTCCTTCGCAAGTGCACGTGCATCATCAGTGCTCATTTGCGGCCAGAAGTCTACACCTGTATGTTCCTTAATTGCATCAACCATGTGAACTCTCTTCCACTCTGGCTTAAGGTCGATTTCATATTCGCCATACTGGATAGTCGTGGTTCCGAGAACATCCTGAGCGATGTACGCAACCATGTTCTCTGTAAGGGACATGATGTCTCTCCAGTCCGCATATGCCTCATAAAGCTCAAGCATCGTGAATTCCGGATTATGTCTTGTCGAAACACCTTCATTACGGAATACTCGGCCGATTTCATATACCTTTTCCAGGCCGCCGACAATCAGACGCTTCAAGTGTAGCTCGATTGCGATTCGCATGTAAAGCTGCATATCGAGAGCGTTATGATGAGTAATGAACGGACGTGCAGACGCTCCGCCTGCAATAGAGTGCATCAATGGCGTTTCCACTTCAAGGTATCCTTGTCCATCCAGATAACGGCGCATTGACTGGATGATGCGGCTGCGGTTGATGAAGGTCGTCTTGCTTTCGTTGCTGGTGATCAAGTCAAGATAACGCTGGCGATAACGCTGCTCGACATCTTTAAGCCCGTGGAATTTTTCCGGAAGCGGGCGCAGTGCCTTTGACAGGAACACAAAGTTTTGAGCTTTAATGGAAAGTTCGCCAACTTTGGTTTTGAAAAGCGTTCCCTCAACACCGACAATATCACCAAGGTCAGCGGAGTCAAAAACTTCGTATTGCTCTTCGCCGACTGCATCCTGGCGGACATAAATCTGGATTTGGCCAGCTAGGTCCTGGATGTGCGCAAAGCCAGCTTTTCCTTTTCCGCGTTTTGTCATTATCCGTCCAGCAATCTTCACCGCGACATTCTTTGTCTCGATTTCTTCTTTTTCCAATTCACCATATTCGCTGATCAGGTCTTCAGTAAGATGGGTGCGTTCAAATCTTTTGCCGAATGGGTCCATGCCCTTTTCACGCAATGCACTCATTTTTTCCCTTCTGACTCTGAGCTGGTCGTTTAATTCTTCATGACTCATGTCGCTTTCACTCCAATATATAATTAAATTTAGTATGTAATCCTGATTATGTTTGGTGGATACTTTTATTATTTTACACAAACAAACGTATTCAGACATTAAAAATCTCTTAAATAGAATAAAAACTGCCAGTTTGACCACTGGCAGTTACATTTAAGGATAAAAGTATTATAGGAAATGTAATGGTTAATGTCAATTTTTATCCAACTCGGTGGGCATTTTGCTCTTCTGCTTCCACTTCATCAGCGAAGTTTGTCACTAAGCGGGCATATTGGTCTCTTGTTGTGCACTCGTTGATACCATTGCGGATCCTTGCGTTGCCGCGAATGCCTTTCATATACCATGCAGCATGTTTGCGCATTTCGCGGACAGCGATGTGTTCATTTTTGAGCGCAATCAGTCGGTCGAGGTGAAGGATGCTGACATCGATTTTCTCGCGTGCAGTCGGTTCGCCCATCAATTCGCCTGTTTCCAGGTATTTAACCGTGCGGTAAATCATCCACGGATTACCGAGAGCAGCGCGGCCGATCATTACTCCGTCCACACCTGTTTCATCAAGCATTCTCTTTGCATCCTGAGGTGTCTGGACATCTCCATTGCCGATCACAGGAATGGTTACTGCCTGCTTGACGTCACGGATGATGTCCCAGTTCGCTTGTCCTTCATACATTTGGACACGCGTACGGCCGTGGAGGGCGATTGCCTGACCGCCAGCTCGTTCTACAGCACGGGCATTCTCTATGGCGAAAATATGTTCGTCATCCCAGCCCATGCGCATTTTCACCGTTACCGGCTTATCGACGGCATCTACAACAGCTGATACCATTTCATAGATTTTGTTTGGGTCAAGAAGCCATTTCGCACCTGCATCACATTTTGTGATCTTCGGTACAGGACAGCCCATATTGATATCAATGATATCGGCATTCGTATTTTTGTCCACGTATTTGGCCGCCTGGACAAGCGTTTCTTTTTCGCCGCCAAAAATCTGCAGGCTGAGCGGCTTTTCACGTTCATCTATATATAACATATCGAGTGTCCGGTCGTTTTGCAGAACAATTCCTTTGTCGCTGACCATTTCCGCACATACAAGCCCTGCGCCGAATTCTTTTACCGTCAGACGGAACGCAGAGTTGCAGACGCCAGCCATTGGCGCAAGCACGACCTGGTTCTTCATCTCAATATCGCCAATCTTAAGCATATCCTTCCTCCTTCTTTTCGTCCTGTCGAATTCCGCTCGAAGCGGAAAACCACAATCCTGATGGTAAGGGATCATTTAACCCTATTGCGGGGTTAACTCATCCAATCCGACATCCAGAAACTCTGCGATTCTGGCAATCAATTTTTCATCAGGCATCCTGTTTCCCCGTTCGATTTCTCCGAGGACTGAAACCGAAATGCCAAGCTCTTTTGCGAAGCCTTCCTGTGTGTAACCCTTCAGCTTTCGATAAGCGCGAATACGTCTTCCCCATTTTTCTGCTTCCATATTCGTACTCCTTCTCTATCCGGTATACTTTGTAAATCGTTTGCCAGCGGCTCCCTGGTGTTTGGGAGCGTGATATGTGGATCCATTTCAAGCAATGGAAGGATTACAAATGCGCGTTCGCTCATCCGAGGGTGCGGAATTGTAAGCTTCTCTGTTTCAACATTTTCGTGATTATACAGCAAGATGTCAAGGTCTAAAGTTCTGGGACCCCATTTTATTTCCCTTTTTCTCCCAAGCTTCAATTCGATCTCCAGGCATGTATCGAGGAGTTCAACAGGAGACAGACTTGTCTCCACCTCGATTGCCATATTTAAAAATTGATCCTGGTCGGTATAGCCTACCGGGTCCGTCTCATAGATGGAAGAAGTATTTACCACCGAGATTTCCTCATGGCCCTCAAGGAGGATGATGGCCTGTGTCAAATACCCAAACCGGTCACCCATATTGGACCCTAGCGCAATATATGCTTTGTTTTCCACTGTCATCTACTCCTCGTGATTTCGACTGCGACGGATTTATAGTGTCCCGGTATTGGCGGGTCCGGCTTGATGACCTTTACATGGCATGCTTCAACAAGCGAAAACTTCTCTAGAATTGTCGAGGCGATCTTCTCTGCAATGGCTTCCACAAGCTTATATGGTTTGCCTTCCGCGATGTCCTTGCATACTTGATATAAGTCCGCGTAGTTGATGGAATGCTGAAGTTCATCACTTTTTCCAGCTCTTGAAAGGTCCAGTTCCACCGTCAAGTCCACTGCAAACCGCTGTCCAAGCTTTGTTTCTTCAGGAAACACACCATGGTAGCCGTAAAACTCCATCTGATTAACATGTATTTTATCCACTGAACTCACCCTTTCCCATCATCGCGTCCATCATTTTTGCCATGCGCGACATTTCTTTCACATCATGGATCCTGACAATCTGGCAGCCCTTCTGGATTCCGTAGCATACCGATGCTCCTGTTCCTTCCGTCCGTTCAGAAACAGGAAGGCCGAGCACGCCGCCAATCATCGATTTTTTTGAGGTGCCCAGCAGAACTGGATAACCTAGTGACACAAGAGTATCCAGATGGCGCATCATCTCCAGGTTCTCTGCCAGGTCTTTTGCAAAGCCAATACCCGGGTCCAGGATGATTTGCTCATCACTGACGCCGGCTTTCTTGGCAATTGTGATGCTTTCATATAGATCATTCAATACGTCCCGGATGAAATGAGTATAATTTCGATCGTTGCGATTATGCATCAGGATGATTGGCACGCCCGTTTCAGCTGCGACATCGGCAATCTCCGGGTCTTCCTTCGCTCCCCAGATATCATTGATAATCACTGCTCCGGCGTCAATCGCACTTTTAGCGACCTTTGATTTATAGGTATCGATGGAGAGCGGGACCTGCAGTTCCTTTGTGATCGCCTCGATTGCAGGCACAACCCTGCTGATTTCCTCTTCATCCGAAATCCGTTCATAACCAGGCCTGGTCGATTCACCGCCGATATCGAGGATCTGCGCCCCGTCTTCCATCATTTGCTTTGCACGCACCACAGAATTTTCAAGTTGATTATACTTGCCGCCATCCGAAAACGAATCGGGCGTTACATTCAAAATTCCCATGACCAATGTTTGGCTGCTGTAGTCCAATGTATATGGACCAGCTTTTATTACAGGTTTCATTTTGCGAGTCCTCCATCCAATTGTGTTCTGCTCCATAGCGTTTCCCGCTGTGCTTCATATCGCCCAAATAGTCTTCTGACCATCTCGCCAGATTTCCCAGGAAAACTTTTACCTGAAAAAGAAGTGACCGGGACGATTTCCTGGATTGAGTTCGTCAGGAACATTTCGTCGGCTGCTTCCGCTTCCTCCTTTTTGTAAAAGCCTTCGCGTACCTCAGTGCCTGCTGTACGGGCCATCTCGATGACGAACCTTCGCGTCACTCCATCTAAAATACCGGTCTTGACCGCCGGAGTGAACAAGATCCCATCCCTGTACCAAAATAGATTCGAAACAATTCCTTCTGCCAGGAAACCTTCGTCATTCAAAAAAATGCCTTCTGTATCCATTGCAGGGCCCGCCTCACGCTTGGCCAGCACGTTATTGAGATAGTGATGCGATTTTAATCGGGCACTGCCCTCTGGAGTGTTGCGCCTTACCTCTAGCAGTACGGCCTGTTTCTCATTCATACCGCCTGCCGGTGGCAAAATTTTGGCAAAAACAATCACATTCGGCTCATTATAGCTTTCCGTCTGCAAGCCGATTTCACCATTGCCTGCGGAGACATTAAAGCGGATATATGCATCCCTGAGAGAGTTTTCAGCTAAAAGGCCATCAAGAATCTTGATCGCTTCATCTCTGGTGAATTCAGCTTTAATGTCCAGAATTCGCAGACTCGCATTCAGCCGCTCCAGATGGTCATCCAGCAAAAATGGGTGGCCATTGTAGATCCTGAAGGTTTCAAAGACACCCAGACCATATAAAAATCCATGGTCAAAAGGGGAAATCGCTGCCTCATTATTATCCATGAACCGGCCATTTATATAGAGCTTCATTTCAAGCTTACTTCCTTTGTAAAATTGTAATGCGCAATGAAATTCCGCAGCAGCTGCTTTCCCGGAGTTGTCAATATCGATTCCGGATGGAACTGGACGCCCTCCACAGGCAGAGTTTTATGGCGAATGGCCATGATTTCCCCTTCTTCTGTACAGGCTGAGACCTCAAGACAGTCTGGAAGGGTTTCTTTTTTGACAATGAGAGAATGATAGCGTGCTGCAGGGAATGGGTTTTCCACACCTTCAAAAATCGTCTTTCCGTCGTGGTAGACCATTGATGTTTTCCCGTGCATGAGCCGCTCCGCACGAACAACGTCCCCGCCAAATACCTGGGCGATGGACTGATGGCCGAGGCAGACGCCAAAAATCGGTGTCTTGCCGGCGAAATTCTTGATGGCATCCAAACTGATGCCTGCTTCATTCGGACTGCATGGCCCCGGGGAGATCATCAAAAACTTTGGATCCAGCTCTGCGATTCCCTGAATGGATGTCTGGTCATTGCGGATGACCTTCAATTCCTCCCCCATTTCGCCCAGATATTGAACAAGATTATATGTGAAAGAATCATAATTATCGATCATCAAAATCATGCGTTTCCCTCCGCAAGCTCTTTTGCCTTCCAAAGCGCGATGGCTTTCTTTAACGATTCCTTGTACTCATTTGCCGGGATGGAGTCAATGACGACGCCTGCTCCCGCCTGGACATGTGCCATCCCATCCTTGACGAGCATCGTGCGGATGATGATGTTCAGTTCCATATTGCCGTTAAAACCGATCCAGCCTAGTGAACCTGTATATGGCCCTCGTCTCACCGGCTCAAGCTCTTCAATGATTTCCATCGTCCTGACCTTTGGCGCACCTGTAATCGTTCCGCCCGGGAAGGTCGCATTTACGACATCGAACCATGTTTCACCTTCTGCTAGCTCGCCCCTGACATTAGAGACAATATGCATGACATGCGAGTACTTTTCAATGACCATAAATTCATCGACTTCGACCGTACCGTATCTGCATACCCTCCCGAGATCGTTCCTTTCCAGGTCAACAAGCATGACGTGCTCGGCACGTTCCTTTTCATTGTTGATGAGTTCATTGGCAAGCTGCAAATCTTCCTGATCTGTCCTGCCTCTCGACCTCGTGCCGGCAATCGGCCTTGTGCTGACCTCCGTACCGTTTACTTTTGCCAAGAGTTCGGGTGAGCCGCTGACGAGCTGGAAATCCGCCGTATGCAAATAGCCCATATATGGAGATGGATTCAACTGGCGCAGCTGGCGATACACTTCGATTGCTTCTGTTTCAACCGGCTTTGATTGCCTGACAGACAGATTAACCTGGAAGACATCTCCCTGCGAAATGTATTGCTGGACACGTTCCACTGCGTCGATGAAGGTATCTTCATCCATCGAAACATGCAACACATCATAGCCTGGCTTGTCCGCCTTTTCAGCATGCATGACTAGCGCCTCAGCCTCCCAGCGTTTTTGCCACTCTGTCAGCTTTTCTTTTGTGCGCTCTTCCTGGCCCGGTTCACTCAGGGCCATGATCCATAGAGTTTCTGTTTGATGGTTAAACACGAACCACTCCATGTACACCTGAAAATAAACCTCTGGTATGCCGGAGTCATCCTTTGCCATTTGCGGAAGCTTTTCGATGTAGCGGGCATAATCATAGCTGATATAGCCGATCGCCCCGCCCTGGAAATCTGGCAGGCCACCCACTTCCGGGACCTTGTATGCTTCCATTTCCTGCTTCATTAACTCAAGCGGATTTCCCTCAAGCGTTGTTGTCATTCCGTTCTTGCTGATCGTTAATTTATGGTCTTTTCCTGAAAAAATAACTTCCGGTTGGAAAGCAGCGATGCTGTAACGCCCGCCCCGTCCGCTTTCGAGGATGACATGCTCTTTATATTGTTGGGCAATATGGTCGTATTGATGAAAAAAACGTGAAGCCGTATAAGGAATACTTTGTGTATGAATGCTGTAGTGCGGCAAGCTCGTCACCCCTATTTTTTTCTCTTTATCCATCATACATGATGAAACGCGCGCTTTCATTTTTAAAATGATGGATTTTGGAGAAAAAGGAGCAGTTTTTTTGGTCGATATTCTCGAAGACAGCAAAAAGAGGCAAGCTTTGTCGGCCTGCCTCCCGTTAAATATTAGTTTTCGAATTGATAAAGCGGTGTGCTCAGATAGCGTTCCCCGTTGCTTGGGATGATTGCAAGTACCTTCTTGCCTTTGCCTAGTTTTTTCGCAGTTTCAAGTGCTGCATAGATTGCAGCGCCAGAAGAGATTCCGCCAAGGATGCCTTCTTCTTTTGCCGCACGGCGGGCAAAGTCGAATGCCTGTTCATTTTCTACCTTGATAATTTCATCATATACATCGGTGTCAAGGACACCAGGCACGAAACCTGCGCCAATCCCCTGAATTTTGTGGGGTCCTGGCTTTCCTCCTGATAAAACGGGAGAGTCTGTCGGTTCAACGGCAACAATTTTGATATCCTTATACTTCTGACGAAGAACCTTTCCTGCACCGGTGATGGTGCCGCCTGTACCGATGCCCGCAATAAACGCATCAAGCTGGTCACCCATCTGTTCAACGATTTCCGGACCAGTCGTTCTTTCATGGATGCTAGGGTTGGCTTCATTCTCGAATTGCTGAGGCATGAAGTAGCCATTTTCCTTAGCCAGCTCCTCTGCCTTGCGGATCGCTCCGCCCATCCCTTCAGGACCAGGAGTCAACACGAGGTCTGCACCATATGCCCGCAGCAGGTTACGGCGCTCCATGCTCATCGTTTCTGGCATAACGAGAATGGCTTTGTATCCCTTAGCAGCAGCCACCATTGCAAGACCGATTCCGGTATTGCCGCTTGTTGGTTCGATGATTGTATCTCCCTGCTTAAGGACACCCTTTGCTTCAGCATCCTCAATCATAGCAAGTGCGATACGATCCTTGACGCTGCTTCCCGGGTTCATGTACTCAAGCTTCAGATACACATCCGCACTTTGGTCATCAACCAGCCTGTTCAGTTTCACAATTGGTGTTTGGCCAATCAGCTCATTAATCGAGTTCGCAATACGTACCATATTATCCACCTCTTAATCCGAGTATTTTAATTGGTTTTATTAAAATTTACCAGTACTTTTAGTCTATGTCAATCAGTATGCTTCGACAAAAACAGATATCAGACTTCTGCCCATCCTTTTTAAACTATCCTATTATTACTCGTACTAAACAATAAAAACACACCGAAAAGCGAATGATAGAAAGAAGCACCGGTCAATTGAAACCGGTGCTTCCCATTCTTATTTTTTGCTGGTCTCGCCATAGAACCAGCTGACTTCAGCATCATTCCAGAATGCACGGGCAGAGACAGGAATGTCCATCTGTTCGAGGGCAATCTGTCTGCGAATCTGGTTCTTCACCTCACTGAAGCTATATTTCTTGCCTGCCAGCTTTTCGTGAAGATAAACAATCGCGTAGCCATTTTCTACTTTTATAGGTCCGGTCCACTCCTTAGATTTAAGGGACTTTGCCGCTGAAATCACTTCCGGGGAAATGAGTTCATCTTCTTCGGTCACAAAGCCGATGTCCCCGCCCTCATTAGCAGAAAATTCATCGATTGAACGCTCCATCGCCAGTGCGGCAAAGCTTGAGCCATCCTTTAGCTCCTTAACCGCTGATTCTGCTTCTTGTTTCGTTTCAACAATGATTTGAGATAGATGGTAAGAGGCAGGGATATCAAAGAGACTCTTGTTTTGCTCATAGAAGGTTTTCATATCCTCATCCGATACTTTTACATCCTTCGTCAGCAGTTCTTCGAGCAGCAAACTGTATTTGATCTGCTGCTTCCATTTTTCTTCGCTTTTTGGTTCGTTCCCTGGCGACGAATACATCGCCTTATAAATGGTCAGTTCCCGTTCGACTGCTTTGTCGGATAATTCGATCCCGTATTCGTCAGCCATCTGCATGACTACTTCCTGGTCGATCATGTCCCTGAGCGTTTCTTGTCCGTACCGTTCTTCCAGCTCGGTGAGCCATTGCTGGCGGGTGATCGACGCCTTGCCAACCTCCGCTACTGTCTCCTTTTTTCCTTCAAGGATAGCAGGCTTGGCAAGAAGCATTATAAGAGTGATTGCATTCAATATGGCTAACCCGGCAATAATGTACCAAAGATGCTTTTTTTCCACTTCTCTTCCCCCAGCACTAGCTTATTTTGCTTCTTTCTCTATCTCTTCCAGTTCTTCTTTTGTAAACACATATTTTTCGTTGCAAAAATGACAATGCGTTTCAGCCTGTCCTTCTGTCTCGATCATATCACGGATTTCTTCTGCTCCGAGACTGACCAGTGCATTGCTGAATCGCTCTTTTGAGCAGTTGCACACGAATGAAACCGGCATCGTCTCAAGGAATTTGACATTGTCTTTGCCAAGCAGCTCTTCAAGGAGCTCCTCAGGAGACAGCCCTTTTTCAATCAATTTCGAGACCGGCGGGATGGACTCTAGTCTTTGTTCGATGGCTGAAATGGTTTCTTCCGTCGTTCCAGGCATCAATTGAATGATGAAGCCGCCTGCTGCCTTGATTGAGTTGTCCGGATTGACGAGCACGCCGACACCAACAGAAGAATTAACCTGTTCGGATGTCGCGAAGTAATAGGTGAAATCTTCTCCAAGTTCACCTGAAACAATCGGCACTTGTCCTGTAAAATAGTCACGCAAGCCAAGGTCTTTCACGACAGTAAGCGTTCCGTCTGTACCGACACCCTGTCTTACATCCAGCTTGCCGTGTTCATTCAGGTCAAAGTGGACATGCGGATTCGACACATACCCTCTGACCTCCCCTTTAGCATTGCTGTCAACGAGAATAAGTCCAAGCGGACCGCCGCCTTCGATTTTCACCGTTAATTTATCCTCGCCTTTCATCATCGCACCCATCATCACACCAGCAGTCATCGTGCGGCCCAGTGCAGCCGATGCCACAGGCCAGGTATAATGGCGGCGCTGTGCCTCTCCAACAGTTTCAGTCGTTTTTGCTGCATACGCCCTGACCTGTCCATCAAAAGCAAGTGCCTTTACTAAATAATCGCTCATTGTTCTACTCCCTTCATGCTGTAAAATTTAATGCGTCCTCCCATCAAGGAAGCTTAGCTGTTTTTATCCATATTGCGCTTATAGATAAGCTGCAGTCCTTTTAAAGTCAAAAACGGATCGACAACGTCAATGACGGTTGATTCCTGGGCGATTAAATTCGCCAATCCGCCAGTGGCAATCACTTTAGTGGTGACCGCACTCTTATCTTTCATCCGTTTAACTATTCCCTCTACTTGCCCAACATATCCATAGAGGATACCCGCTTGCATAGCTGACACCGTGTTCTTGCCAATCACGTCATCAGGTCGGCTGATTTCAATCCTTGGAAGTTTGGCAGCACGCGAATAAAGAGCTTCGGTAGAGATGCCGATTCCAGGGGCAATCGCTCCGCCCATATACTGATTATGGTCATTGATATAACAATAGGTTGTCGCAGTGCCGAAGTCGACAATGATCAGCGGGCTGCCATATTCATGGATGGCCGCGACCGCATTCACGATTCGGTCTGCACCAACTTCCCTCGGATTTTCGTATTTAATGTCAAGACCAGTCTTGATGCCAGGCCCAACGACTAATGGTTTAAGGTGGAAGTACTTCTGGCACATCCTCTCAAGTGAGAACATGATTGGCGGTACAACGGACGATATGATGATCCCATCTATATCAGAAAAAGAGAGATTGACATGGTCAAAAAGATTTTTGACGATCATCCCAAACTCATCTTCTGTTCTATGGCGGTTTGTTTCAATTCTCCAGTGGTGTTTCAACTCTTCCTGCTCATAAACACCCAACACGATATTTGTATTCCCGACGTCAAAAACAAAAATCAAGCTATTCACCAACTTATCAGTAGTTTTCTGAATCAATTCTGCAAATATCATACCATAATCGCCGGGAATTCACTAAATAAAGTCAACCGAATCTGAATGTCCCTGCCCTGTATTGAACAGTCTCCAGAAAAATAAGCAGGTGCCCCGTTACAGGACACCTGCTTCATGAATTTTATTCTTTTGGATTCTCGTCGATTGCCTTTGGATCCTCGATGACTGAGTCAACTTTCTTATCAGTCTCTTCGATTGCAGGCAGTTCATCCTTTTTCGTGTTGATGTTCACTTTCATGTCGTCATTATCCAGGCTTACACTTCGCTCCGGAAGACGTCCATGGTCGATCAGATGCTTGATCTGTTCTGCATCGAGCGTTTCGACTTCAAGAAGCGTATTTGCGATAATATCAAGCTTATCACGGTGCTCTGTAAGAAGGTTCTTCGCTCTGGCATAACATTCCTTGATGATGGTTTGGATCTCCACATCAATTTCATAAGCAATCTTATCTGAATAGTTCTGCTCATTGTTCAGGTCACGTCCAAGGAATACCTGACCTTGCGCCTGGCCGAACTGCAATGGTCCGAGCTTATCACTCATCCCGAATTCAGTAACCATTCTTCTCGCAATGCCTGTCGCACGCTGGAAGTCGTTGTGGGCACCTGTGCTCACTTCGCCAAAAACGACTTCTTCCGCTACACGCCCGCCAAGGAGGCCGGTGATTTTATCAAGAAGTTCAGGCTTCGTCATGAAGTAACGATCTTCCTTAGGAAGCATGACAGCATAACCGCCAGCCTGTCCGCGAGGGACAATCGTTACCTTATGGACCATTTCCGCTTCATCAAGGACAACCCCGATAACGGTATGGCCGGCTTCATGGAAGGCAACAATATTTCTTTCCTTCTTGGAGATGACACGTGTCTTTTTGGCAGGACCGGCAATGACACGGTCTGTTGCTTCATCCAGATCCAACATGTCGATCTTCTTCTTATTTCTTCTGGCAGCAACAAGCGCTGCTTCATTCAGCAAGTTTTCAAGGTCCGCTCCAGAGAAACCTGGAGTACGAGCCGCAATACTCTTTAAGTTAACAGATTCATCAAGTGGTTTATTTCTCGCATGCACCTTCAATACAGCTTCACGGCCAGTGACATCCGGACGGTCAACTGTGATCTGGCGGTCGAAACGGCCTGGACGCAGCAATGCCGGATCAAGGATATCAGGGCGGTTAGTAGCCGCTACGATGATGATTCCCTCGTTGGCACCAAATCCATCCATTTCAACAAGCAACTGGTTGAGCGTCTGTTCACGCTCATCGTGCCCTCCACCAAGACCAGCACCACGCTGGCGGCCGACAGCATCGATTTCATCGATGAAGATAATACATGGAGCATTCTTTTTAGCTGTTTCAAATAAATCACGCACACGTGACGCACCGACACCGACAAACATTTCTACGAAGTCGGAACCACTGATCGAGAAGAACGGTACTCCCGCTTCCCCGGCAACAGCACGTGCAAGCAGTGTTTTACCGGTTCCCGGAGGTCCTACCAAGAGGATCCCTTTTGGTATACGCGCTCCAAGCTCAGCGAATTTACGAGGGTCCTTAAGGAATTCAACAACCTCGACAAGCTCTTGTTTTTCTTCATCTGCGCCCGCAACATCCTTGAAGCGCACTTTCTTCTTTTCTTCGTTATACAGCTTCGCTTTGCTCTTACCGAAGTTCATGACACGGCTGCCGCCGCCCTGAGCCTGGTTAAGCAAGAAGAAGAACAGAATGAAAATGATGATGAACGGAATGATGGATGTAAAGAACGTTACCCATCCGCTTGTTTCTTTTGCAGGCTTAATATCGACATCTGCATCAGCAGCTGTCTGTTCAATGCGGTTTAATGTATCCGGGTTGCTCCATACATAAGTAATGAAGCCCTTGCCCTCTTCCTGGCCCTTCATCTGGCCCCTTACTTCATACACACCTCGTTCAGGCTGCAGCGTCAGAGTTCCTGAAACATTGCCTGCCTCAAGTTCCTGCATGAATTTATCGTAAGAGATTTGTTCAGTTGGCTGGTTATTTCCATTAAAGAAGCTCACTACTCCGATAATGACTAAAAATATCAATAAATAAAAGATGGTATTACGGAAGATCCGATTCATCCCTTACCTCCTCCCACGGTAGACAAACTATACTAAATAGTATCATAGCAAATTATGCTAATACAAGAAATTAACATTCAGAATATTTGGTTGTTATGTGAAATGTTAAATTTCATTCACTAAATCGTAACCGTTATTTATTTTGTGTATACTTCCGGCTTCAAAATTCCGATATAAGGCAGGTTACGGTATTTTTCCGCGTAATCAAGACCATAGCCGACAACGAACTCATCAGGAACGATAAACCCGACATAATCTGCTTTGATATCAGCCTTTCTTCCGGTTGGTTTATCAAGCAGCGTGACAATTTTGATGGACTTAGCCTTGCGGTATCTGAACAACTCAACCAAATAGCTGAGAGTCAAGCCGCTGTCGATGATGTCCTCGATGATCAGGATGTCTCTTCCTTCAACGGAAGTATCAAGGTCCTTAAGGATTTTAACTTCACCGGATGACACCATCGCATTTCCATAGCTTGAAACATCCATGAAGTCCATTTCAAGGTAAGCATCCACGCGCTTCAGCAAGTCACCCATGAAAGGCATTGCGCCCTTCAGGACTCCGATTGCCAGCGGGAAACGGTCCTGATATTCTTCAGTTAACTGCGCCGCCAGCTGTTT
Source organism: Bacillus sp. ISL-35 (assembly GCF_018613355.1). Lineage (NCBI taxonomy): Bacteria > Bacillati > Bacillota > Bacilli > Caryophanales > Bacillaceae > Bacillus > Bacillus sp. ISL-35. The sequence continues at coordinate 43,549 of NZ_JAGGQK010000005.1, read as the reverse complement.
TGTTTTTTCCTGAATCTCTTCTTCTGTAAACAGTACTTTTTCAATATCATTTTTCATCATGATCATTGTGCCCCCTGGAAGATATCAATGCTTTATATAAGTTAATAGTAATAACCTGTTTCCTTGTTCACTTGCTTCGTGATTCGATTTTTTCAGGCCTGGAAGCCAAAGGATCCTGTCTTCCCGGTCTGTGACGACCGGCCATTCATCCCTTTGTTCTAACGGGACTTTCATATCGATGAAAATATCTTTCAGCTTCTTTGACCCCTTCATTCCCTTCAAAGACATCCTGTCACCATTCCTTCTGGTGCGGATGTATAAGGGAGTGCCTGTTTCCTCCAGGTCGACGATGAAACGATGATTGGAAATATCCGTGACATGAACATCATTGAGCAATTGGGCATCAATGCGATCACCATTCGGCAAGATCAGCTGCTTTGGTCCTGTCATTTCAAAACGGTAGCTTTGCCTTTCTGGCGGGTTCAATGTGAATTGGCAATTTCCATACGATCGTATGATTCTTAAACCGCTGGGGAAATCAAGTGTTCCTGACGGATGGGGGTTGCGAATTATTGAAAAAATCTTTTCAATATGTATAGCGGAAAGAGAAGCAGGTCGATCATTGTAAAGATAATTTAATATTAGTTTAATCGCTCTTCTTTGTAAAGGCATTGGCATTTCTCGAAAAGAACTAATAGTGATCGAGATCCCTCTGTCCTCTTTCTCCATTACTTTATTCAATTCTTTCCTTGTTAATTCAAGAAGATACTTTTCATCCATCTGCAATTCTTCGCTGAAACGCTGGAAATGTTCATGGACTCCCGGATTCTCTTCTTTTAAAAAAGGCAGGACGGTTTTCCTGAATCGGTTCCTGCTATAGTATGCCTTCTCATTGCTTGGATCGATTCTGGGTTCGAGCGAATTTTCGGCGCAATACTCTTGCAGTTCCCTTTTGGTCAGACATAAAAATGGCCTGAAAACCGTGAACGGACCCATTTTACGGGAAAAAGGAATGCCTGCCCTTGCTGCTCCGGAACTGCCCCTGGTAAGCCTCATCAATATCGTTTCGACCTGGTCGTCCCCATGATGCCCTAATGCAAGGTATTCAAGTTGATGCTTCTCCATCACTTTATCGAAAAAGGCAAATCGGCATTCGCGGGCGGCTTGTTGGGAGCTTAAACCTGTCTTCTCCATATAAGCTGGCACATCGACCCTTTTCATCTCAAAGGGAAGGCCCCGTTTTTCGCAAAAATCTTTTACAAACAGAGCATCTTGATAAGATTCATCACCACGGAACATATGGTCAACGTGGACAGCAATAATCTTCAGGGATTTCCGTTCCCGCTGCTCAGATAAATAGTGAAGCAAAGCAAGCGAATCCGGTCCACCGGAAACACCGACTGCGATTGACTTGTTATTCAGCTGAAAACCATGCCTTTCAAGAAAGGCATTCACCTTCATATCGATCATCACGATCTTCCTTACCGCATTGCCGGTTTAACTCTATACCCACGCCGGCAATCCATTAATCTTCTAAATAGGTTTATTATCTTTCAGCTTAACACTTTCCATTGTACTTTATCAAAAATCAGGGCTTTACTCCCTTATCTACGGATGAGCCCGTAAAAGGTTTCAAAAATATCAGGTAATCTGGCTATAAATATAGAAAAAATATAACAATGAGATAATCAGGATGATGGTGGCGGTTTCAAGAGTTGAGGATTTCTTCCTGCTCTTGTTATATCGCTTTCTCGTTTGTCCTGATGCTGAAGATGATGCCCTTTTCACAGTGCTGCGAGCCGGACTCGGCTGATGTTGCTTTTGTGGAGCAGGCTTTTGCTGGCGATTGTTTCTTGATGAGGAATCCGGCTGATGGACCTGGAGTAAATCTGTCCTCATTTCTTTTGCGGACCGGTACTTCCCAGACAGCGCGTTGTAAATGACCTTTTCGTATCTCCTCAACTCTGGGCTTTGCTTCACCTTTTCCATGATTTCGCTGATTCCGCCTGATTTCTTCGTAAACCTTTTCGGATAGGCTGTGTTGACCATGATCATGGCGACAGCAAACAAATCGTACCCTGGCTCTGCCTTTCTGCTTCCAAGCCCCCAGTAACCCCGGTCAAAGAATTCCGTGAACTCTTTGATCGACCTACCCTGCATCGTCGTTCCGCCAACATCGATGCAGCGGATCCTTGCCGGTGGTCCTGTCACAATCAAATTTTCCGGTTTTAAGTCGCCAAAAACCCAGCCATTGTCATGCAGTTGCTGTAAATCCGCCAGCAGCTGGAGGATCATCACTCCAGTCCAATCCGGCCCTTTTTGCTCAAGGAAAGCGAGAAAATCCGGTCCTTTTATGAATTCCATGACATAGAAACTGACTTTCTTTCCTGGGCGTTCCCAATCATCTACATCCAGCAAAGAAGGCCCGAGGGCAGATCCCTGGACCTTGGCAAAAGCTTTCAATACATTGACCTCAGAAGTGACCGACATTCCATTGTCGCTCATTTTCAATGCTACCTGTTTATTGTCATGTCTTGCTAAATACACAATCCCATTTGCTCCAAAACCAAGTTCTTTAATGATGGTATAACGATTGTGATGCCATTTCCCTTCAATGATGGTGCCGGGAATGACCTTACACAGATTCTTCAAAGAAGGATTCATCATCACGGGACAGAAGGCTCCTTAGAGATCGTTTTTTATTGAAATAAGAAAGGGCTTCACGAATCGCCGGGCCTGTCGGCGTAATTCCGCCAGTTGTCAGCTTGGCAAAAATGCTTGTCAGCGATTCAAGCTTTGGTGTCCAATCCAGCAATTTTTCGACATCATTTCGTTTCCCGGGAAATACAAACACCGAAAAACGATTATCGCCGGAACGGGCATTCAGGCTCAAACTCAAGTCCAGCAAGGCTTCTTTTACAGTCGGCAGCTTATGCTTCATGCTCGCGCTTGTGTCGACAAGAATCAACACATCCAGTTCAACCGTCTCCCCAAGCTCGTCCACAACCTCCATGACCTCCCCGCGCTGTTCTGGAGGAAGATCTTCTACCGTCCTGCCGCCGCCAAGAATTTGCTGCAACTCCTTATTGACCACTCCCTGAAGAGTCTGGGTCATCGCTTTCCTCGTTACCATCTGGACAGTCTGTGAAAGCTGCTGCGCATACACAATCTGGCTGACACCTCCGCCAGACATCGCAATGCCCTCGATTTCTTTCATGCCCTGTTCATCTATCACATCCTGTTCCATCACACCAATGACATTCACCGTAATCCCCTGCTCCTTGGCCAGCGCAGCCATTGCGATCGGATCTTCACCCTGATTCGAGCATCCATCTGTAATGAGCAATATTTGCCTGATCGTTCCTGTTTTCATGCAATCCCCTCACTTCCAGGCCCGACTTTTACAATCTAGTAAAAGAAAGAAGCCTATAATAAATTTGTTACCATTTTCGACGAAGTAGAGGGGAAATATACATAAGAAAAGCGGAAGCGCCTTGATCAGCCCCGACAAGCGCTGGAGGGCCGACCAGTGAAGTCGTTCTTTGACTTCATTGGGCGGACCGAAGCGTCTCGAGGGGCTAGGCGCTGGAGCTAGACATTTCTCGAAGTGAAAATTTTACTTCCTCGTACATAAATGAATCGCATATTGCTCAAATTAACCGGTTAGGCTCTTTTTTGATAATTACCCATCGGAATCGATGCCCATTTCGGGATATTGTGATCGATTTTCGCGACAACGACGGTCATGTCATCCTCAATGGATCCTCCGCGGGAACGGATGACTTCCTCCATGATCAAATCGGCGATGGCCTGTGGATCTTCGGTCTGGAGCTCATTGATTTTCCGCTTCATCCATAGATCGTAATTCTCGACATGCTTCGGTCCTTCAAAAACACCATCGCTCATCATGATCAGCAGGTCACCGGCCTTCAGCTGCTCGCCGACGACATCTACTTCGAATTCCTGTAAAATCCCCATCGGCAGGTTGCTCGCCTGGACCTTCATAACCTTGGAGCCTCGTTTGATGAAGCTCGGGGTCGAACCGATTTTCAGGAATCTTGTCGATGCATTTTGCAGATCGATCATAGCGAGGTCCAGGGTTGAGAATATTTCATCCGTTGTCCTTAATGATAAAATGGAGTTCACTGACTTGATTGCCACTTTTTCTTCAATTCCTGATTGAAGGATTTGCTGCAGCAATAACAGTGTATCCCTGCTCTCTGAATGGGCTCTTTCGCCATTGCCCATTCCATCACTGATGGCAATTGCAAATTTACCACCGCTCAGTTCAATGGTCGAATAGCTATCCCCGGAAACAAGGTCTCCATCTTTGGCCGCATGCGCTACACCAGTCGATACGACAAAGGCTTTGGCAGAACGGAATGTCACATGGCAAAAACCGTTCGGGAAGGTTGAGCATTCTTCCGAATTGACGACGATGTTTTCCTTGAGGATATCGGACAGCATTGGCGCGATCAGCTTTTCGCATTCCCCATGTCCCTGGCAATATGGAATGGTCATATCGATATCCACATTGCCCTGTTCAAGGCTGTAAATTTCCACATGCTCGATATGAATGCCAAAATCCTGCAGAGATTCAAGAATCAGCTCCTCCTGCTTTGAGTGGTTCTCGCGCTCACGCTGGATTTCCTTGGCGAAATCACCCATGACTTCGGAAACACCCAGCAATTGATCGGCAACAAGCCGCCTGCTTTCCTGGACCTGCTTTTTCAGCTTACGGTTGGCCTGGTAATAGGTCAGCTGCTGCTGCATGATTTCTAGGACTTTCTTCGACCTCGTGCAATGCTTGTCCCAGTCCCGGGATAGCTTCTGAGGCACCGCACCGGAATTATGATCCATCTCCTGCATAATTTCGCTCATATAGTCATAGGTTGTATTAAAGTTCCTTGTCCAGCAATGGTCTTTCTTAAAACAGGTCTGGCAAGTCTTTTCCGTGACATTGCTCAGGAAGTAATCCATATCGCGATCCGTTTCAACCGTTTCATCCTGGACCTGCAAAGTCGAAAAGCTTTTCGACAATGCTTCAAATACATTCGAAAACTGGACGACACGCTGTGCTGTTACATCCCTCATTTTTCTCATGTATTGCTGCTGCTCTGCTGAGTACTCCGCTGTTCCCGGAATATGTTTGGCGATCCGTGACGTAAGCGATTGAGGTGTCAGGAAAAAGAGCAGGACAGCCGCTGCCGACTCGGTCAATGTCTGGCTAAGGGCACCTCCGCCCTCGCCATACATGCCAATCAAAAGCGTGGCGATGAACAATCCAAGTGCTACCCCCGGCTTCTTTCCCTCTTTCAGCAAGCCGCCGAGCAGACCTGAAAATGCCAGCAGGCTCATATGGTAAAAACTCGACACATTCGCAAGACTGAATATCAAGCCTGTTACGACACCGACTGTAGAACCCACGGTGGCTCCGGCAACAAATGAAAAAATGAGGATCAAGTAACGGGACATGACATGTTCGACTGATAAGTCATAAATTGTCCAGCCGATGGTTCCTGTCATCACGGAAGCGAGCATGATGATCAAACAGACAATTTCCTCTGTTTTCAAAGATTGCTTGCGCAGGCTAGAGGTCATCAATGGTATGCTTTGCAGGAAAATGAACGTCAACACCAATCCCAGGCCTGCTTCGACTCCTGTCATCATCCCTTCATACATGGTGATATTTCCTGACAAAATAAGAGCTTTCAACATTTTGGCTATTAAAATAGTGAAAAATATATAGAATGGCAGCACTTTCAGATTATTCTTGATCCACTTTTTTGTCAGTTTGTATAGAAGCAGGAACAAGAATACCGAGCCGAAGGTGAAAACGGCATCTGTAAATGACAGGGTCGCAGCTCCAGCAACCAGACCAAACAGTGCAATTGGGGCACGGTCTTTACGGATGAGGTAAACGGCCGCAAAAAATGGAAGGCTAAAAGGGGTCAATTGTGCCAGTATCAAGGCACGGCCAAGCAAGAATCCAATGATCAAGAATATATAGCCTTTTTTCAGGAAAAGGGTTTCGATCTTGGATTGCAGCTTCGACATGCCTTTTGCCAATCTGAATCGTGATTCCTCGAGATGAACTTCACCGATCGGTTCCATCATGTTCCTTTCTACCTTTTGCATTAAATACACTCCCCACTTTTTTATCGTTGCTGATTATTATAAAAGGGAGCAATCCAGAAGTTTGTCAAAAACAAGGACAAGCATCAAAGTTTCGTTCGACGCATTTCCCCGTAAATAAAGCAATTACTCGAAATACCACGGATTATTTTTGCACCATGTTGAAATTTTGTGGAGCCGCTAAAAATTACCTCCTATTTTTTTATCTTTCTTTTTAAAAATCCATTGACACTATTTTAATATCTATGTATTATATTTCTTGTGCCTCAAAACAATACCAATATGGCGGTGTAGCTCAGCTGGCTAGAGCGTACGGTTCATACCCGTAAGGTCGGGGGTTCGATCCCCTCCGCCGCTACTTAGAAAAGCGCAGGCGACTGCTTAGCTCCGACAAGCGCTGGAGGGCCGGCAGGTGAAGTCGTTCTTTGACTTCATCGGACGGACTGAAGCGACTCGAGCTGCTCAAAGCTAACGCTTCTCACAAGATACTCCAGGAAGCTAACTCATAGATGAAAACTAGCTAGGAGCCGAAGCTGGACATCTAAAAACTTTATACGGCCCCTTGGTCAAGCGGTTAAGACACCGCCCTTTCACGGCGGTAACACGGGTTCGAATCCCGTAGGGGTCATACAGCACTGCAAAAAACCTCGTTCCTTTTAAAGGAGCGAGGTTTTTTTATTGTACGATGAGCACTATTATAAAAAACAAAAAGACAAGCCAGCGATCGACTTGTCTTGGTATAGCATAATACCTGCTATTTTATATATTCACTTAGCAGCAAGTTACCCTCTTCTGGCTCCTCTTCCACCGCGCTTGGATTCGGTAGCACGTTTTAGAGTTGACAAACGGTCTTCACTGTCCTTCAGGAATTTCGCCATTTTTGACTCGAAATTTTCCGGACGGGCATTTCGGTTGTCATTTCCTCTTCCGCCGCCACGTGGACGCTGGGAGTATGGTCGATCAGATCTTTCTGGTCTTGCAGGTCGCTCTGGTCGTTCTGGTCGGTCAACAGCTTTTTTGATTGATAAACCAATTTTACCGTCTTTCTCAACATTGATTACCTTCACTTCAACCTGGTCGCCTACTTTGAGGTGGTCATTGATATCCTTGACATAGTTATCAGCAACCTCACTGATATGAACGAGTCCGGTTGAACCGCCCGGCAGTTCCACGAACGCCCCGAAATTTGTAATTCCTGTTACCTTTCCCTGTAGCTTGCTGCCTACTTCGATTGACATAAAAAAGTTTTGCCTCCTTAAAGATATAAAAAAATCATACTTACTCTATATTATACAGAATATAAAAAAAGAGTGTCAATAAGGCGAATCTTGGGAGTCCTTTTTCTCTTTAGGAAGGTTGAAGATGATTTCGTTCTTTTCGGATAGGAAGTATTCCTTGCGGGCAAGCTTCGCTATGTATTCGTCATCGTTCAATTTGACAATTTCCTCATCCAAGATTTCCTGCTTTTTCTGGAGGTTTGCCAGCTTTTGCTCAAGTTGAGCTTTGTCCGCCTGCTTCTTTTCCAGTGCTGCCGTCTGGGAAATGAAGGTTGAGATCATCAAATAGGAGATGACGGATGCGAATAAAGCAAAGACTGCGAGGCGCCTGAATAGCAGTTTCCGCTTCCTGGTTTCAGCTATACCTGCTTTTTCACGCTGCTGTACATATTGATTTTCAATCCTGGCTATGTTCTTTTTCCTGATGACACTCATTCCCCGCAGTCCTCCTTACATTTATTTTCGATTGTGTAAAATAGTCTACTTTTTAAATTTCTTTATCCATTTTATCGGCTTAATAGAATAATTCTTTACTATAATTAGAAATCCTGCCAATTTATTATATAACTTCTCGACGCTTTTTTTAACTGTTTTCGGCAAAAGTTTCCAAAAAAGTAGGAATATCATCTTAACCGGCTTCCAAATGATGTATTTCAGCAGCCATAGTAAAACGGAAAGAAGCCATTTCAACAATCCATAAAGGCCTCTCCCCGTAAGGAGCACGAGAGATAGAGCAGTAGCAGCCAGCACTTGCAGCGGCCTGACTATGAGCAGCCTGACAGCCTTCACGAAGAACAAATAGACATTGATAGTGATCGAGATCGTGTGCTCGAGCAGCTTCAGGTACATTTTCTTGAAAAGGCTTTGATAGGCAGCGAAGCCGCATAATAATGCCAGGAAGATATAAAAGCGCAACTCTCCCATATTTACAGAAAATAACACATAAAAAATCGACAAACCCTGGAATACCCAGAACAGGATGTCATTGATGAAGACAATCCAGGATTTCCGCTTCGATCTTTTCAGGAATCGGTTATGCGTATCAAGTGAAGCGCCGAATAAGCTGCCCATCCCAATCATGGCGAGCATCGTCAAAAATTGGGTCGACAGCGTCATCGGAATAACTTGCTAAAGAATCCTTTAGCTTTCTCCCCATGCTGGTCATCGAGATAGACCAGATCGAAGATTTTCCCCTTGATCGAGACGATACCCTTGTCGACATCCAGATTCTTCATCTGTAGATTCTGGCCTTTGATCGCCAGGAATCCCATGACTGTCTCCAGCAGGAACTCTTCGTTGTCGAAGCTTTCAACCTGCTTTACTCCCGTGATTTCCAATGTCCTTCTGCCTCTCATCACTAAGTCGTGATCCGGCAAGTTGCTCTTTGTCTGGTTCGTTTCATAATATTGGCTCATCTTAACCCCTCACAATCATAATGCACTTTTGTACATGTTTATGATTGATTAAGGCAGAATAGAACAAGCCTTCCGACGAAGCCAGGTTTACTCTTCGTCGTCCCCCGGGATTCGCTCTTCCCCAAGGATCGTATACATTTCAGCCGCTTCTTCCTTACGGGAATTTTCCTGAATCCGCTCAATTTTGACAGAAACAACCTTCTGTCCGAAACGGATCGCCAGTTCATCGCCTGCTTTTACATTGGTACTCGCTTTTGCCGGAACACCGTTGACTGAAATCCTTCCCTGATCCGATACTTCCTTTGCCAATGTTCTTCTTTTGATCAATCTTGACACTTTTAAAAATTTATCCAGCCTCATCGCATTTAAACCCCTTTTAAAAAAATGGTTTGATTTACCTTACAATCCTTGTTTCTTGGCTTCGTCCCAATAAGCGTCCAGCTCCTCAAGGGAATGATCCTCGAGCTTCCGGCCATTTTCGGCTGCCTTCTGTTCGATGAAAGCAAAACGCCGCATGAATTTCAGATTTGTTTTGTATAACGCCTCTTCCGGATTAATATCGTAATGCCTCGCAAAGTTCACGAGTGCAAACAGCATGTCTCCGTATTCCAGCTGAATATCATCAAACCGGCCGTTCCCGCTTATTTCAGCTGACAGCTCCTCAATTTCTTCCTTAACTTTATCAAGGATCGGGGCAACTGTCTTCCAGTCAAAGCCGACTTTTGCTGCTTCTTTTTGCAGTTCATAAGCCTTCAAGAGGTTTGGCAGCCCTTTGCCGGCTCCCTCGAGAAGTGATTTAACAGGGCCGCCTTTTTCCTGCTCCTTGATTTCCTGCCAGTTGCGCATGACGTCCTCTTCGTTTTCTGCTGTCTTGTCGCCAAAAACATGGGGGTGCCTGCGAACCATCTTTGATGATAACCCTTCGATCACATCATCAATGGAGAAATATCCTTCATCCTCGCCAATCTGGGCATGGAGCATGACCTGCAGCAGCACGTCTCCCAGTTCCTCTATCATATGGTCAATATCGTCATTGTCGATGGCTTCGATCAGCTCGTATGATTCTTCAATCAAATATTTCTTCAAGGACTGATGGGTTTGTTTTTTATCCCAAGGGCAACCGTTTGGACCTCGCAGTTCTAATATAATTCCACGCAGCTTCCGGAAATCCTTGTACAAAATCTGTTCATCTTCAACAGGCGGAACATATACCGATGTCAGATTGCTCAGTTCCATCTCCCGGTCCAGTTCATATAATGGAACTTTTTTAATCACTTCCTCACTGCTTCCTGCTGCCGTGACGATGTATACCTCGTACTCATCCGGCAATTTTTCCATCAGCGTCAGCTTCACGTCAGAGGCTACAAACGCATCATACACCTGGCCGATGATTGTATGGCTCTTCAGCAGCAGGTCTTCTTTTACAAGAGCGGTGCCGTCAAGCAGCTGGAACCCATCGATCGGATCAATTTCCAGCGCTTGGAACATCGCATCAAGGAAGCTTTGGCCGCCGCCGATCTCAATTTCCGTTTCCCGTTCCGGGCCTCGTTCAAGCAATAGCTGCACGGTCCGCTCCGCAATCAAAGGATGTCCGGGAACAGCATAAGTGACGGGTGCCTTGTCCGCTTCTGCCAGCAAGAATTCTGTGATTTCCTCATATACATCCGCAAACTGGTCATGCTTCTCATAGATACCGTCGAATGATTGAAACTGCATGCCTTCCTTCTCAAGCTCAGCAACCACCGGATGCTCCTTTGTCCGTAAAAACAGGTTCTTCTCCTGCTGAAATTTTCTATATACACCAAGCGGCAGCTGGTCAAGGTCGCCAGCGCCCAGCCCGATGATGAGAATTTTTTTATTCATTTCCTGCTTCCTCCTTCTATAATGTTAAGGCATTACCTGGAGAACAGCTGCACAATCCGGCTTCCGAATGGCAGTGTCGCCAGCTCATCTTCAGTCAAAGCCCTCGTTTTGACCAGCACGAAAAAATAAACAAGTGCCCCAATAGCCACTGAACTTAATGCCTGGAAAATGGCTCCGAGTCTGTCAGGTTCAATATATCCATAACCGAAATCTGTTATAAACAAAAACAATCGCAAAATAACAGCCATCACAGCCGAGGATAGCAGGATTTTTCCGATAAATACGGTTGATAAAACTGGACCGCCAAGCTCGCGCCGCAATTTTGCAATCAAGACCATCATGACGCAAAGCATAGCTATCAGGGTGGCACAGGCAGCACCCATCGTCCCGAAAGACGGAATCAGGATAAGATTCATGAAATATTTCATGCCAAACCCGGCAAGAACGACGGCTGCCGGAAATAACGAATGATCAAGACCCTGGAGGATGCTCATGATCGTCAATATGACAGAGGCAAATAAAATCATCAAGCTCAGCACTGCCAGGACATTTGATCCATCGGCATTCTTAAACAGCATGATATTCACCGGGACCATGATGCTGGATAATCCCACCGCAGCTGCCGCGCCAAAAACCAGGCTTGTCTGAAGCGCGAGCCTGACTTTTGCGAGAATCCTCTCATGGCGATCACTTGATTTGTCACCGGAAATCGCCGGTACAAGACTCAATGACATCGATGTAGCAACAACAGCCCCTAGCTGGATCAGCGGCTGTCCACGGTCAAAAATCCCTTTTGCCGACTTTGCTTCCTCCGTCGTCAACCCTGTATCCAGCAAGGAAATATACATGTTCAATGAGTCCGCTAGCTGGAACAGGATCAACAGCATGCCACTGATGCTGATTGCAAGGCCCTGGACGACAAGGGCTTTTACTGCCCAGGCTGCGTCATCGAACAGGTCCTTCGCCTGAAAATGCTTGAACGGGTCTCCACCTCTATTTTTCCAAAAATAAAAGCCAAGCAGCAGCACGGAAATCAGTCCCCCGGTTACGGATCCGAATACAGCTCCAGCTCCTGTTACATAAAGTGAGAAGCCTTGTTGTACAAAGACTGCTGATAAAATCAGGATGGTCGCAACACGGATGAATTGTTCTGAAACCTGGGAAATCGCCGTCGGAACCATGTTTCCCTTCCCCTGAAAGTAGCCTCTGAACACAGAAATGAACGGAAAGAGCAAAAATGGGACCGATACGACCTTGAATAATGGCGTTAATTCAGGGTCTCCGATTTTTCCGGAAATCCATGACGCACCAAAAAAGAAGAAGGCGAAAAGCAAAAACCCGACCATGCCGAGAAACACAAGCGAGATGGCCAATAGCCTGTCCGCCCTGCCATGATGACCGGCGGCCTGCTCCTCTGTGTATAATTTAGAAATGATCACAGGAAATCCATATGTAGATAAAACCATGACAATGCCAAAAAAGGGATATACCTGCTGATAAATATAAAAACCAATGTCTCCAACAATATTCTGGAACGGGACACGGTAAACAGCGCTTAAAATTTTTGTAACCAGGGCTGCCACAGTCAGGATCATGGCTCCCTTCATCAATTCGTTTGAATCTGCAACGGGCTTCATCGCCCATCTCCTTCCAATTTCAGTTTCAAACGTATTATATCATAGCATGAACATGACAGCCCCAAGCCGCGAAGCCATTTTATCAATTGTAAAATAGCCGTAATAAACGAGAACATGAAAAGAGGCAGCTTTGTCAGCTGCCCATTCAGGTAGGATAGAAAATACAGTTAATCGATTATTGCTCCATCTGTCTTGCAAGGAAGCCTGCAGCAGTTTCCACTGCCTTTTGTTCAACATCTCCCAGTGATCCTTCTTTAGAGAAGATGATTACAGCCCCTATTGGGTCTCCGTTAGCGATGATTGGCCCGATCGTATAAGAAGAAATAGACTCTTCATTACCGTCTACAAGCGCGAAGTTAGATTGCTGGTTCACAAGCGAGGAAGTACGGTCTTCCATTGTCTTCTCGACTTGTTCACCGATGTTTTTATTCAAGTAGTCCTTCTTGGAACCGCCTGCCACTGCGATATAAGTATCTCGATCGCAAATCAGCACCGGATTGCCAAGGCTGTCATACAGCGCTTCTGCATACTCCTTCGCAAAATCGCTCAGTTCGCTGATTGGTGAATATTTCTTAAGGATTACTTCACCATCACGGTCCACGAAAATCTCTAGTGGATCTCCTTCACGAATACGAAGGGTTCTTCTAATTTCTTTAGGAATAACGACACGACCTAAATCATCGATTCGACGAACAATACCAGTTGCTTTCATCCAACGTTGCCTCACTTTCATCTGATGATTATTTTTTTGGTAACGATAATGGCTTAATTAATCATCCTTACCAAGATTTGAACTTAGTATCTTTCATATGGAAAGTTCTATACACTTCTCATCATTATTTTCTTTGAAGTGATAAAGGTGCCAAAAACGGATAAACCTTCCAGTCAATTATTGCGTACACACAAAAATTACCCTTGTCTATCTTTTTTGAAACACCTTCTTGTTTTACATTTGTATTACAAAATATTTCCACATGTCAGGATACTGTATTTTCCTGTTCCTTTTGGGAGTCGTGAAGTCCCTTTACCATCTCGAAAGTGATCTCGAACCAACGATTGTCCTTCAATGCCTTTGTATGGACAACCATCTTTAACTTGTTGCCTTCCATGCCAAGCCCGACCGCATTCCTGTACTGGCTGCTCAGCTTGAACACCTTCTGTCCGTCAATCCGGGTGCTGCCATCCTCTGATAAAAGGATCGTAACATCCTGTTTCGCCTGTTTGATGGATTCCACTCCTGCGGTAATCGCATATACCTTGAGCTCCGCCACCTTTAATAAGGTTTCCACCTCCTGAGGATAATCCCCGAACCGGTCGGTGATTTCCTCTTTCAATTCATCGATATCCTTCAATGTCTCGATACCTCGGAAACGCTTATACATCTCGATCTTTTGATGGCCATCGGAAATATAGGTGTCCGGAATATAAGCATCAAGCTCCAGGTCGATTTCAATCGAAGGCTTGCGGACCTGATCTTTTTCGGGCTTGCGTTCTTCGATAGCTTCCTTGAGCATTTGCGAATACAAATCAAAACCGACAGAATCGATGAAGCCATGCTGCTGCGCACCAAGCAGATTTCCGGCACCCCGGATCGACAGGTCACGCATCGCAATTTTAAACCCAGAGCCCAGTTCGGTGAATTCCTTGATAGCCTGCAGGCGTTTTTCCGCCACTTCTGTAAGAATCTTGTCTTTCCGGTAGGTGAAATAGGCGTAGGCCACCCTGTTGGAGCGCCCAACCCTTCCTCTCAGCTGGTAAAGCTGGGAAAGACCCATTTTATCCGCATCATAAACAATCAAGGTATTTACATTCGGGATGTCCACACCCGTCTCGATGATCGTCGTGCTGACGAGGACATCATACTCTCCCTCAAGGAAACCAAGCATCACCGATTCAAGCTCATTTTCAGTCATCCGGCCGTGGGCAAACGTAACACGTGCATCCGGCACGAGCATAGAAATTTCTTCGGCTTTCCGTTCAATGTCTTCGACACGGTTATATAGGAAGTATACTTGTCCGTCCCTCGCCAGTTCCCGTTCAATCGCCTCACGGACGAGCCCGCCGTTATATTCCATGACATAGGTCTGGACAGGGAAGCGGTTTTCTGGCGGTGTTTCGATGACAGACAGGTCCCTGACACCGAGCATCGACATATGCAGGGTTCTCGGGATTGGAGTGGCTGTCAAAGTCAGGACGTCGACATTCGTCTTCAGCTGCTTGATTTTCTCTTTATGGGTAACCCCGAACCGCTGTTCTTCGTCGATGATCAGCAATCCCAAGTCACGGTAAGTGATTTCCTTTGATAAAAGCCTGTGGGTTCCGACAACAATATCGACGCTTCCAGCTTTCAAACCCTTGATGGTCTCCGTTTGCTGCTTGCGTGTGCGGAACCTGCTCATGAGGCCAATATTGATCGGGAAGTCCTGGAACCGTTCACGAAGTGTTTCATAATGCTGTTGCGCCAGGATGGTCGTCGGCACGAGGAACGCTACCTGCTTGCCGTCCGCAATGGCTTTAAATGCTGCCCTGATGGCCACCTCTGTTTTCCCGTAGCCAACATCACCGCACAGCAAGCGGTCCATCGGACGTTCACGCTCCATATCCCGCTTGATTTCATGGATGGAACGGATTTGATCCTCTGTTTCCTGATAAGGAAAGGACGATTCGAAATCGCGCTGCATCTCGCCATCTGGTGAATAAGCATGGCCGACACTCGCCTCACGCTCTGCATATAGCTTGATCAAATCATCAGCAATATCCTGGACGGAGGATTGCACCTTGCTCTTGACACGCTTCCAGTCGGTTCCGCCCAGCTTGTAGACCTTTGGCTCTTTCCCTTCAGAGCCTACATACTTCTGAACAAGGTCAATCTGCTCGACAGGGACATAAAGCTTATCCGTCCCTTGATAGCGGATGTGGAGATAATCCTTATGGACACCATTAATGACAAGCGTTTCAATGCCAAGGTATTTCCCGATTCCATGATTGACATGGACGACATAGTCGCCGATTTTCAATTCTGAATAGCTTTTGATCCGCTCTGCATTCGAAAGCTTCTGCCGTCTTGCCGGCTTTTTTGTTTTCTTGTTGAAAAGCTCCTCTTCGGTAATCACGGCAATCTTCTGGATTGGGAATTCGAAGCCCGTATTCAGGCTCCCCTGGATGATTTGCACCTTCCCTGGCAGCAATTCCTGCTTGCTGTCCACTTTTACCGCATCAATCTCATAGTCTTCGAGGACACGCTCGAGCTTCTTCACCCTTTCAGCATCAGGACCGACGAAAATGATGGCATAATTCCCTTTGCGCCAGCGATCGACTTCCCCTTTCAGCACATTCATCTGCCCGTGGAAGCTCTGCATCTGTTTGCATGAGATATTGATGATATTCTGCGGGCTCGTGTTTGGCACATGCCGTAAAAACAGCGATAAAAAGACAATCGGCTTTTGGGTTTTACTCATCAAGTCAGGAAGATGGTGCGAAATTTTCAAATCATGGATGATCTGCCCTTCGCCGAGGAGGCTTGTATACCACTCCGCTTCCTCCTTGCTGAGCGACTCGTTCATCTCCTGGACCCTGCTGATTTCATCAACAAACAGGAAACCATTCGACGGCAAGTAATCTAGTAAACTTTGAGGCTTTTCATAAGCAATCGATAGGTATTTGAACACTTGATCCGGCTTTTGGCCATTGCGGAGCTGTTCCAGTTCATAGCCGATATTCTGTGACATCAGCGTTTTCGCTTTGTCATCCTTGAGCTGTTTCAGGCTTTTCGCCAGGCCTTCTTTGATGCCCGAAACCATCCGGTCCAGCTGTTCATGCTCAATTGGGTTTTCCGTCGCAGGGCCGATCGCCACAGCTTTCATTTTTTCCTTCGACCGCTGATCCTCAAGCGAGAACGTCCGGATTGAATCTACCTCCGTGTCAAACAGCTCGATCCTGATTGGGTCCGCAGAAGTAAGCGGGTAGATATCAATGATTCCGCCGCGAACACTGAACTCGCCTGGCGCTGATACCATGTCCGCCCTTACATAGCCCATGCTGACAAAGCGGTTCAATAGAGATTCCAGTTCAATTTCTTCGCCAAGCTTGAATGACAGCTGGAATTTTGACCAAAGCTCCTTCGGCGGCAATAGCTTTCTTAAACCTGCCATCGGAACAATCACAATCCCCGTTTTCTTTTTGCTCCAATGATTCAAGGCTTCGATCCGCTGCGCCTTAAGCTCCGGACTTGAAATGCTGATCTCGGCAGCAATCAGTTCATTGGCTGGATAAAGATATACGTCATTTTCCCCTACCAAATTCACCAGGTCATCATATAGCTTTTGAGCTTGCAATAAATTATGTGTCACAATCAGGACGGGGCGCTTCGTCTGTTCGTAAATCGCCGCTAAAAAGACCGTCCTTGCCGAACCGGACAGGCCTGCGACGAGCTGTTCCCTGAGACCCGCATCCATTCCGGAAATGACAGATTGGACATCATCCTGATGACTAAAAAGAGCTTTCAGCCCCTGCATCCAAACCTCTCCCTCTCTTTTTAAAAATCCTAATCTTTTAACTTGGCTTTATTAAACAAGGCTGTTGATTTTCATTCCAGATCTTAAGAGATGCCGGTTGATCAGAGCCTATGGTCACTTCAAGATAGTGAATATTGAAAACAGAAAAATGCTTTGGATGTGTAATCCAAAGCTTGTCAGTGAATCAGGTAGTCATGCTGGTGGAAGTCCGGGTTGCGTTCCAGGGCTTCCTGACAATCTTCACAAATCGATTTTATATGAATGTCGCCATCACCTGAGTAAGAAACCATCTCCTGCCGCTCTTCCTCTGTCAGCTTGTGCAACCCTAAGCTTTCACTGTGGACAGACAACCTGTCCAATGAGCCGATATTCGTGCCGCAATGACGGCAGTGATAATGTATAGCCATGCCCGTCCCTCCCAATTTAAGTCATTATTCATTATTGACTCGTTGTAAGGAACTTATGCACTTAGCCTATTGTATGATTCTATTTTAACATTATATTACTTAATCAGGAGATTGGCATGGTTTATTGTGCTGACTTCCCTGATTGTATTTTACTGGTTAAACGTATTCATCACTTCCAGGAACGACTTCTTGATCCACGCTTCACATGCATCGGCGGATTTTAGCACAGCTTCGTTCATCCGGTCCTTCTCCTCTGCGGTAAAACGCCCAAGGACCCAATCCGTGATGGCCATTCCATTCGTCGGACGGCTGATGCCCACCCTGATCCTTTTGAATTCCTGTGTTCCTGTATGGGCGATGGTGGACTTTATTCCATTATGGCCCCCTGCGCTGCCCTTTTGACGCAAACGAATTCTGCCTGTAGGCATATCCAAATCATCATAGATCACTACTAAGTCTTCGATATCGACATCATAAAAATCCATAACAGCCCTGATTGATTCTCCCGACAGATTCATATAGGTTAACGGTTTCAAAAGGATGACCTTTTCTCCGCCCACAAATCCTTTTCCAAATAATCCTTTATGTTTTGCCTGGTCCAAAGGAATATTCCACCGTTTGGATAATTCATCAATGACTTCAAAGCCGATATTATGCCTAGTCTGGTCATATTGTCTTCCTGGATTCCCAAGCCCCACGAATAATTTCAACTTTCCACACCCCTAACCAAAAGCTTACGGTTTTCCTCTTCCCCCTCGCTGCAGGGATTACCAGAAAAACCATCCTTTTCTAATGTACATGAAAACCGCAAAAGACGTAACCCTTTCAGGCTACGTCCATTGCATCTTTATTCTTCGCTCGCTGCCGTTTCTCTTCCTTCTTCATTTTCAGGCTCTCCTGGTTCTTGTTCTTCACCGGAGTTGATTTCTTCTTCCACCTTAGGAGGAAGGATTGAAACGACTACCGTGCTTTCATCATCATTTATTTCATAATTTCCTGACTTAACGTCAGCCAGTGTCATGTTTTCACCGACCTGCAGGTTCGTGACATCCACATCAATCGACTGAGGAATATTGCTTGGAGTCGCTGTGACGCTCACCTCATGGATCGGCTGCTGAATGACACCGCCATCCTTCACACCTGCCGCCTCGCCAACCAGGTTGACTCTGACGCTTGCATGTACCTTCGAACTCTTGTCCACTGCGAGAAAATCAGCATGCAAAATTTCATTTTTAACATGGTCCTGATGGTAATCAGTAAGCATGACATCCTGCTGTTTTCCATTGACATCAAGCGATATAACACCATTTCTGCCATTTTCACGAATCGTTTTAATAAATTCGATACCGTCTACATAAATCGACTGATTTTCTGTATTCCTTCCGTATACGACGGCTGGAATATTGCCCTCCGCGCGTAATTTCCTTAAGGCAGAACGTTGAGCATTTGTGCGTTCATTTGCTTTCAATACTGCACCCATGATTTTGTCCCCTTCCTTTTTCGTAAGTACTTGTCTATATAAAAAATGCCCCAAAAAAGGAAGGTCTAAACGTTTTACTTTTTTTAAACGTTCTAATAAACACGGCTGTTGAGTCTCGCTCCAGGCCACTTTTGCTTTCCGCAGGGATTGGTTTCAAGTTCTTGACAGCTTTGGACCTTTATCCTTAAAACCTGTCAGAATAACGAGGTTTTTTTGACAACTTTGGTCCTGTATCCTCAAAACCTGTCACAATAACCTGCCTTTCTTGACAGCTTTGGACCTTTATCCTTAAAACCTGTCAGATTAACAGCTTCGCTTCTCCTACGGAAATACATGAAAAAGCTCAAGCGCCATGGTTAGCCCCGTCCGTTTATTAAAGGATTCAGAAACAAGAGTAGGCTTGCCGATTGGCAAGCCTGTTATCCCTTATTAAAATCAATCAAACAATGTGCTGACGGATTGCTCTTCGTGGACGCGAATAATCGCTTCCCCGATCAGTGGAGCAACAGACAGCTGATCGATCTTTTCAATGCGCTTTTCTTCCGGAAGCGCAATCGTATTTGTCACAACCAGTTCTTTGATTCTAGAGTTTTCAATACGCTCAATCGCCGGACCTGACAATACAGGGTGCGTACAGCAAGCGTAAACTTCAAGCGCTCCGTTCTCAACCAGCGCATTTGCTGCTAATGTGATGGTGCCGGCAGTATCGATGATATCATCAATCAAGATCGCAATTTTGCCTTCAATATTACCAACGATATTCATGACTTCAGCAACATTCGGCTTCGGACGGCGCTTATCGATGATCGCAATCGGCGCTTTCAGTCTTTCTGCCATCTTTCTTGCACGAGTAACACCGCCATGGTCAGGAGAAACAATAACAACATCGCCATTCAAATCCTTGCCTTTGAAGTGTTCCGAAAGAATCGGCACACCCATCAGGTGATCGATTGGAATATCGAAGAAGCCCTGAATTTGCGGAGCGTGAAGGTCAAGCGTGATCACGCGGGTAGCACCTGCAGTCTCAAGCAGGTTCGCCACAAGCTTAGCTGTGATTGGCTCACGAGCACGCGCTTTGCGGTCCTGGCGTGCATACCCATAGTAAGGCATAACAATATTGATTGTTTTAGCTGATGCACGCTTCAATGCATCAATCATGATCAGCAATTCCATGATGTTCTCATTTACCGGAGAGCTGGTAGACTGGATGACATATACATCACAGCCGCGGATGCTTTCTTCGATATTGATCTGGATTTCTCCATCGCTGAACTGGGAAACAGAACATTTTCCGAGCTCGACTCCGATGACTTTCGCGATTTCCTGGGCAAGTTCTACGTTTGAGTTAAGTGAAAAAACCTTCAAATTTGGATCAAGATACTGGTTTGACATTGGGGACCTCCAAGACTCTTATTTCTTTACGTTCATTTTCCCTACATAATCTTCTTTGTTGACTTGGCGGGCACGTGCAAGCGCAAGTGCTTCACCTGGGACATCTTCAGTGATCGTCGAACCGGCCGCAACATATGCGCCTTTGCCAATCGTCACTGGTGCAACAAGATTTGAATTACAGCCAATGAATACGCCATCCTCAATCTTGGTCAGGAACTTGTTTTTGCCATCATAATTCACTGTGATGGATCCGCAGCCGATGTTCACATCTGCACCGACTTCTGCATCACCGATGTAGCTAAGGTGGGATGCCTTGCTTCCTTTGCCAAATACGGCTTTTTTAATTTCGACGAAATTGCCGATCTTCACTTCATCATGAATATCAGAATCAGGCCTGATATGCGCAAAAGGCCCAATATTGACTTCGGAGCCAATCTTGCTGTCGAAAGCCGCTGATTGACGGATAACTGTATTGTTTCCAATCTCGCAGCTGCTAATTTCAGTATTTGGTCCAACCTGGCATTCAGATCCAATGACGGTACTGCCGGAAAGTGTTGTTCCCGGGAAAATGACTGTGTCCTGTCCAATTGCTACATCTGGTCCGATATACGTGTTATCAGGGTCAATGATGGACACTCCGTTGCGCATATGGAACTCATTGATTCGCTTTTTCATCGTGCGCTCTGCCTCAGCAAGTGCAACACGGTCATTTACGCCAAGCGTTTCAGCGAAATTATCCGTAACATATGCTGATACAGTTTCTCCCTGGTTTTTCAGGATCTCGATGACATCCGGAAGATAGTATTCCCCCTGAACGTTCTCATTCGATACATTCTGGATCGCTTCGAATAGCATCTTGTTGTCGAAGCAGTATGTACCTGTGTTGATTTCATTGATGGTTCTTTCCTGCTCATTTGCATCCTTGTGTTCGACAATTTTTTCGACAAAGCCTTCTGCATTCCGGACGATACGGCCGTAGCCAGTAGGGTCTTCCGCTCTTGCAGTCAGGATGGTCGCTTTGGCGCTTGTCTCTTCATGGTGCTTGAAAAGAGCTTCCATTGTTTCTCCCTTGATCAGCGGAGTATCACCACAGACAACGATGGTGACCCCTTCCTTATCAGCAAGCATTTCACTCGCTTGCTGTACAGCATGGGCGGTTCCCAGCTGTTCTGCCTGCAGGGCATACTGGCTATCCTCGCCAAGCTGCTCTTTCACCTTTTCGGCGCCATGACCGACAATGGTCACGATTTCGTTTATATCAAGACTTTTCACCTGGTCAATTACATGCTGTACCATTGGCTTGCCGCATACAGGGTGAAGTACCTTATACAACTTGGACTTCATTCTTGTTCCCTGACCGGCTGCTAAAATGATTGCATAACGATTAGACATTAGCAGGCCTCCAATTTACCTTTTTATCCATTACGAATATATCTTAAATAGCCGGCCATTTCAAGAATAGAAGAACAAGTACAATTATTTGTCAGTTTAGGGGGTAAGGTATTTTATGAAGAAAATGGAGAATATTTCGTGTGAAGAGGTTTAACGGAGGGACAATCAGGGTAATTAAAAAGAGCCTTACTTATGCAGCAGGCTCTTGATGTTATGCACTTATATATTCTAGGAAGCGCCAGCTTCTTCGAATTCAACTTCCAATTCACCTAAACGGTGGTACTCTGCCAAAACAGCGTCCTGAATCTTTCCGCGTGTACCCGAGTTGATCGGATGCGCGATATCACGGAACTCGCCATCAGGAGTGCGTTTACTTGGCATTGCAACAAATAGGCCGTTGTTTCCATCAATCACCCTGATATCATGGACAACAAACTCGTTGTCAAGCGTGATGGAAGCGATCGCTCTCATCCGTCCATCTGTATTAACGCGGCGTAATCTTACGTCAGTTACTTCCATTCTGTTCACCACCTTTACAAATAGATAAAATTCTAGTTAAATAATTCCACGTTGAAATCAAATCTCCTTCTTTTACAAGAAAATTTTTTTGAAAAAATAGGGCAAATTTGTGAACTTTTTCATGGGGAAAGCCTTTACAATTACCAAAACCCTTATAAAATAGGCTTTTTTGGCTATTGACGCCGTTAAAAAAACGCTAAAAACTTCTATATGATTACGTGCGATTTTCTATCCAGAAAACAGTTGGCTAATGGTTCTAGAACTTTTCCTGAGCGCAGTAAACTTTTATTAGAATTTTTTTCGTCGGCTTTTTACCTTCTTAAGGGGGATACTTGACTTCTTATGACCGTAGAATCGCTGTTTCCTACTCGACGGGTACATGTTTGAGCTTCTTGTGACTGTCAAATCGATTTTCCTCTCTTCACGGGCACATATTTGCCTTTCTTGTGACCGTCAAACGACTTTTCCTCGCTTCACGGGCACATGTTTGCCTTTCTTGTGACCGTCAAATCGATTTTCCTCTCTTCACGGGCACATATTTGCCTTTCTTGTGACCGTCAAACGACTTTTCCTCGCTTCACGGGTACATGTTTGCCTTTCTTGTGACCGTCAAACGTCTTTTCCTCACTTCACGGGCACATGTTTGCCTTTCTTGTGACCGTCAAACGCCTTTTCCTCATTTCACGGGCATATGTTTGCTTTTTTGTGACCGTCAAACGTCTTTTCCTCGCTTCACGGGCACATGTTTGCCTTTCTTGTGACCGTCAAACGCCTTTTCCTCATTTCACGGGCATATGTTTGCCTTTTTTGTGACCGTCAAACGTCTTTTCCTCACTTCACGGGCACATGTTTGAGCTTCTTGTGACCGCCGGGCCGCTTTTCACGGGCACATGTTGACTCTTCTTGTGACCATCATGTCGCTTTTCTCGCTTCAAAGACACACTTTCCGAGTTGTTCACTTTTAAAAGCATAAAAAAAACGCCCGTTATTTAACGAGCGCTACTACTTCGATTTCCACAAGGGCGTCTTTTGGCAATCTTGCTACTTCGACTGTGGAGCGTGCTGGTTTATGTTCATTGAAATACTCAGCATATACTTCATTCAATTGGGCGAATTCATCCATATTCTTGATGAACACGGTTGCCTTTACGACTGTTTCAAGCGATGCTCCTGCAGCTTTAAGCACAGCCTTCAGGTTTTGAAATACCTGATGTGTCTGGGCCTGGATATCACCTTCGACCATTACACCCTCAGGAGTCAATGGAATCTGGCCTGAGCTGTAGAAAAGATTGTTCACTACTACTCCCTGAGAGTAGGGTCCGATTGCGGCCGGCGCGTTGGAAGTTTGTACAATATTCATATTGTCACCCCATTATTTTTTTCGTTTGAACAACTATTCTTTACGGGCAAAGTAATTTCCTTCACTAACAGTAATTTTTCTTTCTTTTACATCAACGTCAGAAAGCCGGACGAGTGAAAGATATTCATCGACAAGTCTTTCTTCGATGTTTTCCGATTCCACCAAAACGGCGATTCCCGCCAATTCTGCATTAAACTCCTCCAGCAGGTTGATCATTCCGTTGACGGTACCGCCAGCTTTCATGAAGTCATCGACAATCAGAACCTTTGACCCTTCTGCAAGGCTCCGCTTCGATAAGACCATCGTCTGGATCCTTTTGGATGAGCCAGAGACATAATTGATGCTGACTGTGGAACCTTCTGTCACCTTGCTGTCCCTTCTGACAATCACAACCGGGACATTAAGTTGGCTTGCGACTGCGTATGCAATTGGGATTCCCTTCGTCGCCACCGTCATGACCACTTCAATGTCTTTTTCAGCAAAAGCGGATGCCAGCAGCCGCCCGACCTCCTGGACTATTGCTGGATTGCCAATGATATCATTCATGAACAAATACCCGCCTGGAAGCAGTCTGTCAGGGGTAGCCATGATAGTGCACAGTTCATCGATGACTGCTCTTGCCTTTTCATCGCTTACATGAACGTGGAATTTCACTCCTCCAGCGGCCCCCGGCACGGTCTGAAGAACACCAATTCCCCGTTGTTCAAATGTTTCTTTGATGATTCCGAGATCTTCGCTGATCGAGGACTTCGCTGAACCATACTTCTCCGCAAAATAGGTTAACGGCACCAGTTGACGGGGATGTTCCAGTAAATAGGTTGTCATATCGATCAAACGCTCGCTGCGTCGAAATTTCATTCCAGAACCTCCAAAATCCGAATATTTAAGGTTAATATAACACCATTATACGGATTTAATCAAGGGTATGGCGTTCCCCCAGCATCCTTACCGCGAATACTTGGTCACAAAAACCGCGTAATCCGTTATAAATACGATGCATGCGCGAATCGTGGGCCACCAGGCTAAAAACGGTCGGGCCGCTTCCGCTCATCAACACGGCATCTGCACCGAAACGCTTCATTTGATCCTTTATTTGGGCGACCTCGGGATAAAGGGATAGCGTCACATCCTCCAGTACATTGCCGACATTGTTGCAAACCCCTTTAAAATCACCTTCTTCAATACAAGTGATCATTTGTTTTGTAGGCGGATGCTGAATTTTTTCTACATTGAGGCGGCGATATACTTCAGCGGTCGATACACCAATAAAAGGCTTCGCCAAAACGACCCAGCATGTTGGCGGCGCAGGCAGCTCTTCAATTATTTCCCCTCGCCCTGTGGCAAGCGCTGTTCCTCCGTATACACAGAAAGAAACATCCGAACCAATTTCTGCGCCCAGCACCGCCAGCTCGTCCAATGACAAGCCAAGATTCCACAGCTTGTTCAAGCCCCTTAAGGTCGCAGCTGCATCACTGCTGCCGCCAGCAAGACCAGCTGCTACCGGGATGGTTTTTTCAATCCCGATCATCACACCTTTTTTCACCTGAAACCTTTCTTTTAACAGAATGGCTGCCTGGTATGCAAGGTTCCGCTGGTCATCCGGAACAAATCGATTATGGGAATGGATCATGATCCTGTCTTCTTCTAATAAACTAAGTTCAATGCGGTCAGCCAAATCAATCGTCGTCATTACCATTTCCACCTCATGGTAACCGTCCGGACGTTTATGCAAAACATCAAGTGACAAATTGATTTTTGCTGGCGCCTTCACTAAAATCTTCACAACTTCCACCTACTTTTACACGAATTCCACATTTTGTCCTATTTTACCACAAAAAGAATAGAAAAGCGCAAGCGCCTTGATCAACTCCGACAAGCGCTGGAGGGCCTGACAGTGAAGTCGTTCTTTGACTTCATTGGCAGGACCGAAATCGAAAAGTATAGCCGACTGCCCAGAAACGCAGAAACTGGAGACTCCGACAAAGAAGCGCTCTTTGCTTCTGCGGGCGGAGTTGAAGTTTCGGAGTTCTAGGAGACAACACTAGACAATTCGAAAAGCGGAGGCGACTGCCCAACTCCGACAAGCGTTGGAGGGCCTGACAGTGAAGTCGTTCTTTGACTTCATTGGCAGGACCGAAACGTCTCGAGGAGTTAGGAGCCGCAGCTAGACAAGCGACTCGAGGAGTTAGGCGCTGGAGCTGGACAATGATCAAATTTAAACAATACCCTCTGAAAGTAAAATAAGTAAGACTCCTCTACAGAAACATTCCTCTATTTTATCATTTGCTCATTTGCGAATACAGTCATTTCACAAAGAATTAGGATTCCAGGAATTCAACGCAAAAAAGCCGGAGCAAAAGCCCCGGCACCGTGATGGATCTGAATTATATTGGCCACTGTCAGGAACAGTTTTACGGCAGTTTAAAAAGAATGTCTATTATAATCAGCGGTTCTGGTTCGCAAGCTGCTGTTCAGCCAGCTCAATTGCCCGCTTTACCATGTTACCTGCGTCCCTTGCCCTGATTCCGCCCCATCCTTCATTCTGGACGACATCATAAAAGCCGAGCTCCTTCGCAAGCTCTTCCTTCAGCGTGTCAGACATAATCCCTCTTCTTCTGCCCAATGCTACCATCTCCTTTTCACCATCACGGCATTCTTAGTATTTTGGAGAAAGGTGTTTTTCATGTGCACCTTATTTATCCTTTGCCTCTTAAAAATGGGCAAAATAAAAAGCAGCTAACCCGAGAGTTCACTGCCTGTACTGCATTTGAGCATAGATTAGCTCAAAGCAATTGATCCTGTTGTATCTTCAAAGAAGGTAATTTCAACCGTTTCAGTTAATACATCTGCGTAGCTGTACGAAACACGTTCAAAAGCATTTTCATCCTGGTCAAGCTCAATGACGAAAACTGAAGGATAAGTTTCCGCTAATACACCTGAACGTTCGATCGTTTTTCTGCGTCCGCCGTTGGCCTTTAGCATAAGTCTTTTTCCCAAGTTTGAATCAAGTGCTTTTTTGATATCCGATAATGTTTTTGGCATTCGGTCCACCTCACTATGTAAAGTATAACACGCTGACACCCTTTAGTCAAACAAAAACATAAATTATAACAGTACTTAAATTTAAAAGTCAATATATTTTCGTCTTCTTTTTCTTCTAAAATTCAACAATTTTAGAGTATCCTTTAATGCAGTAAAATATGTATGGCAAATAAAAAACGCCGGACCGTATATAAATCAGTCCGACGAATTCTTTTTATATGGCATACCTGTCCTTAATACTCCCTTTGTTTCAATGCCGCCCAATCCTTTGTCCCCCGTCAGGGTATTCCGCAGCACATCCCATACATTGATCCGTTCCATGAAAGGGGTAAAGCTGATTTTTGCGACGATATAGACCGGGTCAAGAGCGTGGATATTGACTCTTGATGGCGAACTCGCAAAATTCGCTCCAGCATGGATCAGCGACTCGAAATGAGACTGGCATGCACCCGCAAAGATGACAAGCTGGTCAAGATGGGGAATTCTCTTTCGTGCCTCTCTCACCGTCTGGACAAAATGCTTGGAGTGGCGGTATGCATTGATATCATCCATAGAGCCTTTCGACTTTGAATAGGCATCATGTCCGGTGATGACCAGTATATCCGGCCGATAATAATCAATCAGCATCCCGACCTTATCCGGCATTTCTTTTTCATTGCAGTGAAACCCGTAAACCGGTACCCCGACCTTTTCGTATAAGGTCAAGCACTTTTTTAAATAAATTGGATCTCCATCAATATGAAGAACTTTTCCTGGCATCTGAAAGTAATTATAGGATTTGCTGTAACCCTCGGTGGTCTCATATTCTTGTTTTTGCTGCAATAAATCAACATCCTGCCGGAATAGCTTATATGATTGTTCTTCAAGTGACCGGAATTCCTCTGTCAGCCTCATACGCATACCCGGATCGATTTTGATCAGGTCTTCATAGGGCGCATCTGCAATCAATCGGAAATCCTCACCATATAATATCGCAATTTTCTTCCCATTATTCTCTCTGATATCGATTACCCGGAACATAATATCGCATTGATGCGAAACCCTGCCGACGATATCCATGAGGTTAATATTCATCATCCTCACTCCAATTGCCCCGCACACAGGCTGCGCTAAGTGGTTTTCTTTCATAAAATATGCAAACACCTATAGACATGTGCTTTTTGGCAATCTGGAGTATCATCCAGGAAGCATATTCCTGAGTTCTGCTGATATATCCCTTAAATTCTTGATATATTCCTGACTCGCAGCGTTTTTTCCTGAAAAATTGATTATATTCATTAATGCTTATTTTATTCCGAAACAGCAAAAAGGCCTGGAGTCTCCAGGCCTTTTTGACAGCTTTATTACTGCTTATCGAACACAAATCTAACGAAGTAGCTTTAATGAAAATATGGATACAGTGCATTGCTCAATTGTGCGAATTCTTCAATCGTTAGAGTTTCTCCTCTGCGCGATTCTTCGACTCCTGCCTGCTGAAGCGCTGCTTGTATACTTTCTTTCTTCAGCTTTCCATCCGGAAGCTGGCTGGTCAGGTTATTCAGGATGGTCTTTCGGCGCTGCGCAAAACTTGACCTGGTGACACGAAAGAAGAAAGCTTCATCCTTCACTTTTACAAGCGGCTCATCATGCAATGTCAGCCGGATGACCGCCGAGTCGACGTTTGGCTGTGGCATGAACACGGTTTTCGGTACAATCATCACAGTCTCAGCCTTCGTGTAATACTGGACAGCAATCGAAAGCGAACCGTATTCTTTTGTTCCCGGTTTTGCCGAAATCCTGTCTCCCACTTCCTTCTGAAGCATGCAGACGATCCCCCTGATCGGCAGCCTTTCCTCGAGCAGCTTCATAAGGATGGGCGTCGTCACATAATAAGGCAGGTTGGCAACAACCATGACATCATTAAATTGGTTAAATTCCTGTTCCATGACGGCATGCACATCGGCTTTCAGGACATCACTATGGATGATTTTCACATTGGAATATGGCGACAGGGTGTCCTCCAATATCGGCAGCAGGCGCTGATCAATTTCAAAAGCGACAACCTTTTCCGCTCTTTTCGCGAGCTGCTCGGTCAATGCGCCAATTCCCGGGCCAATTTCAATTGCCCCGCTTCCATCCGTTAATTCTGCATGATCTACGATTCGGTTCAGGATATTGGTATCGATCAGAAAGTTTTGTCCCAGGCTCTTTTTAAAAGAAAAGCCGTATTTATCCAATATTTCTTTCGTTCTCACAGGGGTTGCAATATCTTTATGCATTTTGTTGTTCCTCCTTGAGGATCTCGGCCAGAGCATCTGCGAAATCCTGTCTTTTCACCTGAAACATCATCAGGCGCTTGTGCAGCTGCTTGCCGTTTGTATATCCGATCTTCAACAGCCTGCCAAGCTTTTCCCGCCTCTCCTTGGAACCAGGGCCGCCAATCAGCCCGGCAACAAGCAGATCCTCCTGAGTGATCTCCTCGACTGCCTCTGCGTCCATGATCTGTGCATCCTTGAGTGCTTCACGGATCACTTCGGGAGTGGCGTGCTCAACACCAAGGCCTCTTCCGGACTTAGGCTTGGCCAATTCCTTTGGAATGAACGCATGCTTGCAGCCAGGAACCTGCTCTGAAATAGTCTTGCGGATTTTTTCACCAGGAAAATCTGGGTCGGTAAAAATGATGACCCCTCTTTTTTCATGGGCATTCCGGATTTTTTCGATTGTTTCTGCGTTGATGGCAGAACCATTCGTTTCAATTGTGTCCGCATCGATGGCACGCCTGATCGCCGTTGTATCATCCTTGCCCTCGACTACGATGATTTCTTTTAATCTCATGTTTCCTCCGTTACTATATTGCTTACGCTGCTTTATTCAGCCAGCATTGGACTTTTTAATTTTAAAAAGAAAAAATTTTTCTTTGAAATAAATGAAACATTTTTGAAATATAATCGTCTATATAGATGTAAAGTTTTTTAAGGTGATATGCTTTTCTTATTATACCTTAAAGACTGTTTGAAAAAACAAAAATGCAGAGGAAGGTTCCCCTGCATCCGTGAATTAATTTAGGACTTTGATTTTGACTGTCTTACGTCCCCAGCGGTAGGCATCTGATTTTGATGCGAAAAAGACATCGATCTTGTTGCCTTTGATCGCTGAGCCCTTGTCGGCAGCAATGGCATAACCATAGCCTTCAACATATACTTTGGTTCCCAATGGAATGACGCTTGGATCTACTGCAATGACTCTGACATTTGGGTTCGCCCTCAGGTTGATTCCTGTAGCAGTGTAGCCTGAGCAGCCGTTACAGTTAGCCGTATAAGCTGTGGAGGAAACATAGAATTCTTTCCCTGCCGGTTCACTTGAGCCACGTGAAACTTGAGCAACGATGACCTTCGTTCCCATTGCCACGACTTTATCCTTTTTCTCTTTCAATGTCTTTTCACTGACCAGTTTTCTTGATACTTCCTTGCCGTTTTCAAGAACGACTTCATATTCCTTGGAAAGCAAGCCTTCCTGGCCTTCTGTCACAACTTTTTGTTTCCCTTTTTCCAGTTTGCTGTCCTTTTGCGTGACGACAGCATAGCTAATTGGTTCTTCCACTACATCGGTGACTTTTTCAACTCGAGTGACATTAATCACGGCATCTTTTGTGACTGTTTGCTTTAACGCAGGCTCAACACGGTCCATATCGTTCAGTGTGATTCCTTGCTGTGATAAAAAGTCAGCGACCGTAGTCGAAGTCGACCATACATCTTGCTCTTTTCCGCCTACTACGAGTTTAAGCGGGAAAGCTCTTTGAATGGCAATCTTCACATCTTGCTTTAACTTAGCGTCTGGGTTTGGGCTTAACTTGTCGTGTTCATTTATAACGATCTTCTGTTCTTTCAGGAACTCTTCGACCGTATCGGCTGCTGTCCAATACTTCTTGGTCTCCTGGTCCTGTAATACCTCTACCTGTTTGGCCGGTTTCCACACAATTGATAGGTTATCCTTCACCTTGGTGTGTGCCGCCAGCGATAAATAATCCTCTGAGCGCAATGAAATATCGAGATCATTAAATATATCCTGGATAGTATTAGCATGTGTTTTAATGACTCTTTCTTCGCCATCCAACGTCAATGCGACTGTCTTTTTGGTCCCTTCATACATGAAGATCCCAAGAGCAGCGGCAAAAACTAGGAAACTAGCAGAAAAAAGCACCAGTTTCTTCTTACTCAAAGTCTTGGAAAACAGGTTTTTCATACTATTAATCACGATGAAAAACGCCTCCTCTTCTCGGAGTGATTATAAAGATGTTGTTGCCGACTTGTCAACCCAGACACCCTTGCCCAAACGTAGTCCCTATTATGCAAGATGCTCCATAAAAAGAAAAGCAAGAGTTATCGACACGGTTATCCTATGTCGCAAGTGAGACATGTAGAACTTTTTGGAAACAGAAAAGTTTTGGACAACCTTGCTGATAAATCGACAACATTCCCTATCACTTTATGCCGAATAATTTTTTTGCATTTTTGGCTGTTTCGCCTGCAACTTCTTCGAGAGTTAGCCCTTTCAATTCTGCAATTTGCTCTGCTACTAATTTTACATAAGCTGGTTCATTTCGTTTTCCGCGATTTGGATGCGGGGTCAGGTAAGGGCAATCTGTTTCGACCAACAAGTGTTCCATCGGGATCGCCTCTGCCACTTCCTTCGGTTTCTTCGCGTTTTTAAATGTTACCGGTCCGCCAAGCGAAATATAGAAGTTCATTTCAACACATTCAAGTGCTGTTTCCACGCTGCCGCTGAAACAGTGCATGATTCCGCCAACTTCCCCGGCGTTCTCTTCCTTTAAAATTTCCACTATGTCTGCTGTTGCGTCACGATTATGTATGATGATAGGAAGATTCACTTCTTTTGCCAGCCTGATTTGTTTGCGGAAGACCTCTTTCTGGACCTCCTTCGGTGACTTGTCCCAGTGATAATCAAGACCCATTTCCCCGAGAGCGACCACTTTAGGGTGGCTCGCCAGTTCTTTCAGCCAAGCCAGGTGCTCCTCTGTCATATCGATTGCATCGACCGGATGCCATCCTACACTTGCATAAAGAAAGTCATAGCTTTCCGCGAGCTCAATCGCTTTTTTGATTGTCACTTCATCAAACCCGACAACCACCATATTGGTTACTCCTTCAGCAAGCGCCCGGTCAATGACCTCCTGGAGATCTTCGTTGTATTGTTCCGCGTTTAAGTGTACATGTGTATCAAAAAGCATATTTAACTCCTTTACTGGCATTGCCTGCAGCTTTGTACTAATCCATCCTCCAATTAGGAAGAATAGACCCGCTGCTATGTTCTTATTATTGTGATAAAGTTGTGTCGATATCATAACTTTTTTCCAATGTCCAGGTCAAATTTTTGGATTCGGTTTCATAAAAACCCGACAAGTGTCGGGAATGCTTGCTAACCTGCTATCTTCTCTATCATAAATCACGCTATTAAAAAAATTGCCTTTTTAACACAAAAAACCTGAAAATGTTACACATGAAACATTTTCAGGTTCTTTAAAATTATTTTATTTTCGCTCCGATAGCGAGTGAATCATCAACAGATGCCAATGACATGACGCCATCTTTTTCACCTGCGAGGATCATTCCCTCAGAAAGCTCACCGCGGAGTTTGACCGGCTTAAGGTTGGTCACGCAAATCACCTTTTTGCCGACAAGGTCTTCAGGTTTGAAGTATTTCGCGATGCCAGATACAACCTGGCGCTTTTCATAGCCAAGATCCAATTGAAGCTTCAGCAGCTTATCTGCCTTTTTGACAGGCTCGGCATGGATGACTTGAGCTACGCGCAGTTCAACTTTCAGGAAATCATCAATCGTGATTTCATCCTGCAGTTCCGGCTTCTCTTCTTCCACTGGTGCTGCGGCAGGAGCAGATGCCTGCATTTTTTCCTTGATGAATTCCACTTCTTCCTTCAGTTCAAGACGCGGGAAGATCGGTTCACCCTGGACAACCTTCGTTTTAGCCGGAATCTGGCCGAACTCTTCAAGGCTTTCCCATGTCTGAAGCGCTTCGGAAGCAACATTCAGCTGGGCGAAGATTCTATCCGGAGTCCTTGTCAGGAATGGCTTCAGAAGTACAGCTACTCTTCTTAAGGATTCAGCCAGGTGGACCATGACATCCGCCAGGGCACCTTTCTTTTCTTCATCCTTCGCCAGCACCCATGGCTGTGTTTCATCGATGAATTTATTGCAGCGGCTGATCAGCTGCCATACAGTCGTAAGCGCCACAGAAAACTCCATCTTCTCCATTGCCTCTTCATACTTAAGGACCGTCTCTTTGTTCACTTCAAGCAGCTGCTTTTCAAATTCCCCTTCTGAAGCATTGTAAGCAGGAATCTCACCATCGAAGTACTTATTGATCATCGCCACTGTTCTGTTCAACAGGTTCCCAAGGTCATTGGCAAGATCGAAGTTGATTCTTTCAACAAAGCCTTCAGGTGTGAATACACCATCAGAGCCGAATGGAACTTCACGAAGCAAGTAGTAACGAAGTGCATCAAGTCCGTAGCGGTCAATCAATGTGACAGGGTCCACTACATTTCCCTTGGATTTCGACATTTTTCCATCCTTCATCAAAAGCCAGCCATGAGCAAAGACCTTTTTAGGAAGCGGAAGGTCGAGCGCCATCAGCATGATTGGCCAATATATAGTATGGAAGCGCACAATTTCTTTACCAACAAGATGGACATCCGCCGGCCAGTAGTTCAAGTACTTGGAATCATCATCTGTTCCATAGCCAAGGGCCGTGATATAGTTCGATAACGCATCGATCCACACATAGATGACATGCTTCGGATCACCAGGAACCTTGACGCCCCAGTCAAATGTTGTACGGGACACAGCCAAGTCTTCCAATCCAGGTTTGATGAAGTTATTGATCATTTCATTCTTGCGGGATTCTGGCTGGATGAAGTCAGGGTTCTCTTCATAGTATTGAAGCAGCCTGTCTGCATAATTGCTCATTTTGAAGAAATATGATTCTTCCTTCACCTTTTCAACAGGTCGGCCGCAGTCCGGGCAATTGCCGTCTTCTAGCTGTCTGTCTGTATAGAAGGATTCGCATGGTGTGCAATACCAGCCTTCATATTGATCAAGATAGATGTCCCCCTGCTCCAATAGCTGGGCGAAAATCTTTTCGACAATCTGCTTATGGCGATCCTGGGTCGTACGGATAAAATCATTATAGGAAATATCCAGTTTGCCCCAAAGCTCCTGGATGCCGGCAACGATTTCATCTACATATTGCTGCGGGGTAACACCCTTTGCCTCGGCATTGCGCTGGATCTTTTGGCCGTGCTCATCCGTTCCAGTCAAATACATGACATCATAACCGCGCAGTCTCTTATAGCGTGCCATTGCATCGCCTGCTACTGTCGTATAAGCGTGGCCAATATGCAAATTGCCGCTTGGATAATAAATCGGGGTTGTAAGATAAAAGGTTTTCAGTTTCTCTTCCATGAAGATCCTCCTTAACTAAAACTGCTAGTTCATTTCTAATAGTAGTTATTATACCAGTTATTGCAACGGGATTCCTAACACTTTACCGAAGCACTTAAAGGAAATTTGCTGCTTTCAAACGTAAGAGTTCGAGATTACTAATCCCGGAGTGAACGGGGAGTTGCAGCGATAAAGATGGAAATTAACTCGAAATTTGTAAAAAGATTTACTGCTACGGACATTCTCCTTATAAAGTTTACGTATTTTGTAAATAGGGAATCCAAAATGCTTATTCCCTCATTATAAAAGTAAAAAGCCCGCCTCAGTTGTTTTTGGCAGGCGCTGTTCATAAGAGATTTCACTAATAAAATCATAACCAATTTTAGGAATAGATTATACCTGATGACAAAATAATGTTCCTTCTCTTTCAAATATGACAAACCTGTGACATTTTGTCGAAGAAAATGTAGAATTTTGTCGAATTTTGTAGTGATTATTATACAGTGAATAGTATTATTTCTCACAATCTATTAACTAAAACCCGCGCCATTCTTCACTTCCTTCAATATCGCACCCTCGAAAACCTTGATATAATAAGGTTCATGGCATGTGTAAAATTTTTCTAACAAAAGAAAAATAATTTAATTGACGGTTATTGGAATCGCTGGTATTATAAAACCAATAAGAGAAAATTGTCGAAAAATGACGAACTTCATATAAGGGAAAATGAGAGGAGATTATACAAAATGAAATCTACTGGTATCGTACGTAAAGTTGATGAGCTTGGCCGTGTGGTTATTCCAATCGAATTAAGAAGGACTCTTGGCATCGCAGAAAAGGATGCTTTGGAAATCTATGTTGATGATGACCGCATCATCCTGAAGAAGTACAAGCCAAACATGACTTGCCACATCACTGGTGAAGTATCTGATAACAACATCACATTGGCTGGCGGCAAGCTGATCCTTAGCCGTGAAGGCGCTGAACAGCTTCTTAAAGAAATCCAGGGAAGCTTCGAACCTGTAAAAGCTTAATATAAAAGATAATCAAGGCCGCGGATCGCATCCACGGCCTTTTTACATTTTCATTCTTCTATATGATAAGCCTGGTAAACTTCCCGTTTTTGCAGGCCCCGGTCCTTTGCTGTTTGCTTGATGGCGTCCTTGGAATTCATTTTTTCCTTAGAGATATAATGCTCCACATGTTCAGTCAAGCTAAGTTTTTCCCACCATTGATTTTCTTCTTGTTCCAGGCTGTCTCCAGACGCCCCCTCAATAATCAGGACAAATTCACCGCGCACTTCCTCCGATTCAGACCAGGCAAGTGCTTCGGAAACAGTCCCTCTCAGGAACTCTTCATATTTCTTGGTTAATTCCCGGCACAGGACAATCCTGCGGTCACCCAGTCCCTCCAGCATCAATGACAGTGTCTCCTTCAATCTGTGTGGTGATTCATATAAGATGATGGTGGCTGCCTGTTTAGCCAGCTGTTCGAGTTCTTTCCTTTTATCCTTTTTGCCTCTCTGAAGGAAACCATAATAATAGAAAGGCTGCGGCTCAATCCCTGAGGCGATCAATGCGGTAAGTGCTGCGTTTGCTCCCGGCAGCGGGACCACAGTAAGCCCCTCGGCAATCGCCTCGGCCACAAGTTCCATACCGGGGTCGGATATCGTCGGCATTCCCGCATCGCTGACCAGCGCAATTTTAGCTCCGTCCTTCAATTTTTCGACAAGCTTATGCCCACTGCTTTCTTTATTATGTTCATGATAGCTGGTAACGGGCGTTTCAATCTCAAAGTAATTGCACAGCTTTTTAGTATTTCTAGTATCCTCCGCGGCAATCAAATCCGCTTCCTTCATGATCCTGATCGCCCTGAAGGTCATGTCCTCCAGGTTTCCGATTGGTGTAGGCACCAGATATAGGATTCCTTTTTCATTCTCACGGTCAAAACTTTTTTGCTGCTGCATTCAAACCACCCGTTCCTCTTTTACTTAGGCTGTTTCGTAATGATTGTTGTTAAAATCCTAAAGCCGATCTTAACGTATTATAAGGCGTTTTGCCGGTGTGTAAATAGTTTGCAAGCTCTTTTCTCGTCTAAATCGTCCATTTAGCGAAGTTACCTAGGTCCTTCAATGCAATTTTGCAGCAAATGGCAACAAAGTTCCAGAAAAGAGCCTTTACTTATTTGCTTCCATATAACATCTCTTTTATCACTGGGGTATATTCATTATTTTCATCATAAACTGTCAATGGCTCAAGGATCTTAAGGTCAGGGCTGCCATCCTTTATGGCTTCCACCAGCAGCGTATTCGCTTCCTTCCCTGCCTTTGGATAGACAAA
The DNA here is from genome assembly GCF_018613355.1 of Bacillus sp. ISL-35. Classification (NCBI taxonomy): domain Bacteria; kingdom Bacillati; phylum Bacillota; class Bacilli; order Caryophanales; family Bacillaceae; genus Bacillus; species Bacillus sp. ISL-35. The sequence continues at coordinate 7,320 of NZ_JAGGQK010000005.1, read as the reverse complement.
TTGAATCCGTTTGGGCTCAAGCCGGTATTTCCGCATTAGCTCAATGATGTCAATCAGCCTTCCCGGACGGTGGACAAACGCCACCTTCCCACCTTGTTTAACAAGCTGGCTTGCCGACCGAATAGCATCCTCAAGTGTGCAAAGAATCTCATGGCGTGCAATCGCCAAGTGTTCATTTATATTGATTTCTTCCTTAGATGGAGTCGGAAAATAGGGCGGATTGCAGGTTACGACATCGTATTTTTCAAAGCCAAGCTGTTTCGGTGCATCCTTTAAGTCCCCGTGAACCATGTGGAGACGGTCGTTTAATTGATTGTATTCAATGCTGCGGACGGCCATATCGTACAGCCTTTCCTGGATTTCGACCCCGGTGATTGTCCCTTTCGTCCTCGCACTTAAAAACAATGGAATCACTCCATTCCCGCTGCAAAGATCCACAATCTTCCCCTTTTGGATTGGCACCCAGACAAACCTTGCAAGCAGGACCGCATCCAGGGAAAAAGAAAACACTTTCGGGCTCTGGATGATCCGCAAATCCTCCGCGAGCAAATAATCCAGTCGTTCATCTTCTCGTATGTTTACCATTTTCGTTCCTCCAAAAACAGAACTTATTAGAAAAGCGCAAACGCCTTGGTCAGCCCCGACAAGCGCTGGAGGGCCTGACAGTGAAGTCGTTCTTTGATTTCATTGGCAGGACTGAAATCGAAAAGCGGAGGCGACTGCTCAACTCCGACAAGCGTTGGAGGGCCTGACAGTGAAGTCGTTTTTTTGACTTCATTGGCAGGACCGAAACGTCTCGAGGAGTTAGGAGCCGCAGCTAGCCAGTCGACTCGAGGGGCTAGGCGCTGGAGCTGGACATTTCTCGAAGTAAAATTCCACTTTTTTATCTCGTAAAAATAGCCTTCCCTATAAAGGAAGGCTGCCAATTACTTTTTATTAAGAAAGGACAGGCAGAACAAGCAATCTTCTTTCCGCGGGCTGCCAAAATGCAGGTTGCAGATGTGGAAGCCTTCCTGGTACAGGCGGGCAAGATTGTCATAGCCTTCACCGATGTCGACTACGTTTTTATCAGCCTGTGCCTGATTGCTGTTCTCCTTGCCGCTTTTCTTAATGTTTGGATCTTTTTTACCAATGGTTTGATCCAGACGGCGTCTTATATGCTCATTTTCCAGCTTTAGTGCATTATTCTCTTCCAGAACCTCTGCCAAATGCTGTTTTAACTCACCAAGCTGACGGTATAAATCACCGATCTGCGCTTCCATATTACTTACTGAGTCAAAGATATCTTTTTTATCCACCTGTTCCACCTCATTAATCTGTGGATGATTGCAACGATACAGCTCCTGCTTCCTGTATTTCCTCAAGTGTATATTCCAGAACGCGTTCCTGTCCCGGGATATCGACTTGCATGACTCGCTCCAGGATGTTCAATCCGACGACTTTTCCGCGTCCATCTGGTGTCACGATTGTTTCACCAAGGTCTGGCAGCTCCTCTTTCGCTGTTTCATATTCGTCGTTCTCATATTTCAAACAGCACATCAGCCTGCCGCAAAGACCGGAAATCTTTGTTGGATTGAGTGAGAGGTTTTGATCCTTGGCCATCTTGATTGAAACAGGTTCAAAGTCTCCCAGGTACGTAGAGCAGCAAAGCATCCTGCCGCATGGCCCTATTCCGCCAAGCATTTTTGCTTCATCCCTGACACCAATCTGGCGAAGCTCGATCCTTGTCCGGAAGATGGATGCCAGATCCTTGACCAATTCCCGGAAATCAACGCGGCCGTCAGCCGTAAAGTAAAAAATGACTTTGTTGCGGTCAAATGTATATTCAACATCAACAAGCTTCATATCAAGCTGATGTTCGTTCACTTTATCACTGCAAACATCGTATGCTTCCTTTGCAGCTGTTTTGTTCTCCTCGACAATAAGACGATCCTTCTGATCTGCAATTCTGACGACCTTTTTCAGAGGCAGGACCACATCGTTTTCGCCGACTTGCTTTCGGGGAATGACCACTCTGCCGTACTCAACGCCCCTTACAGTTTCGACAATGACGAATTCGTCCTTTTGAATTGAGAGATCGCCGGGATCAAAATAATAAATCTTTCCCGCTTTCTTGAAGCGGACACCTACTACATCATACAAGTGTAGATCCCTCCTGCAATTTTAACACCAGCTCTTCCATGAGCAGCTGGGGATTCATATTGGCATGCAGCTTCCTCTTCGCCTCCAGAATGGCTGCCATTTGTTCGGTAAGACGCCGTCCGGATGTCTGTAGTGCAAATTGTTCTAAACGCGAGCTTTCGTTTAGATACACAACCTGGTCCTTCTTGCCAAGTTGAATGTATAGTAAATCCTTAAAAATAAGAAGTAATAAATCCAAACCACGATCGATTTGTTCTTTCTCTTTAAAGTGCGTGAACCAGTTCTCCTGAAGCGCGACCATAGCTTCAAGCGAATTCTTCCTCAGCACTTCATATAATTTTAACACTATTTTTTGTGCTTGTGCAAACCAATCATCACTACTTATCTCTAAAGCTTCTTCCAAATTATTCGTCAGCTGTGCCAGCAGCGGGGCCAAATGCGGGTGAACCCCGTTTGCTATCAATTGTTCTGCCATATTTTTAGGAGATAATGGAGTGAAATTGATCATTTGGCATCTGGATAAGATGGTCGGAAGCATTTGCTGGGCCTGTTCGGTGATCAACACAGCTACAGTCCCTGCATGAGGTTCCTCAAGGAACTTCAGCAAACTGTTCGCCGCATTGGTCGTCATCCGGTCAGCATGGACAATCGTGTAAAGCTTGTTCTTCGACTCTACCCCTGTTTTCGAAAACTCCTCCTGCAGCAGCTGGATCTGCCCTTTCTTGATCGAAAGGCCATCTGGTTCGACAAGATGGATATCCGGGTGGTTCCCATGGTTGATCCTTTTGCAGTTCAAACAGTTTTCGCAAGGTTTATAGCCATCCACCGGAGCCTGGCAATTGATGCTCTTGGCAAGGAGTATACTAATCTCCTTTTTGCCGGTGCCCCTCATTCCCTCAAATAAATAGGCATGGGCGACCCGATTTTTCAGGATGCTGTTTTTTATCATCTTCAAAACATTCGGCTGGAGTCTCTCCAGCTCGTCCCACGTCTTTGCCAAGGCGATCACTCACTTACGTATATAAATTGATCAACAGGCCTTTGACTTCCCCAATCTTGCCGAGGATATCGATCTGTTCATCCTTTTTCTTCATCAGCTCATCCGTCAACTCGACCAGCTTATCATCAATTGTTTCCACAAGCTTCAAAGATCGCCCTTCACCATATTGATTCCAGCTATGCGAGTGCTTGAGCTCCATTCCAAAATTGACTGCTTCTTTAACGAATTGCTTCACCAGCGTCTTGAACTTGGCAAGATCCTTGAAAGTCCTGGACCGTGCAAGCCTCTCGCCGGCAGATTCCACTTCCTTCATTAATTGCTGAAGCTGACCGATTTGCAATTTATGTTCCTGTTTCTCCACCAGTTCATTGAACTTGATGCCGCCGCCAGGCTGTTGTTTCTGATCCTGGCGCACTTTATCTATGTTAAGGCGCATATCTTGATTAATTTTCATTTGGTGCTAAAACCTCCGGGCATTTCCCGTTAAAATTGATGAAACTTCTCGACAGGCAATACGAAGACAGTTGCTCCGCCAACCTCGACTTCGACAGGGTATGGAACATACGAGTCCGCATTTCCTCCCATTGGTGAGACAGGTGCCACAAGCTGGTCTCGAGACTTACAGTTATCTCTGATGACCTCCAACGCCTTATCCACTCTGATGTCTTCTGTTCCTATGATAAACGTGGTATTCCCTGATTTCAGGAATCCACCTGTACTGGCCATCTTCGTTGCACGGAAATTATGGTCGACCAAAGCATTTGAAAGGCGGTTGCTATCCTGGTCCTGGACCACAGCTAAAATTAACTTCATTCATGTACCCCCTAGTTTTTTTATTGGCATTAAATTTGCTTCCGTAACAGTTGTATCCTTATTATAACAGGATTCCTGGGACAACACATGATATAAACGTAAAATTCCATTCGCTTCCAGATGAAATTAATCCATGGAGAATCATCGATAGGAGGTTTTGTATGCAGTTTAGCTAAGAAATCTGCTTATTTGTAAAAAAATTACCTATAGAAATAACCATCTGCTAGTTATTGCCTCTTCACAGCTGCTATTTCCTCGATTTTCACCAGATAAAAAACAAGCCTGATCGAACCAAGGCTTGTTTTTCCGTTTTTAGCTATTCAATAGTTCTTTAATTTTTGTTTCGGCTTGTTCGAAAACCGCATCTAATTCCTTGGAAGCGTCAATTGTGACAATCCTGTCCGGGAATCGCTCGGCAAGCATCATATAGCCTTTCCTTACCTTCTGGTGGAATTCCAGCTTCTCCAAATCGAGACGATTCACTTCACGACCCTTATTTTTATTTATCCTTTCAAGCCCAACCTCTGGTGCTACATCAAAATACAGTGTCATTTTTGGCATCATGCTTTCAATCGCAAACTGGTTAATTGAATAAACCTCGTCAATGCCCAACCCGCGGGCATGGCCCTGGTAAGCCAGTGAACTGTCGACAAATCGGTCACATAAAACAATTTTCCCTTTTTCCAACGCCGGCTTGACCTTCTCGGCAAGATGCTGCCTTCTGGCTGCCGCATATAAAAGGGCTTCCGTGCGCGGATCCATTGCTGTATTTTCCGGATCGAGGATGACTTGCCTGATTTGTTCAGCGATCTCGATTCCACCTGGTTCACGTGTCGCCACGATCTCATATCCTTCTTTTTCTAGCTTCTCCGCCAGCATCTGAATGATGGTCGTTTTCCCTGAACCGTCCGGCCCCTCGACTGTAATAAATATACCCTTGTCCATCTACATCCTCCAACTCTGAAACACATTTATTTTACCAGCATGCAAATAGTCTCCGCCCTGGATTTTCGCTTCTTTTCCTATTAAATAGATGATTGTGTGAATATCTTCTTCAGTGATGAATTCCCCTGGCAGGCAAAGGGGTATTCCGGGAGGGTACGGAATGATCTGTTCCGCGCAAACCCTGCCAGCCGCCTCTTCCAGTGGTATATACTCACTGGGCTGATTCTCCATCTCTTTATAGCTCGCTGCCAGTGTGGAAATACCTTTATCCGTTAGTTTCGATTCCGGTTGATTGACTATTTTGGGAATCGTGCTGACAACCTCTTTAATATTAGCAGCTGCTTCCTGCAGGTAATGTGCCATATTCTTTTTAAGTAAAGGCAGAACGAGCAGCACATTATAAGGGTCAGCCAATTCTGTAAAAATCCCTTTCGCTTCAAGTCTAGTTTGCAGCTCGAAGCCGGACCATGACCGAATGGTTAACTTAAGCGGGTCATCTCCCGGTAAAACCCGAATCGATTCCAGCTGCTCGAGGCTTACCTGGAATTTTTGCAATACTGCTTTCAAATAAGACAGGTCTGCCTGATTATAGCTGCCCAAATAGCTCCGGGCCAAATCCAGTGATGCCATCAACGGATAGGAAGGACTGCTTGACTGCAGCGCCTGCAAGTAAAACTTCAGCTTGCTCATCGGTACCCGCTCGGTCTGATAATGAAGGAACGCCCCCATTGTCATGGCCGGCAGAGTCTTATGTGCCGATTGCACAACAAGATCAGCACCAAGCTCAACTGCTGACTTCGGAAAATAGTCCCCCGCGATGAAATGCACACCATGTGCCTCATCCACCAATACAGGAATATGATTACGATGAGCCATGTCAATGAGGCTTTTAAGGTCATACGTTAATCCGTAATAATTGGGGTATGTCAGTATGAGTGCCTTTGCCCCGGGATACTGCTGGATTGCTGATTCTACGGACGAGTAATTTAGTCCTGCGGCAACACCGTATTCCCGGTTAAACTCCGGGCTGATGAACACCGGCCTCGCTTTAGCGAGTCTAAGCGCATTCATGATTGATTTATGGGAGTTGCGCTGGACCAGCACAACATCATCTTCATTAACCGCAGCAAGGATCATTGCCAGGTTCCCGACAGTCGATCCATTTATTAAAAAAAAGCTTTTTTCCGTTTTATATAAGTCTGTGAGCAACTCTTCAGCCTCTAAAATAACTCCCTCGGGAGAATGAAAATCATCCAGTCCCGTTATTTCAGTGCCATCCAGTTTTAGAATATCATTAAAAAAACTCTGTCCCTTGTCATGAAAAACAGCCCCATTTTTATGGCCCGGTACATGGAAGGACAAAGATTTCCTTTCAGCATGCCCCACCAATCGGGAATACAAGGGGGTCTTCGATTGATCCATATTCTCACCTTTATCGTCATTTTCACACCTATCTATTCTAACACTGTTTTACGGCAAAAAAAATAAAAGCCCAAAATGGACTTTTAACTGTAAATACCTGGTTTAGTTACTTTCCTTAATTTCTCCACGTAATATTTATATTGAGGATCACTCGTATCTGTCTTGATCATGATGCTCTCACAGTCTGTGCAAATAAATGATGTATACAGGTGTATGCCAGCTGTTTTCGTCTGTTCGCAAATCACACACGTCTTCCCGATTTGATTCTTAGCTAAAAGCGAACCCAAATTCTCCACCTCCGTACACCTATTGTTGCCAGGAGCCCAATTTTGTATACAATTTTCCGAATAATATTTTAGAAAGTTTAATTGTTTTATATTTTATGATTGACATTCGATTTCCTTGTATGTCTTATAACAATTTAGGTTGGTTTATTATTTGATTAAGCCGTTCTCAAGCTAAAACCGGGAAGGATCTCTTATTCTTTATCAAAATGTAAGCGGGAGGACTTAGTTTGAAGATTTAGACCAACGTTTTGTGATATTTCTTGAAAAATTTCCATTAGATGCGGAGATTTATCTTAAAAGAGTAGCTGCGAGTGGTTCACGAGCATCCATTTTGACGTTTTATTGGCGATTTTTTGGTTTTATCGACCACATTTTTGATTATATCGGCGAATTTTCAAATATATCGACCAAATCCAGAGATATATCGACCACTTTGGCAAAGATATCGACCAACTTGATAAAATAGAACAATTTATGTTGCTCAGGATGACGGAAAAAAATCTCCTTTTCTAGACGCAAAAAAAGAACAGCCATTACAGCTGTTCTTTCGTGTGCCCGGCGGCGTCCTACTCTCACAGGGGGAAACCCCCAACTACCATCGGCGCTGAGAAGCTTAACTTCCGTGTTCGGTATGGGAACGGGTGTGACCTTCTCGCCATCGCTACCAGACTATTTGATTTGAGGTTTTATTCCCTCAAAACTAGATAATGT